>CAYTBO010000017.1:0-12711 GCA_964436055.1 uncultured Ohtaekwangia sp.
TACGGTTCTGTGAGAGGCTTGAGGGTGAAACTCCCTCTTGCCTACTCAGCGTGAAATTTATCTTATATCTTTATTCAATCAAATCATGCAGATCGTGAGGAGGTTTTAACAGCCGAGCAGCAAGAGGACTTGGACGAACGAAATAGCGCGTCACAAGAATGGAGAATCAAAATCCTATAGGCGGTCTGAAGCGCAACTTATTTTGAATAAGGGTAGCTAAGCACATTGAATTTGAAGTCGAGCGGATCGAATGCATTAATCAGTTTTTCAATGAAGGATTTATCTTGTTGATAGAAATTCAAAAAATTATCACTTCGCTCTTGCAGGCCACCGCCTGGAAATAGTGCTTCTTTTATTTCATCAAGTTGGCGCAGCCTATCTGTGTGCTGGCGTTTTTCAGCCTTCAGCAATTTTTGTTCGATCTTGGCAAGGCTGTTGTTGGCTCTTTTGGTTTCGGCTGCCACCAGTTGGCTTAAGGTTGGGTCGATGTTGGTTGCTCTAAGCTTTATTTCATCAAATAATTGATTTACTGTTTTTAATTCGCTCATAAGGGTGAGGTTATGATGCGAATTTTTCAATACCCAATCATTGAAGAGATGATTTTTTTCTTCGAATAATTCTGCAATAGAAAGTCCAGTCTTATCAAATTTTCGCGCTATGGGTCCGTCGAGAACCATGGCAAAGTTTCTTGGCATCAGCACAGGGAAGGGTACGCTAAAGTGATCAAACACCCCTTTTAGTTGAAGCCAGTAAATAACTTCGGCGGGCCCACCAATGTAGGCAAGATTCGGAAGTATCATTTCCTGAAAAAGTGGCCTGAGTATTACATTCGGGCTAAATTTCTCAGCCTCTTCAACGATCATTTTTTCGATGGTGCTCTTATTAAAACGAATGTTGGCGTCTAAGACCACAAATTCATCGTTCTTTTTTTCAAGCCGGCTGCGCAGATTTTCATCCAGATAGAAAAAATTTATATCCCGGGCATGGACTTGGGTTTCGTATCCGGCCTGGTTAAGCTTGGCATTCGTTTCTTCTACCTTTGTCTTGGACGTATGAAAGAATAGGTCATCCGCTATCACGGTCTTCAATTGTGATTTGAGCAACCTATCGTCAGCGTCAACGACAACCAAACCTTCTTTACCAAACAATTCATTGACATAGTAGCGAGCGGCATCACTCAATGTATTGTGTTTCATGTAGGCTTTTTCAAAAACAGCAACGTCACCAGGAAGTTCAGCGAGTATAGACTTAATTGATTTTGGATCAAAACGGCCTACAGCTCCTTGTTGCGATGTGGTCCAGGTGTATTTTTTACCGTGCAATTTAAAATAACTGATCTCTTCAAAGTCGTGGTCTTCAGATGCCATCCAATATACGGGCACAAAATTCGAATTGGGGTATGCCTTCTTAAGAATTCGGCACGTGTTGATAACCGATACAATTTTGTAAATGAAGTATAAAGGCCCGGTAAATAGGTTGAGTTGGTGACCTGTGGTGATAGTGAACGTATTACTGCTCCTTAGATTTTCAATGTTTGCTTTTGTGAGATCAGAAATTTTCAAATCCTGATATTGCTTGGTTAAAACGTCTACCAGTGTGTGTCTAGCGGATTGATCAAATTTTTTTTGTTTTTCAATTATTTGATCCGCAAAGGCGTTGACAGTTGGAAATCGATTGTAGAATGGTTTAAGTGAATCTTCTTGTGAGATATAATCGAGGAAAAAAGATGAAAATATCCTGGTATCCTGGAAGGGGATTTTTGTATGCTGCATGGTCAACAAGCGCTCAGGGTTGGTAGAATAGACATAAAGCGAATAACGACTTTTAGGTTTATAAGTTTATGAATTTATGAAAGTTCCTCAAACGGGATGTGCAATTAGGTCAAACTCGGTTGCATCGGTGACCAGCACTTCTGTAAAATCCCCAATACGCAGGTAGTTCTCGCCCGCATCAATGAGCACTTCATTATCCACTTCGGGAGAGTCATACTCTGTTCTGCCGATAAATTGACCTCCTTCCTTTCGATCGATTAACACTTTATACTGTCTGCCAATTCTGTTTTGATTGTGCTCCAGGGAAATACGTTGTTGTATGTCCATAATGGTGTCTACTCGCCGTTGTTTGATGCCAGCTGGCACATCATCTTTCAGGGTATGTGAAAACGTATTCTCTTCATGAGAGTAAGCAAAAACGCCAAGCCTCTCAAATTTGGATTCAGCTACGAAGCCCATCATCTCTTCAAAGTCGGCTTCTGTTTCTCCGGGATGTCCTGCTATGAGCGTTGTACGTATAGCGATATCAGGAATTTTCTCCCGGATTATATTTAATAAAATTGTGGTTTTTTCCCGGGTTGTTCCTCTCTTCATGATCTTGAGCATATTGGTAGCGCCATGCTGAAGGGGAATATCCAGGTAATGGCAAATGTTTTTCCGCTCGGCCATTACTTCCAAAACATCCAAAGGGAATCCAGTTGGAAATGCATAGTGCAACCGAATCCATTCAATACCATCTACATCGGATAATTTTTTAAGCAGTTCAGACAAGGCTCTTGTCTTATACAGATCCAGACCATAGTAAGTTGAGTCCTGTGCAATAAGTAATAATTCTTTTGTGCCTTGCCTTGCAAGATTTTTTGCTTCCAAAACCAATTCCTCAATCGGCCGTGAAATATGACCTCCCCGCATTAGGGGGATAGCGCAAAATGAACAAGGCCGGTCGCAACCTTCGGAAATTTTCAGGTATGCAAAATGACTGGGATTCGTAAGAATTCGCTCCCCCACCAATTCATGTTTGTAATTAGCATTGAGTAGTTTTAGAAGGCGTGATAGATCGCGTGTTCCAAACCAGGAGTCAACTTCCGGAATTTCCTTTTCCAGTGTATCCTTGTATCGCTGTGAAAGGCAACCCGTCACATAGACTTTCTCGATTATGCCTTCTTGTTTGGCATCAACATAGCGAAGAATGGTATCAATGGATTCTTGCTTTGCGTTGTCTATAAAGCCACAAGTATTGATAACCACGATATTGGAATCGTCTTTTGGAGATTCATGGGTAGCCTCAATACCATTGCCTTTTAGTTGGGTCAGTAACACCTCGCTGTCGACCGTGTTCTTTGAACAGCCGAGCGTAACAATGTTTACTTTCGTCTTTTTGGCTCCTTTTGTCTTCAATTTTTTCTGTTAAAGGGGGCAAAAATACGAAGCTTGAAGGAGTTAAGCTCTATTGGCTGAACAGGAAATGATTTTTAGCAAGAAGCCACAAAAATCCTGAAGGTTGATATAAACCTAAATAGCGCTGATTATTGCCTTTTGTAATTGTGGATAGTTGAAAAAATTGATATCTCCCAAGGAGAGATTAGTGCATGGCAATGATTTGGCCTTAAACTTGATGGGTTATCTTTGCAGCCTTAATGAAGATTCTAAGCAAGATATTGCTCCTCATACTGGTTTCCATTTTTTTGGGTTCTTGTTTTGATAACCCGAATTGCCTTGGACTGCGCAATAATTTAGTTGGCTTTTCTTTCAAAAAATTGTTTGATGGTCAGGCGGACAGTCTTGGGATTTTTGGAATTTCAATTGAAGGCTCAGATAGCATTTTCTTTCAATCTTCACTGATCACTTCAATGGCACTACCCCTTCGGTCGGCATCATCTCAGCAGTCCGTAGAGCTGAGCACTACGCGGGGTGTTCATAATGTATTAATGAGTTATGAATCAATAGCCGAATTTGAATCCGTTGACTGTGGTCCCCGTTTTGTTTTTTCGAACTTGAATATTCTTAATCACAGTTTTGATTCTGTCAGGGTTATTAATAGTACACCCACTACTCCAGTTGGGGTAAACATAGAGGTGTATCGATGCCCCATACCAAATTTAGTTAAAGTAGGTTTCCGCCAGCTTCTAGCCAATGACAATGCGGATGGTGATGAATTGGCAGAATTAATAAAAGGCGCATCGTTGGACTACCTTCCTTTGGTTTTCTATCCCAATAGTGAATTACCATCGCTGGTTTTTCCACTCAATCCCAACAGTACTACTACCCAAATTACTTTTGATAATGCTGAAAATGGATTGGCATCGATATCACTTTCTTATGATTTTCAAGCCCAATCGTTTTTTGCGGTTTGCGGTGAGCAGAACTTCATAAAAAACCTTCAGGTAAGCAGTAGTTTCGGGTATGATATTGCCCGGGTAGTTCAGGACTCTATTCACGATCCCCCGACAACAAATGTACTGCTGCTGCGTTGCCCGCGAACAAATCTGCTTGAGGTGAGATTCAAGAACGCAGGCAGACCGGAGGACGTGCCACTGCAGATCAACAAAGTAACCGCTTCTTATACATCCGAAGAATTTCACATTGATGAATTGACTTCAGTTCTACGCCTACCCCTTGACGAGTCTCAGGATCTAACCAATTTCACCATTGACTTTGAAAGTGGAGCAAAACAATTCTCAGTGGGGTATGTCAGGACACAACAAACCTTTCATGAGCAGTGTGATCAAACATTATTCTCAAGTTTGCAAATTTTATCATCGGATTTTACCACGCCAGCCACTGTAGTAAGTGACTTCATTCAATTCCCAACCCTGGTCAACCTTGAAATCATCAACGATTAGCCTATTGCTTATTCTGATTTCATGTGGTGTGTGGGCTCAGCACGCTGACACCTTGGAGATGCGAGGGTTCAGACCGACCGGTATACGGGTTGGCGCGGATTTGATTTCATTGCTAAAAATTCCGCTTTCGGATCAGTTTGATGGATGGGAAGTAAGTGCCGATATAGATTTCTCACGGTATTATTTTACGGTTGAGGCAGGCAACTGGGAAAAGAATTTTGCGTCGGAAACACAACAGTATTCGAATTCAGGAAATTATTTCAGGGTAGGATTTGATGTAAACTTGTTACTGAAGGATCCTGACAAAAATATGTTTTTCATCGGGCTTCGATATGCCCGTGCTTCCTTTCAGGAACAACTTAACTACTTTTCGGATGATCTTGTATTTGGAAACAGACAGCAGACTTTTAGTAACGAAAGCATGAAAGCAGGCTGGGGTGAAGCAACGCTTGGATTGCGGGTAAAGATCTGGAGAGAGTTTTGGATGGGCTATACCGCAAGGCTAAAAGTAGCCCCTTCAGTAGGCACAAAAGGGCAGTTTAGTGTTTACGACATTCCGGGATATGGGCTGGCATCAAAAAATACATATTGGGGTTTTAACTACCAGTTGTATTGGCGGTTTGCCCGAAATCACTAAGATTTCTTAAAAAGAGAATCGACGAATTCCACTTTGTTGAACACCTGAAGATCTTCAACTTTTTCTCCAACCCCGATATATTTCACAGGGATTTTAAATTCGTCTGAAATACCAATAACAACGCCCCCTTTCGCTGTACCGTCAAGTTTGGTAATGGCCAACGAAGTTACATGGGTAGCCTTGGTAAATTCGCGAGCCTGGATCACCGCATTCTGACCTGTGCTTCCATCCAGAACCAACATTACTTCATGCGGACCTTCGGGGACGATCTTTTGAATTACCCGTTCAATTTTAGAGAGCTCATTCATCAGGTTTACCTTAGTGTGCAGCCTTCCGGCCGTATCGATAAGGATGACATCTGATCCATTCTCTATCCCTGCTTTTACAGCATCATAGGCAACCGAAGATGGATCGGTATTCATACCCTTAGCGATAACAGGCACACCGACTCGTTCACCCCAAAGTTTCAGTTGATCAACAGCCGCTGCCCTGAACGTATCTGCCGCTCCTAATAATACTTGCTTTCCATTCTCTTTGAATTGCGCAGCGAGCTTGCCAATGGTAGTTGTTTTCCCTACACCATTTACTCCTACCACCATAATGATGTATGGCTTGATGTTTTCAGGCACTTCAAAGTTGGCAAGACCTTTTGTATTGTTTTCTGACAACAAGGAAGCAACTTCCTCTCTGAGAATGCCGTCAAGTTCATTTGTACCCAGGTATTTGTCCAGCGCTACCCGTTGCTGAATTCGTTCGATGATTTTCAAGGTTGTATTGATGCCAACATCCGAACCAATCAGCACCTCCTCCAGGTTATCCAACACTTCATCATCTACGGTGGATTTTCCGGCAATTGCCTTACCCAGTTTACCAAAAAAACTCTCTTGCGTTTTTTTTAGCCCCTGATCCAGTGATTCTTTTTTCTCTTTGGAAAATAGATTGCCAAACAATGCCATGCTAGGGTAACGATTAGTGAAAACAAAAAAGTCCCAGAAAGGGACTTTTCATATTCCGGTGATCAAAGATTACTTTTTAGCCAAGGTTTCCTTTACCAATTCTGTGGGCACAATCTCTTCTTTGAAGGTATAAGCGCCTGACTTTTCAGAACGAATAGCACGGATCACTTTAGCAAAGTTTTTTCCGTCTGTTTTCTTTAGCGAAGCAACAACTTTCTTAGCCATGGTTACTTAATTTCTTTGTGTAGTGTATATTTTTTCATGATGGAATTGTACTTCTTAAGCTCAATACGCTCAGTAGTATTTTTCCTGTTCTTGGTAGTGATATACCGGCTCATCCCTGGCAAGCCGCTGGTTTTGTGCTCAGTGCACTCTAAAATCACCTGTATACGATTTCCTTTCTTTGCCATTGTGATGCAATTTTAAAATTATAATGTCAAGGTTCCCTTGGCCTTTGCTGACTTCAATACGGCGGTTATGCCCTTCTTATTGATCGTCTTGATTGCACTGGCTGATAACTTGAGCGTTATCCACTTATTCTCTTCCGGTATAAAAAAACGCTTTGTATGGAGGTTTGGGTAAAACTTCCTTTTCGTCTTATTATTGGCGTGCGAAACGTTGTTTCCTACCTGCGTCCTTTTCCCTGTAACTTGACATACCCGTGCCATATCTGTGTTCTTGGTTAATTTAATGCCCTTTTTCAAAAGGGACTGCAAATATCGCTAAAAGAGCCCTAAAATTCCAAGTTGTGATTAAAATAAAGCCGGTAAGAATTAAGTCGTCAAAAATGGCCTTCAGAAAACCTAAAAACTTCATCACATGATAACGAACCTTCTGCCATAGGTTTTGCCCGCTATCGTAAATCGGGCAATATAAATTCCGGGAGCTAATCCGGCTATTTCAAAGAAATGGGGCTGATTTCCGGTTACAAAGACAGGCTCCGAAATCCTTTGACCCACTATAGAAAATAGCTCCATCAACATATTGCGATCACCCTGTACAGTCAATTTTTCATTTCGGGGCAATGGGTTTGGGTAAATTACAATTTCAGGCTCGTCGGGTAAGAGCTGTCCATCGTCATTTTTTAAAATAAGCATGCCGCCCCCAACTGTACCGACAGCAATCGAGGGTTTATTGCTGTTAAACAAATTTACGGCCACCGGTTTTATTCTGGCCCCGAGATTACGACCAATATACGACTGGCTAAATTGGTCAAATAGAATTTCGGTCACAGGTTGTGGCGAATTTTGAGTGCCACGGTAATCACCAAAAATAGTGATGTTGCCCCGCTGGTCGCCTATCAGTAAATCCGGACGCCCATCATTGTCTAGGTCAGCTACGGATGCATTTAGGTTGGTTCTGGTGATACTTTGACCCAGTCCCATGAATTCTGTAGTGACCAGTTGAAAACTTAAGGAACCCGGGGCGCCTGCATTCCTCCAGAATTCAAGCGAACCGTTGGCTCGGCCTACGAGCATATCCACCTTGCCATCCTGGTCTATATCTTCGAGTAATACATTCTCGTTTATGCCGGCATTAAAGTTTGCGGATTGAATTTGCTGACCATCAAAGTTGAGCGTATTGGGGCTATTCCCGGGAATAAAAAGCAGGTTGCTGATAAACCGGGTTGGGTCAGCAAGCATAAAAGCCAGGTCTATGTTTCCATCGCTGTTTATGTCGATAAACTGCGGTTTCATACTAAATTGTGAAAGCTGCGAAAGATTGAGGTAGTCTGTGGTGATCAGTTTGAACGATGGTAATGACGCGGTTCCCACATTTTCATAAAATGCGATTACCCCGATGAATTGGGAATTTCCATAATTTCCAATAAACATATCCTGATCACCATCGGCATCGTAATCAAAGAAAGCAGGGAATGCGAAGTCCCCCACGTCAATCATCTCGTCCTGCAAAAAATTATTTTTTACAAAAGTAAAATTGGGCGACTGGGTGGTTCCTGTGTTTTTGTATAACCACACAGAATTTGTGAACGGATTATTGAGTCCTGTCCGTGCGTAAACCGCTGGGGACACGATCAAATCGGGTTTACCGTCAAAATCTACATCCTCATAGTAGGGACTGGGAAATGATGGCATGACGGCCGCATTAGATTGCGGAAAGGGAATGGCCGTATTGAAATCGGCATTTTCTGTAGTGCCATCGTTTTCCAAGTAATATAAGACCGGACAATCTTCTTCGGCAAAAAGCAAATCCTTGTTTCCATCTCCATTCACATCAATGGCAAGCAATGATTTTCCTACATTGTGTTGGGTTCTGCCTCCTGAAGAAGTACAGGCTTCGCCAAAGGCAAATTGACCACAATCGCATTCTTCCCAGTCGCCCCACCGTGACGTGACCCTTACATATTCTAAAGAATCGCAAGTGCCATAGTTCTCCATGCTGAGATTTTTGTGATATTCTGCTGTTCCCGGATTTACAAAGCGCATGTTTACGATGTCGAGGTCGCCGTCACCATCCATATCGGTAATGGTGGGAATATCGTTGGTGCCCGGGAATATATTTATTTTTGAAAACCCCTGTGTCAATATAATTTCCGTAAAAATTCCAGGTGTGTTGGGAGGGGCGCTCGGTAATGGGGGTGCGAAGAACTTAAGTTTTTGCCACTCAAGATTTCCGTCTGTTGTAGTAATATTTTCATACACTGAAATGCCATTGCTGCTGGCTGTAAAGATGTCTTCTTTGCCATCACAATTATAATCGCGAAGCAGTATCCACCGGTTTAGTTCATCGGGAAAAAGCGTTTCATACTCAGGGTGATACATGTATTGATCATTCACATTCAAAAACGTGCTTAGTTTATTGGATGCGCGATCAAAGACCACAAGATCTTTCTTGCCATCGTTATTTAAGTCGATGGTATTGAATTGTGCGGAGTTCAAGCCACCGGCCCAGGGCATGCGAAGCGTTTTTCCATCAACTTCAACTGGAATACGTTGATCCAGCGCGTAAGTAAATTGCGCGGATACCCCACGAGAAAAAAGAAAAGCGAGACAGAAACTTAATCGGACAAGCATGTACGCGTTCAGGGATCTGGACTAATGGAAAATTTTTTAAAGAGATAACGTTGGTCAGTCCTTACCTGTTATCTTAGCTTGCAAGATATTTTATTTTAATGATTAAGGGAGCGTTTTATGACTTCTGACCTGGAAAAACTATACGATAAATATAAAAAGTCAGGAAGTGTCTCCACAGACACACGTCAAATCACCCGAGGTTCGGTATTTTTTGCACTGCGCGGAGAAAAATTTAATGCCAACCAGTTTGCCGATGAAGCGTTGGCAAAGGGAGCGGCATATGTGGTGGTAGATGAACCTGACCGGATAAAAGATGAAAGATATATTTTGGTTCCCGATGTTTTGCAGACGCTTCAGGAATTAGCCAGGCATCATCGCGACCAGTTGTCGATTCCGGTTATTGGCCTTACAGGCTCCAACGGGAAAACTACCTCCAAAGAACTGGTGAGTGCCGTCTTGAAGAAGAAATACAAAGTGCTTGCTACCAAAGGAAATCTGAATAATCATATAGGCGTTCCGCTCACGATTCTTTCTATCGATGGAAGCATTGAAATTGCTGTGGTGGAGATGGGAGCAAATCATGTAGGGGAAATCGCCACTTTGTGTGAAGTTGCCAACCCTACTCATGGTTATATAACTAACATAGGTAAGGCACACATTGGAACATTTGGTGGATTTGATAATATCATAAGGGGAAAATCTGAACTTTATCAACATTTAATTAAAAACAAAGGTATTGTTTGGATCAACTCAGAGGATACGGTATTGATGAATATGGCAAAACGATTTGAAAACCCGCTGTTCTATCCGGCTAAAGGAGACTATTATCATTGTGAGATGATCTCAGCGGAGCCTTATATCAAGGTGTTGACCGAGCAGGATGAAACCATTCAAACCAATTTGATTGGAGTGTATAATTTTGAAAACATAGCCATTGCGCTAACAATTGGAAAATTCTTTAACGTTGATTCAGGTAAAGTAAAGGAAGCTATTGAGACTTATGTTCCGGACAATATGCGTTCGCAAATTGTTGTAAAAGGAACAAACACCATTATTCTTGATGCTTACAATGCCAACCCGAGTTCCATGGAGGCTGCGTTAGAAAGTCTGTCAGGCATGAAGGCAAAAAAACGTGTAGCCATACTGGGTGACATGTACGAACTAGGAAATGAAAGTGAAACTGAACACAGGCGCTTGGGCGACCTGATTGGTAAATATCAAATCAATGAAGGTCTTTTCTGCGGTAAATTGATCAAGGCGGGAATTCAATCCGCGTTGCCCATAAAATATTTTGAAACAAAAGAACAACTTCGTCAATATCTTCAGGATAACCCTATAACCGACGCAACGATTCTCGTAAAGGCATCCCGGGGTATGTCCCTTGAATCGATTGTTGAAAAATTATAATCAATAAAATACCTATGGAATTAAATATCATTCTGAAGTTTCTAAAGGCCCTGGCAAAGAATAATGACAGGGAGTGGTTTGAAAAGAATAAACCCACTTATCTCGCTGCAAAAGACTTGTTTGATGGTTTTCTGACGGACCTTCTCCAGGAGATGGCTAGGTTCGATCCGGGCCTGAGAAGCCTAAATCCCAAAAAACTGGCTTTCAGGATTTATAGGGATGTGAGATTCAGTAAAGACAAACGACCTTACAAGGTAAATATGGGGGCAGGCTTTTCCCCTGGAGGCAAAATGCTGCAAGAGCCAGGATACTACTTGCACATCGAGCCCGGTAATAAAAGCTTTATAGCCGGTGGGTTTTACATGCCGGATGCAACCAACCTGGCAAAGATCAGACAGGAAATTGATTATAGTTTTAAAGGATTTAATAGAATATTTATGGATAAAAAATTTAAATCGTGGTTTAAGAAATTGGATGATTTTGACAAGCTAAAGACGGCTCCCAAAGGATATCCCAAAGACCATGCGCACCTGGATATTCTCAAACACAAAAGCTATATCGTGTCGCATCCATTTACAGACAAAGAAGTCGCGGACAAAAATTTTCTCAAAAAAGTAACGGAGGGGTTTAAAGCGTTGAAGCCGCTGAATGATTTTTTGAGTGAAGCTGTGGCTTGATGCAAAGCAGGCCTCATGTGAAGATGACGGAAGTTTGTTTTGAGACAGATCTTTATTAAGTTGCCAGCCTGACCGATTGCGCATGGATTTGGCTGACCTTGACACTTTCGAACCGAAAGAACTATATGCATGTCGAAGAGTTGAAGTAGTTAATCACATTGCTAAGGTGGTGATGATCGTGGCTGCCTTTTATGTACTGCTCACCATCTTTTTAAGCGTTTATGTCCCGCCCACTTTACTTGTCGGTGCATTTGCCGGCGGACTTCTCACCTATTGGCTCAACAGAAAAGGATACCATTTATCCGCTAAAGTCTTTGGGTTACTGACCATCAATTGCGTTGTTTTCCTGGCAACAACCAGCGAAAGTTCTGATACTAGCATATTTCTATACTTTGGATCCACCGGCCTGGTAGGCCTGTTTATTTTCGGGCATGAAGAGCGATGGAACGGAATTGCCTTCGTTGCCTTATCGGCCGGCTTGTATTTGCTTACCCGTTTTACAGACGTTCAATTCTTGCCTTATAGGGATTTTACCTATGAGCAAATACAAACCTTTTTTGTTATTAATGTTTGCGTTTTCAGTTATGTGTCTTCATACATCGTCTTCGTAATGCTAAGAACAAATTATGAATCAGAAAAAGAATTGAAGAAAATCAATAAACACATTCGCGAACAAAATGAAAAACTGGTAAAGGCCAATGCCGAACTTGATAGCTTTATGTACAGCGCCTCTCATGATATGAGGGCACCGCTTAGCTCTATTTCCGGGCTTATTCGCTTGTCAGAAATCTCCACCGATCATAGTGAAATACACGAATACATGGGATTGATGAAAGGCAGTATTAAAAACCTGGAAAAATTTACCCGAGATATTACCGACCACTATAGGAACTCCTATACTAAAACAAAGAATGAGGAATTTTGTCTTAAGCCTTTTTTACAAGACATCATCAACAACCTGACTTTTGCTGTAAACGCCGAAGGCATAAACTTCATACTGGAAGTAGATGAGGACGTAAAACTATACACGGACGCTACCCGTCTGAGTGTAGTCCTATCCAATTTGCTGGACAATTCCATTAAGTACCACGATTCGCAAAAACCCAACGCCATAATTAAAATCATTTATTCTAAGAAGGAAAACACACACCGTATAACCGTTGAGGACAACGGCCAAGGTATAGAACCGCAACACGTAGATAAGATTTTCGATATGTTTTACCGCGCCACCCACCGCGCTAAAGGCTCAGGGCTGGGGTTGTATATTGTAAAGGAAACCATATCGAAACTCAACGGTCAGATAACAGTACGTTCAACTTTCGGGACTGGCTCACAATTTCACCTTGCGTTTCCTGTTTTGAAGCCAAACAAGGAGACTGCACTG
>CAYTBO010000017.1:12811-50855 GCA_964436055.1 uncultured Ohtaekwangia sp.
TTGCTTTTTTTTAATTGGTTGCCGATTTAATACTTCCATTCGTACACCTATCTTTGCGGGCTATGGCGAATTTGGATGATAATCTGTTGAAAAAAGTAATAGCCCATGCTAAAGAGTATGGCTTTGTCTTTCCTTCAAGTGAAATTTACGATGGACTGGCAGCGGCCTATGACTATGGGCAGAATGGGGTTGAGCTAAAAAATAATATCAAGGAATATTGGTGGAAGTTTATGACCCAACTCCACGATAACATTGTGGGTATTGACGCCTCCATTTTTATGCACCCCACCACATGGAAAGCCTCCGGTCACGTGGATGCATTTAATGATCCGCTTATCGACAATAAGGATTCAAAGAAAAGATATAGGGCTGATGTACTCATCGAAGAGGCAATTGCAAAAATTGAGGATAAGATTAATAAAGAGGTGGAAAAGGCAGCGAAGCGGTTTGGTGATTCCTTTGACAGGGAAATGTTTATCGCTACTAATCCACGCGTAGTTGAATATCAGAATAAGGTGAACGACATCAATCAGCGGATGAAAGATGCCATCGAGAAGCCAGATTTAGAGGCTTTGAAGCAGTTGATCGTTGATCTTGAAATTGCCGACCCGGTATCAGGCTCTCGCAACTGGACGGAAGTGCGTCAGTTTAACCTGATGTTCTCTACGGAGATGGGCTCTGTGGCTGACGATTCAAACAAGATTTATCTGAGGCCTGAAACAGCACAAGGAATTTTTGTCAATTTTCTGAATGTTCAAAAAACCGGACGGATGAAAATTCCTTTTGGCATTGCTCAAATCGGGAAGGCCTTTAGAAATGAAATTATTGCGAGACAATTTATTTTTCGCATGCGCGAATTTGAACAAATGGAAATGCAATTCTTCGTGAAGCCAGGCGAGGAGATGAAATGGTATGAATTCTGGAAAGAGAAAAGAATGAAATGGCATCAGGCTTTGGGACTGGGTGAAGAGAATTACCGCTTTCACGATCATCTTAACCTGGCGCACTACGCCAATGCTGCCTGTGATATTCAGTTTAATTTTCCCATGGGTTTCAAGGAGTTGGAGGGAATTCACTCACGCACGGATTTTGACTTAAAAAATCATGAAAAATTCTCTGGAAAAAAGCTCCAGTATTTTGATGCAGAGGAAAACAAAAACTTCATTCCCTATGTAGTGGAAACTTCTATTGGTTTGGACAGGATGTTTCTGGCTGTTTTATCCAATGCCTATGTTGAAGAAAAGCTGCCAGCCCGAAAAGATTCGGGTGGAGATGAAGGAAGTGAACGGACAGTATTGAAAATTCCTGCGGCCATTGCGCCAAATAAAGTAGCCATATTGCCATTGATGAAGAAAGACGGATTGCCGGAAAAAGCGCAATCAATTATGAATGACCTTAAACTTCAATTTAAATGTTACTATGAAGACAAGGATACAATTGGTAAGCGATATCGCAGGATGGATGCGATAGGCACGCCTTTTTGTGTGACCATAGATCACCAGACACTTGAAGATGATGCGGTAACGGTGCGTCACCGGGACAGTATGCAACAGGAGCGAGTATCTGTATCTGTATTGAAATCAACCTTGCAGGAAGCTTGCTCTATGGAAACACTGCTTCGCAAAATATAATCGTTAATGACCACCATCATTGTTATCGTTGGTGTTGTTGTTTTTTTGATTTAATTCCGATCTCAAATCGGGAAGGTCTATGAGGTGGCAGGTCGCAAAACGGCACCCGTCCGTTCTGCTATACTTTCTTTTCCATGAGTTTTTTCAGTGGCGGTTGAAATTTTTTTTGAGAGGCCAGTAGAATTCAAAACTGCAATGCCTTCAGTATATTACATACTGGCAAAATTATTAAATCAGGATCCAACGATTTGGATCTCGAAAACTTCTTTATTGAGCAATGAATAGTTGCTATTCTTTTATAATGCTTTAAAAGAACCCATTGCCTGACTATTATTGTAAAAAATTGATTCATGCAGTGGTCGTCTTTATTATCTTCTCAAAGAATCGGATCAAAAAAAACCAGCGGGGGTATTTTTAGAAGTGCCTTTGAGCAAGATTATGACCGCATCATTTTTTCGCATCCGTTTCGCAGGCTTCAAGACAAAACTCAGGTGCATCCTTTGCCGGAGCATGACTTTGTTCACACCCGGCTCACGCATAGTCTGGAAGTGTCCAGTGTGGGCAGGTCGCTGGGGAAGAAAGCAGGAGAAACCATTATTCAGCGTCATGATCTTTCGGATTATTCAGCTTTTGATTTTGGAGCCATCGCAGCAGCGGCTTCCTTGGCGCATGATTTGGGTAATCCTCCTTTTGGGCACTCGGGAGAAGATGGAATTTCAGATTATTTTACCAATCATAAATTGGGAAGATCGTTCGAGCCATTCGTAACAGATGCGCAGTGGGCGGACCTCGTACAATTTGAAGGGAATGCTCAAGGGTTCAGAATCTTGAACAAAAATCAATACCAGGGTCTCCACCTCACCTACGCGACATTAGGCGCGTTCACAAAATATCCCTGTCCGGCCTTGCTGAAAGAAAGAGCTAGGGATAGAAAAAGCCAGAAGAAATTCGGATTTTTCCAATCCGAGCAAAATTTATTCAACGAAGTGGCAGGTCAACTGGAACTAATCAATTCAGATGAGAATGTGTGGTGTCGTCATCCCCTGGCATTTCTAGTGGAGGCTGCGGATGACATTTGTTACAACATCATCGATTTGGAAGATGGTTGTCGGTTGGGGCTTGTCAGTTTTGAAGATACCGTTGAATTATTAGCAGGGATACTGAAGGAAAGATTTGATGGGAAAAAACTGGAACAGATTCCCGGTCAGGATGAGAAGATAGGTGTGCTAAGGGCGTTAGCTATTAATCAATTGGTAGATGAATGTGCTTCATTATTTTTGGATTATGAGCAGAAAATGCTGGACGGATCTTTTGATCAGGCCCTTGTGGATAACTGTCATTCTTCACAAGCGCTGAAAGAGATTGCAAAGATTTCAATCGAAAAAATCTACCGGGCTCGCCATGTGGTGGAAATTGAATCAGCCGGATATGAAGTGTTGCCGGGGCTTCTGGAAGAGTTTGCCACAGCGGGAAAACTTTACATTGAAGGGGCGCTTTCCAAAAAGTATGAGAATCTGATCCGGTTGATGCCTCCGGAAATTAAAGCGGGCATTGATGAGTCACCGGAATCGCATTATTGGATGCTTCGTAATGTTATCGATTTTATCTCAGGGATGACTGACCGGCATGCCATCACGTTGTATCGAAAAATTAAAGGCATTTCATTGAATTAATCCAGCAGAAGGTGTTGAATTTCAGCGTTTTTTGACATCCATTTATGTGCTTTTCACCCTCAGTTCCCATCAAAAATCCTTAGATTTGCCGTCTCTTAAAATCTGGTAACCAATCCATGTGGACGCGACTATCGCACTTCATCATTAAATACCGGCTTCCGCTAATAATAGTTATCGGGCTCATCACGGTTTTTATGGGATTTCATGCCCGTAATGTTGAGATGAGTTATGATTTTCGTAGTACCATTCCGGCCAACGACCCTGAACAAATATTTTTTACCGAATTCAGAAAACAATTCGGTGAAGATGGCAACATCGTGGCGGTTGGTCTAAAGGATAGTGCTATTTACAAATACAATAATTTTGAACAACTGCGTGAGTTCTGCGTGGAGGTGAAAAAGATGATTGGCGTAAACGATGTCATTTCTCTCCCTCAGATTAAAAAAATTGAAAAAGATACGGCAAAAACTCAGTTTATTCTTACCGATGTTTTTCCGGGCGAAGTAACCAGCCAGGATCAGCTCGATAGCTTGCTAACGGAAGCGAAGAAGCAAAAATTTTATATCGGGCAGATTGTCAATCAAGAAAATGGCGCCATTGCCATTTTGATTTCCATTAAAAAAGAAGTGCTTAATTCTTCAGATCGCGTTGGTCTCACCGATCAAATTATTGCTGAAGGTGAAAAATTTACCAAAAGCACCGGGATCCAACTACATTATGCTGGCCTTCCCTTTGTTCGCTCTGTGATCACGAGCCAGGTAGGGCAAGAGCTTAAACTATTTTTGCTTGTCTCTGTAATTATTACGGGCATTATTCTTTTGATATTCTTTAGATCATTCAGGGCAGTACTCTTCCCCTTGATTGTCATTGGTATTATCGTGGTATGGGTGTTGGGCACGATTGCATTATTTGGATTTAAGATATCGCTGCTTAGCGGTATGATACCTCCTATCATTGTTGTCATCGGAATTCCGAATGCCATTTACCTGATGAATAAATACCATACGGAGTTTGCATCACATGGCAATAAAATTTTAGCGATAAGCAGGGTAATAAGAAAAGTAGGACTGGCAACCTTCCTGACTAATCTAACTACAGCTATTGGATTTTTAGTGTTGCTTACTGCAGACATTACTATCCTCAGGGAGTTTGGGATTATCGCCGGGCTTAATGTGATGGCAACTTTTGTAGTGAGCCTTATTTTAATTCCAGGAGTTTTTTCCTGGATGCCGCCACCGTCAGCCAAGCACTTGAAGCATCTGAATGTGAAAGCATTTGATAAGGTATTGAATGCGGTTGACCTGATGGTTCACCGACACAGAGTGTCAATTTATTCCGCCACCGGAGTGGCTGTACTTGTTGCCATTATCGGTATGTCAAAGTTAAATGCCATGTCGTACATGGTAGATGACTTGCCGGAAGAAAGTGTCGTGAAAAAAGATCTGGCATTTTTTGAAGCCAATTTCAGTGGCGTCATGCCTTTGGAAATTGTAATAAACACGGGCAAGCGAAGGGGTGTGATTGATGTAAAAAATTTGCAGAAGGTTGAGGAACTGGAAATTTTCCTTGCTGAACAGCGGGATATTTCTAAACCCGTTTCATTGGTAAGTTTTGTCAAAGCTGCTAAGCAGGCTTTTTATAATAATAACCCTGCTCGCTATGCTCTTCCCGACAACCGCGAACGTGGATTTATCCTTCGCTATATGAAAGGACAATCGGATAGCTCAGGTTTGTTCAGTTCGTTTGTTGACTCTACCATGCAAACCATGCGAATCTCCATGCAAGTGGCAGACATTGGCTCTGACAAAATGGATTCGTTGGTGAGTCGGGTTATCCAACCAAAGATAGATAGTTTGTTTGCCGGAACGGATATAACGGCTACCATCACCGGCACGACTCCATTATTTATCAAAGGAAATCGATTTTTAATCCAGAACCTGCGCGGTAGTTTGTTTCTGGCGTTTGCACTGATTGCAGTGACGATGGGATTCTTGTTTGCAAACGCACACATGATCATCATTTCATTGATTCCCAATCTTATTCCCATGATGATTACCGCAGCAATCATGGGCTACATGGGGATTCCGCTAAAGCCAAGCACGGTGTTGATCTTCAGCATCACGTTTGGAATTTCGGTTGATTACTCCATACATTTTCTGGCTAAGTACAGGCAGGAATTACATGCACGAAGTTTCTTTGTGCCAGTGGCTGTAAGCAATTCAATTCTGGAAGTTGGTAAAAGTATGATTTATACATCCATCGTATTGTTTGCCGGTTTTATCATTTTCACGTTTTCTTCATTTGGTGGAACCATCGCGCTTGGATTATTAACATCAACGACACTGCTCATCTCTATGTTTACCAACCTTATTCTTTTGCCTTCGCTCATCCTGTCATTTGATCGCGGCCGGTATAAGAAAGGTGATCATGCATTGATAGACAATGTTGAGCCTGATTCTTACCCTTCTGATGAAGACAAAGTGATTGACTTGAGCAAGATCAAGATTCACAACAAGCACAGTGCGGCAGAATAAAATCAGCTTGGGGGATTATCTAAATAGTATTTGAAAATATAAACAGGTTAGAAACTAATGTCGGCAAAGTATACAGAGTATAAGGAACTGGATTTTGCGAAGATCGCTTCGGAAGTACTTGCCTTTTGGGAAGAACATAACATTTTTGAAAAATCAATAACCAACAGAGAGGGAAAACCTACGTTTACTTTTTATGAAGGGCCTCCTTCAGCCAATGGAACCCCGGGTATTCACCATGTGATGGCGCGAACTGTGAAAGATATTTTTTGCAGGTTCAAAACGTTTGAAGGCTTTCAGGTGAAGCGAAAAGGGGGGTGGGATACACACGGCCTGCCGGTAGAGTTGCAGGTAGAAAAAGAACTGGGCATCACCAAAGATGATATCGGTGTAAAAATTTCGGTTGAAGAGTACAACAGAAAGTGCCGGGAAACCGTGATGAAGTACAAAGATCAATGGGACGACCTCACTGTCAAAATGGGCTATTGGGTAGATCTTGATCATCCGTATGTTACTTACGAAAAGGATTACATCGAATCCTTGTGGTGGTCGCTAAAGCAATTGTATGAGAAAGGACTTTTGTACAAGGGTTATAGCATACAGCCTTACTCACCGGCTGCGGGCACGGGGTTAAGTTCTCATGAATTGAATTTGCCGGGATGCTATAAAGATGTGAAAGACACTTCGATTGTAGCGCAGTTCAAGGTGAAGCGGGATGAGAAGTCTGAGTTCTTATTCCACACACCTGACCACGATGTTTACATCCTTGCCTGGACGACCACACCATGGACACTACCATCAAATACAGCGCTGGCAGTCGGGGATAAAATCACTTATGTGCAAATCAATACCTTCAACCAATACACACACGAACCATTAAGTATTGTTCTGGCAAAGGATTTGGTAAATAAATATTTTTCTGAAAAAAATAAGGACTTAAGCATATCAGAATATAAGCGCGGTGATAAATCTATTCCGTTTGAAATTGTAAATGAATTTCAAGGGAATAAATTAGTTGGCATCCGTTACGAACAACTCATGCCCTATCTACAGCCATTCTATGATGCTGACAAAGCTTTTCAGGTGGTTGCCGCAGATTTTGTAACCACCGAAGATGGTACCGGTGTAGTGCACACTTCGCCAACTTTTGGTGCTGATGACTACAAAGTGGCAAAGCAAAATGGAATTCCAGCTTTAACATTGAAAGATGTGGATGGAAGTGAAATTCCTACCGTAGACAAGAAAGGAAAATTTGTTAGGGAAATCGGTCTGAAATTGATGGAGGGCGTTAAAAAATATTCCATCAAAACACACAAACCGCTCACTGAAAATGATTTCTTCGTAAAGAATTATACCAACGAAGATGAATCTCATCCCGATTATAAAACTACCGATGTCATCATCTCCATTATCCTAAAGGAAGAGAACAAGGCATTCAAAGTAGAAAAATACGAACACACCTATCCGCATTGCTGGCGCACGGATAAACCTGTGCTCTACTATCCGCTGGATTCCTGGTTTATCAAAACCACGGCATTGAAAGACAGGATGGTTGAACTAAACAAAACCATCAACTGGAAACCTGCTTCTACCGGAACAGGACGTTTTGGTAACTGGTTGGAGAACCTCGTGGACTGGAATCTGTCGCGATCAAGGTATTGGGGCACACCATTACCAATCTGGCGAACCAAAGATGGGAAAACAGAAAAATGCATTGGTTCGCTTGAAGAATTGAGAAAAGAAGTAGAACACGCGAAGAAATTTAAAATTGAAAATTTAAGATTTGAATCCCCGGATTTTGACTTGCATCGTCCGTTTGTCGATGAAGTGGTGTTGGCAAGTGAAGAAGGCGAACCCATGTACCGCGAGGCTGATCTGATAGATGTATGGTTTGATTCAGGCGCTATGCCTTATGCGCAACTTCACTATCCTTTTGAAAACAAGGATGTTTTTGAAACGAGTTATCCGGCCGATTTTATTGCTGAAGGAGTAGACCAGACACGAGGCTGGTTCTTTACCCTGCACGCCATAGCTTCCATGCTGTTTGACAGCGTTGCGTTTAAAAATGTGATCTCCAACGGCCTCGTACTCGACAAGAATGGAAATAAGATGTCGAAGAGCAAAGGCAATGTGGTGAATCCTTTCGAGACCATCGAGAAATACGGACCCGATGTGGTGCGCTGGTACATGATTGAAAATGCACCGCCGTGGGATAATTTAAAATTTGATGAGGATGGAATAGCGGAGGTGAAGAGAAGATTTTTTGGAACACTCCTCAATACCTACTCCTTCTTTGCATTATACGCAAATATTGATGGCTTTGTAAAAGATGAGCTGAATTGTGTGTCTCACGACAAGCTTTCACATCTCGACCGCTGGATTATTTCCAAACTACAATCGCTGATTATCGAAGTAACGGCAGGCTATAATGACTATGAGCCAACTCAGGCGACCAGAGCGATACAGGAATTTGTCAATGATCATTTGTCTAACTGGTATGTGCGCCTCAATCGCAAGCGCTTCTGGCAACCAACGTCTGGCGACAAGCAGGCGATGACGGAAAGTAAGAAGGCTGCCTATGAGACGCTCTATGAATGTATTATGGTAGTAGGCCAGTTGATGGCTCCTATTGCTCCGTTTTTCTCCGAATGGTTATATAAAAACCTTACTGACAACATCAGGGAAAAAGCCAAGGCCAGCAAAACCCCCTTACAGCATCAATCCATACACCTGACGGACCTGGTGAAAGCAGAGAAAGGAAAAGTTGATAGGGAACTGGAGCAGGCCATGGAGTATGCCCAGCGCATTAGCTCGTTAGTTCACTCCATTCGGAAGGGCAGCAAGATAAAGGTAAGAACACCGCTGCAAAAAATTATGTTACCTGTATTGGACGATCAGTTTGCCAGCAGGGTAAAGCGTGTGGAAGAGATCATAAAGTCGGAGGTGAATGTGAAATCCATAGAATACATTGACGATGCTTCAGGAGTTTTGGTGAAGAAGGTGAAACCTAACTTTGCCAAATTAGGAAAGCAATATGGGCCTCGAATGAAAGAAGTAACTTCGGTGATCAATGCCTTCACGAAAGAAGACATTGCTGCCGTTGAAAAGGGAACTCTTTCCAAAGAAGGATTTGATTTTGTGCTGGAGGATGTGCTGATCAGTTCAGAAGATATTCCCGGATGGTCTGTCGCTTCGGAAGGAGGCATCACTGTTGCGTTGGACATCACGGTGACAGATGAATTAAAGCGCGAAGGGTTTGCCAGGGATTTTGTAAACCGGATTCAAAATCTGCGCAAGGAAATGGGACTCGAAGTGTTGGATAAAATAACCATTGAAGTTGAAAAAACGCAAAATGGGCAAAGTAATCCGGTGGAGACGGCTCTTTCGGAGCATAAAGAATATATCAGCACTGAAACCCAGGCGCTAAGTCTGGAGTTAAAGCAACAGGTTGGTGAAGCTACTGAAGTGGATATGGATGAATTTGTATTGAAAGTGAAGATAAAAGTTAAATGAGCGCGCGCAAATATTTTTTAGTTGCCCTAATAGTGATTATCATCGATCAAACGAGTAAGTTGTTGGTGCACAACTATATGTACATTCATGAGGAAGTGAATGTAATCGGTGAATGGTTCAAACTCCACTATTTGTTAAATCCGGGTATGGCCTTTGGCTTGCGATGGGATAATGAGTTTGGCAAATTGGCCCTAACGGTTTTTCGCATAGGTGCCATGATAGGTATTGGTTATTACCTCTATCGCATGGCGCGAAAAAACGCACATCCCGGTTTTCTTTTTAGCATGTCTTTGATTTTAGGTGGAGCTGTAGGTAATGTAATTGACAGTACTTTCTACGGGGTTTTATTACAAAACCAACCCCTGGGATCTTACACTCCCTGGTTTCATGGGCAGGTAATCGATATGTTGTTCTTTCCCATTTTCGATTTTTACTGGCCGGATTGGGTGCCGCTGGTAGGAGGAGAATATTTTCTTTTCTTCAGTCCGGTATTCAACATAGCTGATTCATCCATCTTTGTTGGAGTCACAACTATTTTGATTTTTCAAAAAAGATTTTTTACGGAGGATGTTCAAGGAGAAACTCAAACCCAAAAAGATAAAAAAGCAGGTGATGAAAATTTGTTTGTTTCCTCCGAAGAAAATCAGGTGATTCCCTCCGCTGTAGAAGAAAATAAACCCATCAATCCCCAATCAGAGACAAATTGATTTCTCATGGCAGAGCAACTAATCATAGCAAGCACAGAAAATAAAGAAGAGCGGTACAAAACACTTGTTTCGCAGATTGAAGCGCTCGTGTCGGGTGAGCCGGATGTCATTGCCAATTTATCCAATATTACAGCTGCTTTGCGAGAAACCATGAATTTTTTTTGGGTAGGGTTCTACCTCGTCAAAGGGAATGAGTTGGTGCTGGGTTCGTTTCAAGGCCCTATTGCCTGCACCAGAATTCAATTTGGAAAAGGAGTGTGTGGTACGGTGTGGAAAGAGAAGAAAACGCGCATCGTCCCCAATGTTGATGAATTCCCCGGCCATATAGCCTGTAGCTCCGCCTCAAAGTCAGAAATTGTATTGCCAGCATTCAAAAATGGGGAAGTTGCCCTGGTTTTGGATGTAGATAGTGATGAGCTTGATGATTTTAATGAAGTGGATGCGCAATACCTGGAGGAAGTTATGCGCATCATCGAAAAATTTTTATAAACACAATTGATTGCATTGGCATGAAAGACCTCCATCATTTTTACAATTCGCGTAAAAATGAGTTTACAGCAATAGCTGAGTCTGTTCAAAAAAAAATCCGTCAGGTTGTTTTCATCAGAATTTTCATTGCGCTGATTATTTTATTTTTCATTTATTTGGGATTTTTCAACTCCTTTTTTTGGTATAGTTTAGTTCCCCTGGCAATCACCTTTGGCTATTTTGTTTCCCGGCATGTGAAACTTAAAGAAGAGTTGGATCTGAATATGAATCTGGTTGCGTTAAATGAACTTGAGTTGAAAGCGCTGGATCATGATTACAAAACTTTTCCTGATGGCTCTGTCTTCATAGATCCACACCATGCTTACAGCTACGACCTTGATTTATTCGGGCCAGGCTCACTATATCAATATTTAAATCGATGTGGCACTGCTATCGGTGAGAATCAACTGGCAGATGAACTTAAATCAGGCTCCGGTTCTGTTGAGGAAATAATTCACAAACAATCGGTAGTTGAAGAATTGTCAGAGAAAGTATCACTGCGTCAATGGTTTTGGGCTCAGGGTCGTTTACTCAAGGATAGTATTCAGGAAAATAGCAACCTGCTGGAATGGTTGTCTGGAAAAAATACAGTGAAGGGACGCATGTTGGTTGAGTGGCTGCTCATTATTTTTCCCCTCATATCAATAGTCCTGATTGGTATGATCATTTATGATTTTAAATTTTTCGTGCTTATTGTGGTGTTAACAATGCTGCAATTATATATTGTTTCTCTTTTTTCAAGAGAAATTCTTAAAGCAGACGAAGTGCTTACCCGGTATCGAAGAATTTTTGAAAAGTATGCTAGATTACTAAGTGCAATTGCATCAGAAGACTTTAAATCAGAAAAGCTGAAGAAAATTCAGTACGAAGCGAAAGAAGCTTCGGAGGAGATTAGAAAATTTTCGAGGTTGGTAAATGCATTTGAATCAAGAAGAAATGATTTTGCCAAAATATTTGGCAACGGCCTCTACTTATACGATTTACAATGCCTGTACAAATTGGAAAAGTGGAGGGATCAAAATTCTCATAAAGTATCTGGTTGGTTGAACAAAATAGCTGTGGTTGATTCATTTATTTCTTTGGCAACCTTTCATTTCAATCATCCGCCCAATACATTTCCAAAATTTGAAAGCGGACTTCATCTTTCCGGAAAAAATGCAGGACATCCGCTGATCAACGCGAAGGAAAGGATAGATAATTCATTTGACCTCGGTCATCCGCAAAACATCATGTTCATTACGGGAGCTAACATGGCAGGGAAGAGCACCTTTCTCAGAACGGTTGGCGTGAACCTGGTATTAGCTTATTCAGGATCTTCTGTTTGCGCCAGCGAGTTCCGCTGCTCTGTAATGGACTTGTATACAGGAATGAGGGCTACTGATTCGCTGGTGGAGCACACTTCTTATTTCTATGCGGAGCTGTCCCGGTTGAAAATGATCATGGAAAAAATTCGGAGCGGGCAACCGGTTTTTGTTTTGTTGGATGAAGTATTAAGAGGAACAAATTCGAGGGACAAACAAGAAGGTTCTATTGGATTGATCAAACAATTTGTAGAACACAAAGTGTTGGTAATGCTGGCTTCTCATGATGTCGCATTGGGTGAGTTGGAAAAGCAATTTCCAGCGGCTATCAGAAATTTTTGTTTTGAAAGTGAGATTAAAGGTGAAGCACTTAGTTTTGATTACACACTTCACGCTGGAGCAGCACAAAGGGCTAATGCAACCTTTCTGATGAAGAAAATGGGAATACTGCCAGCCGGATAGACCAAAATCAGTTTTGAGGACAGCTATAAATCATTATCTTTAGTTTACAATAAACCCAACAAAAATGAAGTCTCCCATAACCCGCAGAGATTGGTTCAAATCATCGTTGGCACTTACTGCCAGCATTGCACTGGCGCCAGCCCTGATCGACAAGGTGTTTGCTGCTCCTGTAAGCCGTGCTGAACGATTTGAATGGGGAATCAATCCCTATGCTCCCTATGGCAGCATTCGATTAAATGCCAATGAGAACCCATATGGACCATCAGAGAAAGCAAAGAAGGCGATTATTGATAATTTGGGAGAAAGTAATCGCTACCCTTTCCAGGCATTGAATGACCTGAAGAAATTGATAGCTGAGAAAGAAGGTGTGGAGGTTGATTACATTCATATGGGTGCAGGTTCCGGTGAGATCTTATGCCAATCTGGTGTTGCCTTTGGATTAGACAATGGCGAGATCATGGCCGGGTTCCCAACGTTTACCGAACTGATGGATTATGCTGAAGTTTTTAATGCCAAATGGGACAAGGTGAACGTAAATGAAAAATTTGAATTTGACTATGAGGCCATGGCATCACGCGTCAATTCAAAAACAAGGCTTGTTTTCATTTGTAATCCTAATAATCCAACGGGTACGCTTGTAGATCCTTCTATCGTTTCCGGATTTTGTGAAGAAGTTTCCAAAAAAGTTCCGGTATACTCTGATGAAGCGTACCTGGAATTTCTCGAGCCGGATTTGCAAAAGAAAGTCAGCAATATTGAAATGGTGAAGCAGGGAAAAAATGTAGTGGTATCCCGCACTTTTTCTAAAATATATGGTCTTGCTGGCTTGCGTATCGGATATATTGTAGCGAAACCGGACTTGATCAAGAAGATTTCTCAATATCAGATGGGCATCCCAATCAGTCAGCACGCTATTGCTGCCGCCAAGGCCAGTCTTGGTGATGATGAATTCACGAAGCTTAGCCGTTCAAAAAATGCAGAAGCAAGAGGGCATCTGGAAGGCTATTTGAAGAAAAAGGGCTTCAACTATGGCAAGTCTCATACCAACTTTATGTTCTTCAATGCACCTCTTGATGGCAAAACCATTCTTTCCAAAATGCGTCAGAAAAATATTCTGATGCGCATCTGGGATTACAAGGATAAAGAATGGTGTCGCGTGAGCGTGGGTACGCTCGATGAGATGAAACAGTTTACCTCAGCATTTGATGAGGTTATCTCCTGATCAGGCTCTGGCCATTGCAGGTTCGCCATGTCCGGGGATAACGGCATCCTTTTTACCTAATTCTTTTAGAATCAGGTAATGGCCAAACATAGCATCTCTAAACCTGGGTTTGGATTTATAAGGTAGACCAAACTCCTGAGCGGTTTCTTTTACAATGGCCGAAAGCTGTTTGTAGTGGACGTGACAAACATTGGTGAAAAGGTGATGCTCAACCTGATAATTTAAACCACCTACATACCAGGAAAGCAACTTGTTGTTTTGCGCAAAGTTTGTAGTGGTAAAAAGTTGGTGGATAGCCCAAGCGTTGTAAATATTTCCCTTTTCATCCGGCAATGGATACTCTGTACCCTCAACAACATGGGCTGGCTGAAAAATTACGGCAAGAATAAACCCGGCAACATAGTGCATGGTAAGAAAACCCAATAGTATCTGCCACCAGGTGAAAGGCAATACCAACATGGGTATACCAACGATATAAGCGTAATAAAACAGTTTGGAAGAAACCAGGATAACTGACTCCTTGACAAGACTGGTTTTTTGTTTTTTCACTAATCCATCTTTGTTGTATCGGATCAACCTTCCATAATCTTTAAATACAATCCAGACAAAAGAAAGCAAGCCATAAAAGAACCAGGCATAGATGAATTGAAACCGGTGGAAAGGTTTCCATTTTGTGTGTGGAGAAAAGCGCAAAACTCCTCGCGGTGTAATATCCTCATCTACTCCTTCAATGTTGGTGAAAGTATGATGGAGCACATTGTGTTGAACTTTCCAGTTAAAAGCATTGCCACCCACCAGGTTTAATGAATATCCCAAAAGATCATTCACCCAGGGCTTGTTGCTATATGCACCATGATTAGCATCATGCATTACAGACATGCCAATTCCGGCAAGACCAATACCCATTATAATGTTTAAGCCATAGAAGAGTAAAAGCGAACTGGTACCTGAAATAATAATGGCATAAGGCACAAAGTACAGCGCAAACATGACGATGGTTTTTAACACCATTTCGCCATTTGCATTTCTGCTTAAATTGTTGCTCTTAAAATATCCGTTTACTCGTTGATTGAGCGTGGTAAAGAAGTCGTGTTGTTTGGAAACAAACTTTATTGTTTGAGACATTATTTTGAATTTTTGATTTTGAGTAAGCCTTGAATCACAATCTTGCCGAAAATAGGCTTGGGTGTAATTTGGTTAATTATCAAAGGTAGTGATAACTGACAAAATTATAGTTATTAAACAGGTAGAAGTTGACTTTAAATTGAAACTCAGCAACGTATTAGTTACATAAACGGCTAATACAGCTCAGCCATCACTGTTCTCCCGCCTTGCGTCTTATCACCTACTTTTACCTTTACTACCGAATTCAAGGGTAAAAAAACGTCAACCCTCGAACCAAATTTGATAAAACCGAACTCTTCGCCTTGCGTCAGAGATTGACCTTCAGAAATGTACCACTTAATTCTTCGTGCAAGCGCTCCCGCAATTTGTCTGAATAAAATTTCAGTCCCATTTTGCATTTTGGCAACTACCGTAGTCCTTTCATTTTCTGTGCTTGACTTTGGATGCCATGCTACCAAATATTTGCCGGGATGATATTTAAAATAACTGATTGATCCTTCTACCGGCATGCGGTTTACATGCACATTAATAGGAGACATAAAAATTGAAATTTGTTTCCTGCGTTCTTTTAAATATTCATTTTCGTCAGTGTCTTCTATTACCACCACTTTTCCATCCGCAGGGGCGAGTACCAGTTTAGGGTTTTTCTTTATTTCGAAAATCGGACTCCTGAAAAATTGAAGAATAAGGAAGAATAAGATAATGCTACAGATTATTGCAACTGGTTTCAAAATGCCATCTGTCGGTAGATAGCTGTCGAGTAGAAGATTAATGGCAATTAAAAAAAACAGGAGAATAACTAACAGCATTCTTCCTTCTTTATGAATAGTCATGTCTTTCGGTCTGAATGAATATTTAAAATTAAAGTTTTCTTTTCAAAAAAGAGAACACGCACTGTCGGCGCGTGTTTTCCAAATATACTTTTTGATGAGATATTCCAGCGGGCAGGGCCATAGATCAGAAGCCTCCCCGATACTTATAAGTTTTTGCTACTTTCTCGATAGCTACCATATAGGCAGCGATTCTCAACGGAACCTTATATTCAATTGATGTTTTATAAACATGATCAAAAGCATCTTTCATGATGCGATCAGATCTCCGGTTTACGCGCTCAGCCGTCCATTTGTACCCAAGCCGGTTCTGAACCCATTCAAAATAGGATACGGTAACACCCCCGGCATTCGCTAAAATATCGGGCGCAACGATAATTCCTTTTTCATTGATGATGCCATCAGCTTTCGATGAAGTAGGTCCATTGGCTCCTTCCACAATAAGCTTAGCCTGAATTTTATCAGCATTGGAACCCGTGATCACATCTTCAGTTGCGGCAGGCACCAGCACATCTACCGGTAATGTAAGAATTTCACTACCCGCTATATGCTCTGCCTCTGCAAAGCCGGCCAACGACCCTTTGTTGCCATCTCGGTATTTTACGGCAGCTTCAATATCAATTCCTTTGTCGTTGTAATAGGCTCCTTGCAAGTCACTTATCGCAACAACTTTTAATCCGCGCTCTGCCAACAATCTGGAGGCCCATGATCCTACGTTGCCAAAACCTTGAACTGCGCAAGTGGCGTTGTAAGGATTTATCTTTAGTTTTTGCATGGCCGACATAGCGGTCACCATTACACCGCGTCCGGTAGCTTCTGTTCTTCCTAATGATCCACCCAATACGAGAGGCTTTCCTGTAACCACCGCATTTACAGTCATGCCCTGGGTGCGTGAATATTCATCCATCAGCCAGGCCATTTCTCTAGGGCCTGTGCCCATATCAGGTGCTGGTATGTCCTTGTCTGGCCCAAAGATGTCAATCATGGCCAGTGTATAAGATCTCATCAGCCGCTCTATCTCTCCGGCAGACATTTCGCGGGGATTGCAGGCCACTCCTCCTTTGGCACCTCCATATGGAATGTCAACCACGGCACATTTCCATGTCATCCATGCGGCCAACGCCTTTACTTCGTCCAGATTTACATGCGGATCGAAGCGAATACCACCTTTTGATGGGCCCAAAATGGTGGAGTGAATTACCCGGTATCCCTCAAAAACTTTGATACGACCGTCATCCATGGTCACAGGCAGTGAAACAATAGCCTGACGGGCTGGTGATTTCAATACATTATATACTTCATCATCTAGTCCCAGTATTTGCGAAGCGGTCTGAAAGCGGGACATCATTGCTTCAAATGGATTCTCCTTGTCTAAAAGAGGAGCTGGTTCAATGTATGCCATGTGGAATTTATCGTTTTTCTACGTTAGAGTCTCAAAACGGCTGCAAAGATAAAGAAATTAGGTCATGCCAATCTGTTAAACAGGCAAATGATTCAGGCGGCAAACAGCTTAAAAAATCTCCAAAAAAGCGACAATAAAGGGGGCTGAAATGAGCAGCCCATCAAAGCGATCGAGGAAACCTCCATGACCGGGTAAACTTTCACCTGAGTCTTTTATTTCAATACTCCGCTTGAGCAGCGATTCGATCAGGTCACCATAAATACCGCCAATGATGATAATACCGGAAATGATAAGCCACTGCCATCGGGCCAGGCTTTCAAAATAATGGGCAATACCCAACGCGAAGATGATGGCAAGAAAAGCCCCACCAACAGCTCCCTCCCAGGATTTTTTAGGCGATATGCGTTCGAAAAGCTTTCGTTTACCAAACATGGTGCCCGCAAAGTAAGCACCGGTGTCGCTGGCCCATAGAATGAAGAGGCAGCCAAACATGATTTCAAAATTGTATTCTCCGTTTTCAAATACAGCAATGTTGAGCAATGAAAACGGCATGGCTACATAAAACAACCCCAATAACATGTAGGCAATGTTGGTAAATGGTTTGCGTTCAAACTTCTTATACAACTTTATCATGTACACAAAGGAGACGATAGGAAATATCAGAAAATAGTAACGATAGGAGATGTCTTCTTTTTCAATAAAAAAAGTAAGACTGAAGATGAGCATGCCGCAAACGGTTCCAAATGTTTTCTGTGGAATCATACCGTCCAATCCCGACAAGTCGTAAAATTCCAATAGCGCACAAAGACAGATTACAAAAAATACGGCAAAGTATGTCCACTCATTGAATACAATGCAGAAAATAATAACGGCAGCCCCAACCAAGGCAGTAATCAGTCGTTGTGTAAGATTGTTATACTTCCTTAGCGCAGAGGTCACGAAGCAAATGTATTTTTTTCCCGATGAAATTTTTTAAGATACAGCAGTATGCCAAAAGTAATGACCGTGAAAAGTGCAACCATAACTAGCGGGGCAGGTTCTCCTGATTCCAGATTGATAGAAATGATGCCCAATTGATAAAGATAAATCATTACTACAGAAAATCCATTATTAATAAAATGGGCGAGCATCGGCACAACAATATTCCCCGACCAATAATATAAATATCCAAACAGTACACCAAGTAACATGCGCGGAACAAAACCAAAAAACTGAAGGTGTATGGCGCTAAACAGGATAGCAGAAATCCAAATGGCTGCATGAATATTACCAGTAGCCCTTTGTAATTCGGGTTGCAACATCCCCCTGAACAAAAGCTCCTCACCGATACCCGGAAGAATAGCAATCACCACAAAGGCTAACAGAAAATTTCCAAATGAATCGAAGGTGGTAAGAAAGGTTGTGAGCTCGGCCGCCCTGTCTTCGTTTTGCCTTGCCCACGATTCAAAATTTTTGAGAAAATCGGGCATGGAAAGGTTGGCATTCCATTCGATAAAAAAAGTATTGGGGATCATAAAAACGATCACAACAATAATGGACAGCAATATACTTTGAGAATACAATGGTTTGTCTTTTACCAGTATCAGGATGTTCTTCTTTTCAAATGCAAGTACATACAGTGAAGGGACTATGATAAGGCCAAATAGCGTTGCGCATCCCTGCATAATAAATAGCGGCACCCTTAATTCAGGATAATCAGCGGGAGAGGCAAGTTTGGTTTGCAAAGTCATCAAATCTCCTTCGAAAAATGGAATGGAGAATATAAATCCGATAAGTGGGCCTATCACAATGAACCCCAGCATGGCTGAAATAAATATCAGAATAACAGAAATCCATGCCGGTCGCTGCTGATCAAATAGATCACTGCTCATAAAATCCAGAAAGTCTTAAAATTCAATTAAATTTGCCCTCTTTTTAGGTGGTGCTAATATGGTAAAAATCGGCAACATTGTGCTAGGCGACTTTCCGCTGCTGCTTGCTCCCATGGAGGATGTGAGTGATCCTCCTTTTCGGGCTGTATGCAAAGAAGGTGGAGCCGATCTGATGTATACTGAATTTATCTCTTCCGAGGGTTTGATCCGCGATGCAGCGAAGAGCCGTCAGAAACTGGATATTTTTGAATACGAGCGGCCCATAGGAATTCAACTGTTTGGCGGAGAAATTGCGAGTATGGTTCGGTCTGCTCAAATTGCTACCGAAGCAAACCCTGACCTTATCGACATCAACTACGGATGCCCCGTAAAGGCTGTAGCCTGCAAAGGTGCCGGTGCTGCCTTGCTTCAGGATATTCCGAAAATGGTGAAAATGACGGAAGCCATTGTGAAGTGCACAAAGCTGCCCGTGACAGTAAAGACAAGGTTGGGCTGGGATGACAATACTAAAAATGTAACAGAAGTAGCAGAACGGTTGCAGGATATAGGAATCCAGGCACTCACCATACATGGGCGCACTCGCGTACAGATGTACAAAGGCACTGCTGACTGGACTTTGATTGGCGAAATCAAAAACAATCCGAGAATTCAAATTCCCATATTTGGCAATGGCGATATTGATAGTCCGGAGAAGGCACTTGAATACAAAAGGAGGTATGGCGTGGATGGCATTATGATTGGCCGCGCCTCTATTGGCAACCCATGGATCTTTGAGCAGATGAAGTATTTTTTTGTTACCGGCACTCATCTTGAACCACCCTCAATAGAAAAGCGGGTGGAGGTTGTGAAACGACACCTCGACTTTTCAATTCGCTGGAAAGGCGGAAAGTTGGGCATTTTAGAAATGAGGAGACATTACTCCAATTATTTCAGGGGCATTCCGAATTTTAAACCAGTAAGAACCCGTCTAGTGGAATCATTAAGCCTGGAGGAAATCTATTCCATTTTAGATGAAGTTGAAAGGCATTATACACACTCTCTGGTGGAGGCATAAGTTGGCAAGATTTCGTATTTGAAATCGCGACTGGATTTTCAATCTTTGCCCGCCATTTAGTTCCCCATGTCTGATAAAAGAGATTTAACCGCCGTTTTCTTACTGATTATTTTAGCGCTTATCTGGGGAACGTCCTTTATTCTGATAAAGAAAGGATTAGTAGTTTTTTCGCCCGCCGAGGTGGCTACTATCCGCGTGGCCTCAGCGGCTTTGTTCGTGCTACCGGTTGCGCTTGCAAAATTAAAGGGGTTAAAATCTTTGGACTACGGTAAGCTTTTGCTTTCCGGATTGCTAGGGATTTTCATTCCCTCTTTCCTGTTTTCCTTTGCTCAAACCAAAATCGATAGCTCGGTTGCTGGTATTATGAACAGTTTAACACCTATTTGGACTATGATTGTTGGGGCATTGCTGTTTTCCCAGCGCTTCAGGGGGTTTGCCGTACTTGGCACCTTAATCGGGTTTGGGGGAACGGTGGTATTGATGATGGCAAAAGCCAGTGGTCCGGTAAACAGCATTAGTGTTTATGCTTTGCTGATCGTGCTGGCAACCGCTTTGTATGGCTGCAACCTCAATCTGATCAAATTCAAAATAGAACATGTCAGGTCTTTAACCATTACCACCGTCTCGGTATCGCTCATAGGCCCTTTTGCATTAGTGTACTTATTGGGATTTACTGATTTTTTGCACAAAATGCAAACGCAGCGAGAGGCATGGAATGCATTTGGTTATATTACCTTGCTGGCCCTGATGAGCACTGCCGTGGCCACGGTAATGTTTAATAAACTGGTAAAAACACATTCCCCGCTTTTCGCCAGTTCCGTTACTTACCTGATGCCCATTGTAGCGGTGATGTGGGGTGTGCTCGATGGCGAACACCTTTATTTAGGTCACTACGTTGGGATGATCTTAATTATCGGTGGGGTTTATCTGGCAAACAGAAGGAAATGAACACATCGTTATCTTAGAGCTTCATTACCTGATAATATTTAATTCGAAAGGGGTATATTAGATCCTGTAAAATGTCAGGTTATAAAATCGATATGCATTATCAATTGTTTAAATCAAATATTAACATGAAAATCATTCTTAGAATCACACTACTAAGTCTTGTAATTGGCATTTGGAGTTGCTCTAAAACGCAAGAAGAAAATCCTCCCACCAAATACAGCATAAGCCAATTTATGGATATTGTGCAAATCGGAGGGAGTTCATTTTCACCTGATGAAAGCAAGATCCTGTTTAGCAGTAAGGAGACGGGAATTTTTAATGCATATGAAATTGACATTGCTACGGGTGAAAAAAAACAGTTAACCAATTCATCCGATAATTCAATTTATGCAAACTCCTATTTCCCGGAGGACAACAGGGTAATCGTACAAAGTGACAAGGGGGGAAATGAGATTACGCATCTTTATGTTAGAAATCAGGATGGCACATTAAAGGATTTGATTCAGGACAGTACTGCCAAGGCACAATACGTGGGTTGGAGTTACGATAAAAAACTTCTTTACTACGCATCGAACGGACGGGATAAACGCTTTTTTGATTTATATAAAGTTCAGGTAGAAAAAAATCAAAGTGAAGATAAACTGTATCCTGCCGAAGTGGCTTATAAGAATACAGAAGGATTGAATCCAGCCGCCATATCAAATGATGACCGGTACATTGCCTTATCAAAATCCATCACTACCAACAATTCGGATATGTATTTGCTGGATACGCAAAGCGGACAGACAAAACTGCTCTCAGCCCATGAAGGCGATGCTCAGTTTAGTCCTCAATATTTTAGTCTTGATGGCAGCAAACTTTATTACCTGACAGACGAGGGAAGTGAGTTTACCTACCTGGCCTCCTTCGATATTGCTTCTGGTGAGAAAACGAAAATTGAAGAAGCGCCATGGGATATTTTGTATGCGTATCTATCCAGAAATGGAAAGTATAGAGTGGTGGCCATAAACAATGACGCGAGAACGGAAATAAAAATATATGAGGAAAGTACGGGTCAGTTGATAGATCTTCCAAAGCTCCCGAATGGTGAAATTACTGGAGTAAACGTTTCAGACAGCGAAAAGATAATGTCATTTTATGTTAGCAGCTCGAAGTCTCCGAGTAATCTCTTTGTCTACAATTTTGAGACAAAAGAAGTGAAGCAACTTACCAATACGATGACGGCAGAAATCGACCCCACTGACTTAGTAGAGGGTCAAGCCATTAGATATGCTTCGTTTGACGGAATGGAAATTCCTGCATTGTTATATAAACCGAGGGGAATCAAAGATGGAGAAAAGGTGCCCGTATTGCTATGGATTCATGGAGGCCCTGGAGGTCAAACCAGGTTGAATTATAGTCCAATCATTCAGCATTTGGTCAATCATGGATATGTAGTGCTGGCAGTAAACAACAGGGGCAGCTCAGGATATGGAAAATCTTTTTTCAAAGCAGATGATCAGAAGCATGGCAATGAGGATTTACGAGATTGCATTGAGTCGAAAAAATACCTGGCAACACTTCCATATGTAGATACCGATAAAATCGGCATTGCAGGCGGTAGTTATGGTGGGTTTATGGTGATGGCAGCGCTTACATTTGCACCCGAAGAATTTGCTGTAGGTGTGAATTTCTTTGGTGTTACCAATTGGTTGAGAACCCTAAAAAGTATTCCGCCCTGGTGGGAGTCTTTCAGACTTGCACTCTATACAGAAATGGGAGACCCAATAGCTGACTCAGTCGCGTTGTACAACAAATCACCCCTGTTTCATGCCGATAAGATTACCAAACCATTCATTGTATTGCAAGGCAGTAATGACCCGCGTGTACTTCAGGTAGAATCAGATGAAATTGTGGAGGCAGCAAAGCAAAACGGTGTGCCTGTAGAATATGTTATTTTTCCAGACGAAGGTCATGGGTTTGCTAAAAAGGAAAATAACATAAAGGCTTCGGAAGAGATATTGAAATTTCTGAATAAGTATCTTAAAGGTGAGGCACCAGTTTGAGTGCTCTTGGCTTTGCAGTCACATTTTTAGGATACAACTAATAACAAAGGGGCTGGAGAGCCCCTTTGCTTTATGAAATGGGTTATTCAACCCAACGCTTCCACAGCTTGAATTTCATCGGGCATCATCCGTTTAAAAAGATTCTCTATTCCTGCCTTTAAGGTGATGGTGGATGATGGGCATCCGCTACAAGAACCTTGAAGCGTCACCGTCACAACCCCTTCTTTGAAGGAGTGAAAAGTTATTGCGCCACCATCCTGCTCCACAGCGGGCTTGATGTATTCATCAAGAATCGTTTTTATTTTTTTTACCGTTTCTGAATCTTCGGCTTTCTCTTCCGGCACAGAAGACGAACTGTCTAAAATATATTTCCCGGCCTCCAGGAAATTTTTGATATGCTGCTTAATCGTGTCCTGAACTTCAATCCATTGAATGTCTTCATTCTTGGTAACGGTAATGAAGTTGCTCATGTAAAAAACCCGATTTACAAAAGGATATGAAAAAAGTTCTTGTGCCAGGGGTGCTTCTTTGGCACTTTCCACTGTTGGAAAATCAAAACTCATGCCGTCAGGGACCAACATGTCGTTGACTACAAATTTTAGGGAATTTGGGTTGGGATTGGACTCGAGGTATATATGAATTTGTTTTGGGTCTGCTTTCAACATAGTAATGGTAATTATCTGTATCTGTATGAGGAACAAAATTATGGAATTTAAGTTCGAATTAGGCCTTTTTAAAGATTTTTAAAGGATGGTGTATTTCGTTGAAACAGATCTATGGCGAATTACATCAACGATGTATTTAATTTCTGCCCATTTTATATATTCACCATTTAAACCGGTTTCAACATCACCTAAAACTTACTCTCTTGACTCAAAAGAAAATAGGTCTTTTTATCCTGATCGCCTTCAGTATAGCTACCATTTTGCATGTAGCCGAGTATTATACATCCATTAGTATTCCTTCTATGGTATTGATCGGTAGCCGATGGTTAACGGTTTTGCTGATCATTTTATATGCCATCAAAAAGGGATCACTCACTACCTGGATTCTGTTAAGCATGATGGTGGGTGTAGAGATTGGCTTGAACTTCCCGCTGTTCGCCCAGAATCTTCAGGTGCTTAGTAAAATTTTCCTCAGCCTGGTGAAAACCATCATTGCCCCAATTCTATTCTCCACGCTTGTAGTGGGAATTGCAGGTCATTCAAACCTTAAACAGGTTGGAAGGATGGGCTGGAAGTCAATACTTTATTTTGAATTAGTAACAACACTGGCGTTGATAATTGGTTTGATAGCCATCAATATCACACAGGCGGGTGCAGGAATTGTGCTCCCGGAAGGATTTAACCAGGAACTACCCGAAGCAAAAGCACAAACCTGGTCAGAGGTAATCTTACATGTTTTCCCGGAGAATATTGTCAAGTCGGTATATCATGGTGATGTTCTTCCCATTGTTGTGTTCAGTGTGATATTCGGAATAGCCCTTGCCATGCTGCCTGAGACTAAGAAAAAACCAATGTTGGAATTTTCAGAAAGTCTGGCTGAGGCGATGTTTAAGTTCACTAACATCATCATGCATTTTGCCCCTTTTGGTGTGGGAGCAGCTATTGCTGTTACCGTGGGCCATCTTGGTGTAGATATCCTTACCTCACTTTTGAAATTACTTTTTACACTCTACGGTTCGTTGCTAGTCTTCATCTTATTAATTCTTCTGCCCGTAGCATACTTTCTTAAAATTCCTATCCGCAAATTCATCAGGGCTGTGTCGGAGCCGGTGTCTATTGCCTTTGCAACCACAAGTTCTGAATCGGCATTGCCTAAAGCGATGGAGAATATGGAAAAACTAGGGGTGCCCAGGAAGATTGTTTCATTTGTGTTGCCAACTGGTTATACCTTCAACCTAGATGGCACCACTCTTTATCTTTCGCTGGCTGCTGTATTCGTGGCGCAAGCGGCAGGCATACATCTTAGCATTGGCGAGCAATTACTCATGGGGTTAACACTCATGCTCACCAGTAAGGGTGTGGCCGGTGTACCGAGAGCTTCTCTAGTAATACTGTTAGGTACAGCGGCTTCTTTTGGTTTGCCACTGTGGCCCATCATGGCTATTCTCGGTATTGACGAGCTGATGGATATGGCCAGAACCTCAGTCAATGTAACGGGGAACTGCCTTGCTACAGTAGTTATCGCCAAGTGGGAGGGGGAATACAAAGAGCCTGAAGGCGATATTAACTTTGATTAACGAGTTCCGCTTCGGCTTTTATTCGGTCAACTTCTTCTTCTGATTTAATCTCATTTTCGGAGCTTGCAATGATGGCTGCGACAGAGCTGTCTCCTGTTACATTCACGGCTGTGCGCAACATATCCAATGGTCTGTCTACGGCTAGAATGAGCGCTAGTCCGGCTGGGTCAAGTCCTACGGATTCAAGTACAATGATAAGCATGATGATGCCCGCACCGGGTACAGCGGCTGCTCCAATTGAAGCAAGTACTGCAGTCATGAGTATGGTTAGCTGTTGGCCCATGGTGAGATCAATCCCAAATGCCTGTGCTATAAAAACTGCAGAGACGCCTTGATGTATGCTGGTGCCATCCATATTAATTGTTGCGCCCAGGGGTAGCACAAAACTTGCAACCTCCTCCGAAATTCCCAAATTCTTTTGCGCACAATCCATCGTGATGGGTAATGTTGCAGCGCTGGAGCTGGTAGAGAACCCGAGAATTTGAGCCGGCAAAACGGCTTTCATAAATCTTTTGTATCTGACCTTTGTAAAAACCCTGAGCAACAAAGGGTATGACACAAAAAGCATGACGGCAAGGCCAAGAACCACATTCAGACTGTATACGCTCAAGGCTTTTAGTAATTCAAGATCAATACTTAGGCTGGCCAACAAGGCAAACACACCTAACGGTGCGTACATCATGATTATATTTACGATGGCCAGGATTACGGTATTAGCTCCTTCAAAAAAACTTTTAACACCCCCTACTTTATCCTTTGGCGATAAAATCATCGCAATACCAAACAGGATTGAGAAGAAGATCACCTGAAGCATATTGCCGTTATCGGAAAAGGCGTGAAATAGATTTTCAGGAACGATGTCGACCAGAATTTGAAGTGGTCCCTGATCTTTGGTACTATGTGCGGTGGTAATACTGGTATCGAGGTCTGCCGCAAATGTTTCTCTTAAATAATCTCTTCTTTCAGCGGAGAGATAACTTCCGGGGTTAATGATGTTGACCAGGGTAAGACCGATGGTTACAGCTAGGATGGTGGTACCAATATACAACGCAATAGTTTTGCCACCCATGCGCGAAAGTTTGCTAACGTCTGATAGATTGGAAACCCCATCAATCAGGGAGACGATAATAAGTGGGACGGCAATGAGCTTAAGTGAGTTGATAAAGATGGTGCCAAATGGTCTTATCCAGTCTTGTGTGAACTCAACAATGCCCAGTGGTTTGGCGAGTATTCCCCATGCCAAGCCAAGACCCATACCAATCAGAATTTTAGCGTAAAGCGGAATTTTCTTTTTCATCGGAATGGATTAGAATAGCTTTTCAACTTTCTAAAATAAAGCTAATACGATAGAATACCGACAGAATTTCAAATTACTTAACCTCGGATGAAGAAACTTTATTACGCTTCTTCATAGCTTGGACGGAGTTTTTAATGAGTTTTTTTAGCACAGCCTTGTCAATATCTGCAAGACTGGAAATATAAAGACAGGATTTGCCAGTTTTGTACTTTCCCAGTTTGCTCATGAGCATTTCATATTGATCAAAACCCGGCATGATGTAAAGAGCGAGATTTTGTTTACGGGGTGAGAATCCCGTTAAAGGCCAATCACCTGCTGCGCCACTAGCGTACACATAGTGGTAAGATCCGAATCCCACTATACTGCTTCCCCACATTGCAGGTTCTTCCTTGGTAATCTCCTGCATGATATCCATGATTTCAAAACAGTCCGCCTTGCGCTGTTTATTTTCTACCTTGTTGATAAAGCCGGTAACACTTACTTTGTTCTTTTTGGTTTTGAGTTTAGCCATAATTTTTTAATTGTTTGCCACGAAGGCACCAAGTCACTAAAGTGTTTGGACTTGTGTGTCTCAATAATTATAATATAATTCTTTTAATTCCATTTTTAATAAGAGGGACATTGAAATTAATAAAATAACCAAGCCTCAATCCTGTCAATTTCAGATGGCTTAAGACCTGAGCTTGCCATACTGGGTTAACTTGATCAACAGCCTTTACTTCAACCACTACTTTGTTTTCAACTAATAAGTCAAGCCTTAATCCTTCATCAAATTGAATTCCGTCATACTGAATTGGAATATCCACTTGCCTTGCAACCAACATATCCACTTTTCGCAATTCGTGGGTTATACACACCTCATAAACTTTCTCTAGTAAGCCCGGGCCAAGTTGTGAATGTACCAGGTAAGCTGCGTTTACAATAGCTTTCCCGATTCGTTCTTCGTTATCAGACAATTCTTCAAAAGTCATTTGATTCTATTTTTTTTGCCGTTAAGACAAAGCCACTTATTAGTTGAAAGAAAAATGAAAATAAACAATAAGTCTTAGCACTTAGTACCCTAGTGGCCATGTGCTGCGGGTCGTAACTATATCCTGGAAATTTTATTTCTAAGTAAAAAGTCAACCATTACCAACGCTGCCATAGACTCTACAATGGGAACTGCCCTGGGTAGCACACACGGATCATGCCTTCCTTTTCCTTTTACTGTAGTTTCTTTTCCCTGCTTGTCCACACTTTGCTGATCCATCATAATGGTAGCAACTGGCTTGAAAGCAACATCAAAGTAGATATCTTCTCCATTGGAGATACCGCCCTGAATACCTCCGGAATGGTTGGTTTTAGTTCTTATTTTTCCTCCATCGTTTACAAACTCATCATTATGCTGTGAACCGCGCAGTCGCGTACCTTCAAACCCGCTTCCATACTCGAAACCTTTCACGGCATTAATGCTCAACATGGCTTTTCCCAATTCTGCATGTAATTTATCGAATACAGGTTCACCGAGTCCAACAGGCGTATTTTTGATAATGCATGTCACCCGGCCGCCAATGGTGTCCTGTTCTTTTCTGATCTCGTCAATCAGTGAAATCATTTTTTGGGCAGTCGTTTCGTCAGGACACCGCACGATGTTGTTTTCAGTATGCTTCAGATCAAGCGATAAATAATGTGGTGCTTTGATATCTCCAACCTGAGAAACATAAGCTGTAATCTCAATGCCATACTCCGATAAGAGTAGCTTGGCCACTGCACCTGCTGCTACCCGTGCCGCAGTTTCGCGCGCTGAGCTTCGGCCTCCTCCACGATAATCCCTGTTGCCATACTTGGCATCGTAGGTAAAGTCTGCGTGAGATGGACGAAATGTATCTGCAAGATGGCTGTAATCTTTACTTCGTTGATCTTCATTCTCGATCACAATAGCGATGGGGGTGCCGGTGGTCTTTCCTTCAAAAACACCGGAGAGAATTTTGAAAATATCGCTTTCTTTTCTTTGTGTTGTAATTTTTGATTGCCCGGGTTTTCTGCGATCGAGCTCACGTTGAATAGTTAACTCGTCAATGGCAAGACCAGCAGGGCATCCATCAATGATTACACCGATGGCCGGGCCATGTGATTCTCCAAAGGTGGTGATCCGAAATAATTTACCGTATGAATTCATAGCGTAAGCGCAAAACTCAAAACCTAAGGTCAGATTTTCTACCCCTTAAATTTTGATTTATTTTTTAAATATCAGGAACACCGAAGCGCCCAGCATCAGCAAGATAAAAAGATTAGCGCCAATCTTCATCCAATTGCCTTCAATTGAAGAGTGCAACGTACTATCGGCCACATTAATTCTATCATAAAACGATCCGGAATCTTTGCTTTCGATGGATTGATTTCGCTGACTCTCTCCGGTTACGGAAACCGTGTACTGCGACCGCAGGGTGTCGTATTTATTACTCTTTGGATTGAAAAATATCCAGCTAAAATAATCACCCAGGTTATAATTTCCGGGTTCTTTGGGAATAAGAAAATAATTGAACGACTTTGATCCGGCAACGCGTCCTTTATCTCTTTTTACATTTTGCCTGATATTGGGCTCATAAAAATCAAAGGTATCATACTTTTTTACGATTGGTTTTTCGATTGATGAAATATTACCCTCTCCATATATGCTAAATTCGTAAGACACACTTTGTCCGGTTTTCAAATTCATGGAACCAAGATTTTCATTCAAGTGGTAATCACCTACCGCCACGGATTCCTTAAGCGGATGCGGGGGTAATTCTTTTACGCGAATTGTCTTTGGTTTAGAATAGAATGTTTTGAAGTCCTCTTTTCTGTTTTGACCGAAGAAACTTGGATTTTTGGCTACCTTAAATTTGATCATTTCCAGACCCACGCTGGAAAACACAATCGGTTGCATGTTGAGGGGATAGAAAGCAGCCTGATAGATTTTGTACTGCGTATAGTATTTTCCTCCGATTTCGATGGGTTCTCCTTCAATGTTCTCAATGTTGAAATTTTCTTCCCAACACGTTGAGGGACGTAATTTTTTCAGGATATCGGACAATTGTTTACCCAGTTCATGGAACTGCATGGGAGCCCGGTTGTTATCAGCAACCAGAAATGAAAGGGTAGCAGTAAAGCCCTCGCCAACGTATACATCATCTTTCGTTGTAGTAAGGGCTAAAAAAGCATCCTCTTTCACATCAACAAATTCAGGGTCACTTCTTCCAAAAAAATCATCGGTGGGATCCCGATCAAACAAGCTTCTGAATGGATCGCGCTGTTGTGTTTGTATGGGTGGTCCCACGGTTATTTTTTTGCCGGGCGATGAGATGAATTGGTCGTTAACCTTCATTTTGAACGGGGGGATCGTGAAAGTTCCCTGCCGGGTAGCCAGGTAGGTCATCACCACACTTTGCGATGAGCTTATTTGTCCGTTTACGATGCTGGTTTGCGATTGAGTAGAAGTACCTCTTTTTCTGAAACCTTCTATTTCGGGGAAATTGTCATAACTCTTAAGCCTGTCATTATTGGCAGTAATGGTGATTGTCCAGGATTGATTTTCTCCGATTTCATCAGGACCAAGGACAATCGAAATATTTTGCCCATAGAGCGAAGGAAAAATGCCTCCAAAGAGTGTTGAAAAAACGAAAAAATGCAGAATTCTGCGCATACAATTTTTAAGCCAATTTTTCGTTTACAAAAGTAGTTTCTTCTTCGAACAATTAAACTGAATTTGTATATTAACCGTTACAAACTTGTAAGCTTCTTTCTACAGCACAACCACAAAAAAAGCCGATGAAAATGCTTAACTATGTTAAAAACGTACTTTCAAGAGTAAGTTTTGACGCAAAACTCTTTGAAAAGGAGTTAAGGAAGGCAATCAAAATATTGATAGCCGATGAGATTCAGGAGCTCAGACGTTGGTGTTATGCCAACTATGGGAATGAGCACAGGGCAATATTGCAACGGTGCTTTGTAACGTCAAGCTAGTATTTGGTATTCTCCATTTAAAAAACCCTGGCAAAACCCAGGGTTTACTTTTTTTTCAAGAACCGGATGTTCCTTTTCAACCCCTTGTGACCCGTTCTCTTCAATGCTGAGTTCCCGAACATTTTCTTAAAAACCGATTCGGTTATTTCCTCCCATTCGGATGCACTCATGGCTTTCAGGTTTTCCGAAGGATCAAAACGTGGTTCTGAATGAGGTGACGCAAATCGATTCCATGGGCAAACATCCTGACATATATCACAACCAAATATCCAGTTTTCAAACTTACCCTTTACTTCTGTTGGAATTTCCTCTTTGAGTTCAATAGTAAAATAGGAGATGCATTTACTACCGTCTACTACGTAGGGTGCGGGGATGGCATTGGTGGGGCATGCATCCATGCAAGCCGTGCACGTACCACAATAATCTTTGATAGGGCCATCGTACTCCAGTTCAAGATCCAAAATAAGTTCGGCAAGAAAAAAGAAGCTGCCGGCACTTCGGTTGAGCAGTAGGCTGTTTTTCCCAATCCAGCCCAATCCACTCTTTTGGGCCCACGCCCGCTCCATCACCGGAGCGGAATCAACAAACGCCCGCCCACTAATCTCTCCGATTTCTTCGGTCAACCGTTCCAGAAATTTTTTCAATTTGTCCTTGATGACAAAATGATAATCTTCTCCATAGGCGTATTTGGCAATTTTCAATTGATCAGAAGCGGCCAGGTCTTTCTTTGGATAGTAATTGTAGATGAGACTCACAACAGATTTTGCTCCAGGCACCAGCAAAGTAGGATCAAGGCGCTTATCGAAATAATTTTCCAGGTAGCTCATTTTTCCCTGGTATCCTCTCTTCAGCCATTCTTCCAGCAGTTCACTTTCTTCTTTCAGGAATTCTGCCTTTGAAATACCACAAAAACTGAATCCAAGTTCGTGAGCAATGGTTTTGAGGATTTGAGTATGGGTTCCAACATTCATGAAGATGATGCGGGTAGAAACTTTCTAATTTCATTCAAAACCGAATAAATATTTTAGTCCTACTCAAACAAACTTCCCGCTTTACCAGGCCGTGGAATTTTTAAATGTTTATAGGCTAGTTCTGTAGCCTCTCTTCCCCGGCTTGTCCTTTTAAGGTATCCTTCCTGAATCAGAAACGGTTCATATACTTCTTCAATGGTCTCGGCCTCATCGCCCACTGCAGTTGCAATGGTGGAAAGTCCTACGGGGCCACCTTTAAATTTTTCAATGATGGTAGTAAGAATACGATTGTCCATTTCATCAAGACCATTTACATCCACATCCAGTGCTTTAAGGGCCATCTGGGCAATAGGCATGGTAATCGTACCATCTCCTTTAATCTGAGCAAAGTCACGGGTCCGCCTCAAAAGGTTATTGGCAATTCGGGGTGTTCCCCGACTTCTCCTGGCAATTTCATGGGCAGCATCTCCTTCAATGGGTGTATCGAGAATTCCGGCAGATCTCTTAACAATAGTGGTCAACAATTCACTATCATAATATTCCAGTCGGGCATTGATTCCGAACCGGGCTCTTAAGGGTGAGGTCAGGAGTCCTGCTCGTGTGGTGGCTCCAATAAGTGTAAAGGGATTGAGACTAATTTGAACTGAACGTGCATTGGGGCCGGAATCCAACATGATATCTATCCGAAAATCCTCCATGGCAGAATAAAGGTACTCTTCCACGATAGGATTGAGCCGATGAATTTCATCAATAAATAACACATCCTGTGGCTCAAGGTTGGTTAAAAGCCCCGCCAGATCTCCCGGCTTATCAAGCACGGGCCCGGAGGTTACTTTTATACTGGATTCGAGCTCATTGGCAATGATATGACTGAGCGTAGTTTTTCCAAGACCCGGAGGTCCATGCAACAATACATGATCGAGCGGTTCATTTCTTTTTTTGGCTGCCTGCACAAAAATTTTAATGTTGTCGACTATCTTATGCTGGCCACTGAAGTCTTTAAAAGAAAGGGGTCTTAATGCTCTTTCAACTTCCTTTTCCGCAGGGGTCATCGCATCATCATCACCACTTAGATAATCTTCACGCATAGGTCAAAAGTAGTGAAAAGTTGCAGGCCTTAATGACAATTAAAAGTTTGCCAAAAACATCTTTTTAGACGTGAAAGCAGGGCAATCAGGTATTTATTTATATTTGCAACATTATTGCAACTAGGATGAGCCTACGCTGGAAGAACATTACCTATTCACTGATACTGCTTGGTTCGGTTATTCTGGTATGGAAGTATCGGCAATCCAAAGCAAGTGAACCCATTAAAATTGAAGGGGAAACGATGGGCACCACCTATCACATCACCTATTTCGATCCCTTAAAGCGAAATTTCAAAAAAGAGGTTGACTCGCTACTCAAGATTTTTAATCAATCGCTAAATACTTATCTGCCGAGCTCAGAGATTTCAGGTTTCAATAAAGGGAAATTGCATGTATTTGATCTGCCTTTTTTTTTACCGGTGCTTGAAAAATCGCAAGAGGTTTTTCAGTTGTCGGAAGGTGCATTTGATCCGACAGTAATGCCCCTGGTTAATGCTTGGGGATTTGGACCTGAGAAAAAACTGGATGCAGACAGCATAAAGATTGATTCGATTAAAAAATTTGTGGGCTTTGATAAACTGTATTTTAATAAAGACAGTCTCTGGAAAGAGGATCATCGTGTTCAATTGGATTTTAGCGCCATCGCGAAAGGTTATGGTGTTGATGAGGTTGCCCGGTTCATTAAGTCCAAAGGCGTTGAAAGCTTGTTTGTAGAAATTGGCGGTGAAATTTCAACCATGGGAAAAAACATTAAATCCGACCGTGCCTGGGAGGCTGGCATTTTGGATCCGGGCAGCACCTATAGCAATCGGGTTTTCAAAGCATACGTTTTGCTCACTGATAAATCAATGGCGACTTCGGGGAATTATTTTAATTTTTTTGAAAAAAATGGAAAAAAGTATTCTCACACCATTGACCCATTATCAGGTTATCCTGTTCAACGGGAGATACTGAGCGCATCTGTATTTGCCGCAGACTGCATGTCTGCTGATGCCTGGGCAACAGCATTTATGGTGATGGGACACCAAAAGGCCATTGATCTGCTCGAAAAGCATCCTGAGTTGGATGCATTTTTAATTTATTCAACAGAGAACGGAATAAAGACTTTTGTAACAAAGGGTATTGAGCCACTAATGAAAATCAATCCTTGAATAGTGTAAAATGAAAATGCTTGTACTTTTTCTGGTTCCTCTTGTGGCAGGGCTTTTCATTTTCCTGGTGCCTAAAGCCAAAAGCAGCAGTTTTAAGCTATTGCTGGTATTTGCCGGATCGTACTTATTTGCCATCACCGTTATTCATATCTTACCTGAGCTATACAAACAATATCAGGAAGTAGAACTGATCGGATTATTCGTACTGCTGGGTTTCTTTCTTCAGCAATTTTTGGAGTATTTTACCTCGGGTGTAGAACATGGTCATATTCATACGCATGACCATACAGGGCACTCACACTCTCAAACACAGAGTGAAATCTCTGCTTTAGTGCTACTCTTCGCGTTGTGTGTTCATGCTTTCCTGGAAGGAAGTATGGTGGCTCAGCCGCAATCCTTTGATTACCAATATGATTTAAATGCCGTATTGCTCGGAATCACATTGCACCGTGCACCGGCTGCCTTCGCACTCATGGCTGTTCTGTCCGACCAGCTTAGATCCAAAAGAAAAGCTATCCCTTACCTGGTCGTTTTTTCTTTGGCCGCCCCGCTGGGATTATTTATTAGTGAGTATTTTTTGGAAATTGATCTTCTCTCAGAGACCGGCCTCATTTTTCTCTATGCGCTGGTAAGTGGCAATTTTCTTCATATTTCTACTACTATCTTTATTGAAAGCAGTCCCGATCATCATTTCAATGCCAAAAAATTGGCGGTTGCTATGTTAGGAGCGTTACTCGCAGTTGCTGTCGAGTTTGTGATTTAGTACACAGGTAATCTTCACTTTCATCAGTTCAACCAACCAGCATTAATCTATGTAGTTGAAATTCCATTGAAATGACCGTATATTTCTTTTTGGTATTAAAAAATTCTCATGGATACCTCGATTAAAACTCTTGATGATTATAAAAGCGCTTACCAGAAAAGTATTTCTGACCCTGAGAAATTCTGGTCAGCGATTGCTGATAATTTCCATTGGAGAAAGAAATGGGATCGGGTATTGGAATGGAATTTTGAAAAGCCGGAAGTAAAGTGGTTTATCAATGGCAAACTCAACATCACTGAAAATTGCCTTGACCGGCATTTAAAAGACCGCCCCGGGCAAACAGCAATTATTTGGGAACCCAATGATCCAACTTACGAAGCAAAACACATTTCATATCAGGAACTGCATGACAAGGTTTGTCAAACGGCAAACATGCTGAAAGCGCATGGTGTAAAAAAAGGAGATCGGGTTTGTATTTATCTTCCCATGATTCCGGAACTGGCTTATGCTATGCTGGCTTGTGCACGGATTGGCGCAGTGCATTCAATTGTGTTTGCGGGTTTTTCCGCCCGCTCACTGGTTGATCGGATCAATGATGCCGGTTGTAAAATCGTACTGACTGCTGATGGTGGATATCGGGGTGCAAAAACAATTGACTTAAAAGGAATTGTGAATGAGGCTATGCCAGGGTGCCCTGGCGTTGAAAAAATTTTAGTGGTGGATCATATCCATTCAAATCCGGAAATGCAAAAGGGAAGGGATTTGTGGTGGCATGAAGAGTTAGCCAAAGTAAATTCAAAGTGTGCAGCTGAAGAAATGGACGCTGAAGATCTGCTCTTCATCCTTTATACCTCAGGCTCTACGGGAAAACCAAAAGGAATGGTACACACGTGTGGAGGCTATATGGTGTACACTGCTTATACTTTTCTTACAACATTTCAATATCAACCTGAACAAATCTATTGGTGTACGGCAGATATCGGGTGGATAACAGGTCATTCATATATTATTTATGGACCCTTGGCAATGGGCGCTACCACAGTCATGTTTGAAGGTGTTCCTTCCTGGCCGGATTGGGGAAGATTTTGGCAAGTAGTAGATCGGCATAAAGTGAACATTTTCTATACAGCTCCTACTGCTATCAGGTCTTTGGAAAGGGCACCACTCAGTTTTGTGGAGAGACATGACATATCTTCACTGAAAGTTCTTGGGACGGTGGGAGAACCGATCAATGAAGAGGCTTGGCATTGGTATGATAAACATATTGGTAAAGGGAGATGCCCGATTGTAGACACCTATTGGCAAACAGAGACGGGTGGTTTTATGATTTCACCCATCGCCCATGTTACAAAATTAAAACCGGCTATGGCTACTTTCCCCATGCCGGGAATTCAGCCTGCCATTATGAATGAAGGTGGTATTGAAGTTGAAGGCAATCTTGTGGAAGGTAGACTGGCCATTAAATTTCCGTGGCCTTCTATGGCCCGCACGATTTATGGTGACCATCAGCGATTCAAAGACACTTACTTTTCTACATTTCCAGATAAGTACTTTACGGGGGATGGTTGCAAGCGGGATGCGGATGGTTATTATCGGATCACAGGCAGAGTAGATGATATTATCATTGTTTCTGGTCATAACTTAGGCACGGCAGAGATTGAAAGTGCAATCGATGAACATTCCGCTGTATGCGAGACGGCTGTTGTGGGCTATCCGCACGATGTAAAGGGGCAAGGCATTTATGCTTTTGTTATTTGTTATGAAAAACCCAAAGAAGAGGATCACCTGAGAAAAGAAATTATTGAAATTGTTGCTAAAATAATCGGGCCCATAGCCAAGCCAGATAAAATTCAATTTGTCAGTGGTTTACCAAAAACCCGATCCGGGAAAATAATGAGAAGAATTCTGCGCAAAGTAGCTGAAGGAGATACTTCAAACCTGGGTGATACAACCACCTTACTGGATCCGGCTGTGGTAGATGAGATTATGGAAGGAGCTTTGTAGTACACTTTACTATTTTGCCGAGCCATAAATTCTATGGGTAGTTTATATTATCTTTGATTGAATGAGCAGAGAAGAACAAATCAAACATTGGGTTAAGGGTGCTGCTGAAGATTGGGAATCTGCACTGATTTTGATCCAAAACAAAAGGTTTGTACAGGGGCTTTTTTTAATTCACTTGTCGATTGAAAAACTTTTGAAAGCAAAATGGCAGGTTGATAATGAGGGATTTCCTCCAAAGACCCACGATCTGTTGTTTATTCAAGGGCAAACTAATTTGGAACTAAAGGAGGAAGAGTTGGCGTTATTGAATACGATCAATACATGGAATCTGGAGGGAAGATATACGGATTATAAAAACAGTTTTTATAGACTAGCCACACCTGGTTATGTTGATAAATACTTTGGAGATGTTGAAAATATCAGAAGATGTTTACTAGAAGAACTGCAATAAAAATTGCAACAGAATACGTTCAGAATTTGAAGCGGCATGGCTATAACCCTCAAAAGGCAATATTGTTTGGGTCCTATGCGAAGGGGAATCCTAGAAAAGATTCTGACATTGATTTGGCTATTTGGGATAGAAATTTTACCGGTTGCCTCCCTCAGGATATTGAAACGTTAGTATTCGCTCATAAAATAAAGACTCCTCCTTTATTGGAACTTCATACGTTCCATACAGATGAAAATGAAGAAACAAATCCTTTCATCGCTGAAATTCTGAAATATGGAATAATAATTGGAACTTCCTGAGTATCAGAAACCCCAATAAAAGAGGCTCCAATTCTGGAGCCTCTTTTATTGATTGAACAGAGGATTACTAACTACCGCATGCCTCGCACGCATCCGGATTATCCAGCGAACAGGTCATGTCGGAACGCTTCTGATCGTAATCTTCCTTTATTGCATAAGCTACCACAGGCTCCGTTACGCTAACCTTGTCAGCGGCCACTTTTGTTTTCACTTCAGTTGGTTCTGAAAGCGCTGACTTGTCCAGTGTGAATTTAATGGCATCAGCGGCTGCAGTTGAACGCAAGTAGTACATACCTGTTTTCAAACCTTTCTTCCAGGCGTGGAAATGCATGGAAGTAAGTTTACCAAAGTTTGGATCTGTGATGTGTATGTTCAGACTCTGCGATTGGCAGATATACGCGCCACGATCAGCAGACATATCAATGATTGATTTTTGAGAAATCTCCCACACCGTACGGTAAATATCTTTGATATGCTGAGGGATTTCAGGGATTCCCTGAATCGATCCATTAGCAGCGATCAATTTCTGACGCATACTTTCATTCCACAACCCAAGTTCGATCAGGTCTTTCATCAGGTGCTTATTGGCAATGATAAATTCACCAGAAAGTGTTCTGCGCGAATAAATGTTTGACGTGTAGGGCTCAAAGCATTCGTTGTTGCCCAGAATTTGGGAAGTAGACGCAGTCGGCATCGGTGCCAGCAGCAAGGAGTTGCGTACACCGTGTTGTTTTACCTCTTTCTTCAGCCCTTCCCAGTTCCAACGGCCTGAACTTGGCGTAACGCCCCACATATCGAATTGGAAAATCCCTTTTGATACAGGTGATCCCTTGTAAGACTCATACGGTCCGTGCTGTTTGGAAAGCTCCATGGAAGCCTCCATTGCCGCAAAGTAAATAGTCTCGTGAATGTCTTTGTTCAAACCTCTTGCTTCTTCAGAATCAAAAGGCA
>CAYTBO010000018.1:0-3437 GCA_964436055.1 uncultured Ohtaekwangia sp.
TCTTCAAACAAGGCCTTGAATTTATCTCCCAGTCCAAACTCCAATATCGCACCGGACAACACATACTGTATGTCGCATAGTGCATCGGCTACTTCAACAATATCCTTCCTAATGATGGCAACTTCCAACTCCTTCAATTCCTCAGCAATAAGAGCTACACGAAGTTTGCAGCGGTTCTCATCCGGAATACCCGGCTTAGCAAGAATGGGATGTCTGAAAGTACGGTGGAAATCGGCTACCAATTGAAGAGAATCAGGCTGTTGCATAATCGTAGTATGTAGTTTAGTTCAAAGTCTTAAATCACGTAAAAAGCTACGTACTTTTAAAAGAAATTTATTCGTGAATACTTTTCCAAATATTTATATAAGGAACCCCGTTTGCAAAAGACAAGTATTGGTCAAATGGGAATAAATCATCTTCGCAATTCCTGGCACCTAAGTGCAGCCATAATTACCTGCCTACCCAGGTATGGTGGGATCATCAGGCCCATGCCATCCATTGTTTGATTTCAAAGCACTTACTCTTCAACAACGCAACTAGCTAATTTTTTTTAATGAACCTTGGTCATTTTGCTCCGAACGAAGCCAAAAAGCAGAAATATGGTCAAAATTATTGATATCTGACCAATGATATCTCCATACAGCATGTAGAAAGTTAGACTCCTATTTGGCAGAACTTCAAATTTAAATGCACTAATACGCTTATTAGATTTAGGTACTTCTATTATAGTACCAAGCGGATCTATCATTGAAGAGAAGCCGTTAATTGTCGATCGAACAATATATTTCCTCGTTTCAATTGCACGGAGTGAAGCGATTTGTAAAAGACCTTTGGATGCTCCTGGCGTCCATATTTCATTGGAGAGAATTGCCATAATCTGTCCACCAGAATTCATGCAGTTTTCTGAAATCATCTCTCCAAAAAGCGCATCATTACAAATAGCGATGCTAATTGGTTGAATTGGTTTATCAATGTTCCTTCGTATGCTATATTTCAAATCCTCATTTTTTAGAGCTTTTAGCCAATAAAAAATTGGTAAAGGATTAAATTCTGCAAAGGGAACTAGCTTTTGCTTTACATAAAAAAAGTGTTTATTTTGATCTAATAAGATAGCAGCGTTATAGTGTTTTTTGGCACTGCTTAGGTTTATTCCACTAACTAATGATGTTCTGGAAAATATTAAAGTTTGACTTACCTTTTCAATAGTAGAATTTTTATCAGTTCCTGACTCGTCAATTTCAATAGGAAGAGCACTCTCTGGCCAAAATACATATTTAGTTTGATCTGTAATTTTTTCTTTGCTTACAGAGAGAAGCTCCTGAGTGTTACTCGCATGAGTGAAGTTTTAGGACTATCATTGACACTAACCACCAATACTTCTATCTTTGTCCCAATATTATTAGTCTCAATTTTGGTGGATATTATTTGAGGGAAAACGAAGCAGAGTATAAAAAGAATGAACCCGCAAATACAAGAAATGCTCTCTTTTTTTAGAAGCATATGAAGGGAGTAAAATGCAAGAATATTTACCACCAGTATCCAAAGTGACCCGCCTAAAACACCAGTATATTCATACCATTGAACTAATTTAACCCAGCCAGCCAAAGAGTTTCCTAAATTGTACCAGGGCGTTAGAGTATTAGTGTGGGTGCTTAAATATTCAACAGATAGCCAACTTGTAATTAGAAAAATAAGAGAGAGATGTAAATTAAGGTTCTCTCTTACTTTAACATACAACAGCCAAGGAATCGAAAGAACTACGGAGTTGGCAAACAATATAATAGCTACTATCTTGGGTTCAATTTCTGTAAAGAGTGTGAATCCCGAAAGAAAGTGGAATGTTACGATTGAGAAAAAACCTATAAAGTACTTAGTTGGCTTAGATTTACAAAAGTATTGTTCGGCTACAAGCAGTGGGAAGAGGAAAAAAAAAACAGTAAAGGCCCTTACTGTTTGTCCTCCCCAGGCTATATGGAGTGCAAATGGACAAAGAAATACAAAAAACAAGGTGAATAGTCCCCGGTACCAGGATTGAAATCTTGAAGTCAAACTGAACATAGATTGAAGTTCAAAAAAAGTTCCCATCTACAGGAGGGAACTTTCCATGAACCGCTGGTAATTTATTCATTCATTCACTTTGCTCTTGCATCTTCTATTTAATTCTTGTTTTGGTGGTAGGTACGAACGCAAAGAATATTCCCGTTGAGGTTATTGGGTAATCGTTGCTAGTTAATTCAACCATTGTTCGCGTTCCAATTGCAGAACCGCTCAGGGTTTTGAACCCAAACTCAACTAAAAAGCCTGGACGGAATGCTGATCCTGTACTCATCAAAGGTGTACTTTGAAGGGGAGTTACGGTTCTTCCATACCGATAACTTAGAAACGCACCAAGTGCTGTATAACCTTCAATTTCAGATGCCATTTTGTATGAAACGGGCAATTGTACCGAAAGGTCTACTGAGGCAGAGCCAATGCGTGCAAGATTTGCATTCCCGATATCAAACGTACCAGACTTAAAAGCTAAATAGGCGAGGTCAACTTTTAAATATCGAAAATAACCTGCAAGGGAATCATTCCTAATCTTGAAGAACTTATAAAATCCAGTTGCAACGTATCCATGGCGAAATTCCGTAACCTGATTATTTACGGGTGAACTTAGATCACGATCAATTCCTGCACTCAAGCCAGTCATTGTGAAAACACCAAAAGGAGCCACTTTTTTTGCCGGCTGAGCACACACTACGGAAGACACAATAATTACAATTGCGCAAATAAGAAATAGCTTCATTTAATCTGGGTCTTTAGCTACAGTTTATGGTTCTTGTTGGCCATCATTGAATATAAAAAGAACACCTACGGCTCCCCATGCAACACCCGCGGCTGTTGCAGTAGTCTGACAAATAGTTGTACAAGATTGATTTGTAAAAGCATTTATCACACCATCAACTGCAAAATATACTATTAAAACCCCAACTACCACCTCTGTCCCGGAAGTCTGTAAGAAAATAGGTTCATCAGATAAACTAAAGGGGGGGGCGCTAAGTCCTGCAATAATCGGGATTGGACCATTAAGAACATTTCTTATTGCACTATTAAGAAATAATAACTTCTGTTTATCCTCATCAGTTAACTTTGAGTTGTAAACCTCAAATTCGACCGTCGAGCTTATTTTCTCAACCTGAGGTTTGGACTTTGCTGCAAATACTTCCTGCAATTGCATTTTAATTATTTCATGCTCTAAGGCAGTAATCGTCTTATTTTCCTCAGCATGATAAGTCAAAAAATTAAGTATCCATTGTCAGAGAATATCTTAATGAACAAGCCAGTGTTCTTTTGTGTAGCCATAGTGGCCAAATGATTTTGAATGGTGTTATTGGCCTCGGCTGATTATATTTGGAGTTTATTTGGTTATGGAAAAGAATTTTGTCGAGGAACTT
>CAYTBO010000018.1:3537-23044 GCA_964436055.1 uncultured Ohtaekwangia sp.
GCTGATTATATTTGGAGTTTATTTGGTTATGGAAAAGAATTTTGTCGAGGAACTTAAGTGGCGAGGGATGGTGCATGATATAATGCCAGGCACTGAAGCTCAACTGAAAAAGGAATCTACCTCCGGTTATATTGGTTTTGATCCCACTGCCGATTCACTGCACATTGGCAACCTGGTACAAATCATGACGCTCGTCCATTTCCAGCGATGTGGTCATAAGCCTTTTGCTTTGGTGGGTGGTGCTACAGGCATGGTTGGCGATCCATCAGGCAAATCGGCAGAGCGGAATCTCCTGTCCGAAGACATCCTTAACCATAACCTAAAGGCAGTTCAGCGGCAACTGGAGAAGTTTCTTGACTTCACCGGTGCAAACAAAGCTGAGATGGTGAACAACTACCACTGGTTTAAAGAGTTTCGTTTCCTGGATTTTATCAGGGATGTAGGCAAGCACATCACCGTAAATTACATGATGTCGAAAGACTCGGTAAAAAACCGGCTCGAGAGCGGGTTATCGTTTACAGAGTTTAGCTATCAGTTGGTACAGGGTTATGATTACTATTGGCTTTATCAAAATAAAGGGTGTAAAATACAAATGGGTGGATCCGATCAATGGGGAAACATTGTAACCGGAACAGAGCTGATCCGAAGGAAAGTAAATGGCGAAGCTTATGCACTTACCACACCTCTGATCACAAAGGCAGACGGATCTAAATTCGGAAAAAGTGAGGGTGGAAATATCTGGTTAGATCCAAACCGAACTTCTCCCTACAAATTCTACCAATACTGGTTGAACTCATCAGATGAAGACGCGGTTAACTTCATTCGAATTTTTACAACCCGGACAAAAGAAGAAATTGATGATTTGATTAGTCAGCACCAGGTTGCCCCTCATGAACGTAAAATTCAAAAAGAACTAGCCCGGGATATTACCATCCGAGTGCATTCCGAAAAGGATCTAAGGATGGCAGAGAAAGCCTCCCAAATACTCTTTGGAGCTTCCGTGACAGCGGATCTGGAGAGTTTGGATGAGCCCACACTTCTTGCTGTATTTGAAGGTGTGCCTCAAACACAGATTGCACGAACATCCTGGGAGAATTGCACAAGTATCGTTGATCTTTTATCAGATGTAACTAACGGAATTGTATTTCCCTCCAAAGGTGAAGCGCGTAGGATGATTCAGGCCGGTGGTGTAAGTATTAACAAGACTAAAGTAGAAAATCCCAACCTCAAGCCTGATTTCAAGCTTTTGCAAAATAAGTATTTATTGGCCCAGAAAGGAAAAAAGAATTATTACCTGATCCTGATAGCGTAGTGCTTATCGTGTCCGTACTACAAATGTAATCTTGCCCACAGACACATCAGGGACAACGGCACCGGCCTTTTTAGTAAAGGTCAACTTAGAGATTGCATCACGACATGCTTTTTCTGCATCAATGCTTAGACTTCTTTGTAGAATTTTTATTCCAATTATTTCCCCATTAGCATCTACTTTAATCTCAAACTCAATTCTCCCTGCCGACTCATCTGAGGCTATGGCAGGATGTGGAATCTCATCCCAGTTCCAACCCGCCAAATCCAGTGCAGGTCCACCTCCTCCTCCACCTTGCTTGCCATAGACCGCCTGGGCATCCAAAGTTCCCTCTTTGTTGCCCTTATCACCAACCTTGTCTGGATCATCACCGTGATTTGCTGCTGTCTTGCCATCTTCCTTCTTGGTATCTGAAGGATATGTAGCCAACAGCTTCTCTTCCTTTTTTACCTGCTCAACCGGTTTTGATTCCTTGGGTTTCTCCTCAACTTTGGGTGTGGGTTTGGGCTCTGGTTTTTTCTCCGTAACGACCACCGGGCTTTCAGTTTTAGCTACAGGCTGCTCCGTTGCCGTTTCTTCCGGCAGCGTTTCTTCCGGGGTATCTTCTACCTGCTCTTCGCTTTCTTCTTCCTGTGGTTCAGCATCTTCTTGTTCTGCTTCGTTGGGAATGGTTTCCGGTTGAACCTCACCATAGCCTTCGCTATCCAATCCAAAATTCAATTCAATTCCATATTCAGGGAAAGGTGGATTGGGTACACGCCATGCCATAATCAAAAGAAACGCAATCAACAGAACGCCATGAATGCCGATTGAGGCAATCATACCAATCCGTTGATTTTTCTTTTCCTTTTGGTCGCTCATCGTTACTTGGGCTTAGTTGCTATTGATACTTTCGCTTCCAATGAGGTTGCGATGCCAGCCACATACACCAATTCCTCTGTAGGCACACTCTTGTCGATGTGTAATACAACAACGCCATTAGGGCCAGCAAGGTTACTCTTCAGCATGCCTTCTAGTGTTCCTTTGGTTACGCGTTTATCATTTACATAGTATTGCAAGTCTTTGGTCACCGTTACCGAAACCTTTTGCACCTCAATGGTACTCGTCTTACTTGATGGCAGGTTTACCGGCAATCCAGAAGGGGTAATGAAGGATGAGGTGAGCATAAAAAATATCAAAAGCAAAAACACCATGTCAGTCATGGATGCCATGCTAAATGCTGCCTCAATTTTATTTCTTGACTGCAACTTCATTTTATTATTTTGGTTCTTGTAGTAAGTCGATAAATTCTACTGACGAATACTCCATTTTATGAACAACCTTGGATACACGAGTGACTAGATAGTTGTACCCCAGATAAGCCACAATGCCTACAATCAAGCCAGCTACTGTAGTAACCATAGCCGTATAAATTCCTGAGGATAATAATTTCGGACTCACCGAACCCTCCTCTTGTGCAATGGATATAAAGGCCTGGACCATTCCTATAACCGTACCCAAGAAGCCCATCATTGGAGCAGCGCCTGCAATGGTTGCCAGAATAGATAGATTTTTCTCCAGCTTAAAGAGCTCAATCTTCGCCACATTTTCGATGGATGCTTCTATATTCTTCAAGGGGCTTCCAATCCTGCTCACTCCTTTTTCAATCATGCGGGCAATCGGGCTTTCAAACTGAGAGCAAAGAAGTTTAGCTCCATTTATATCCCCTCTCATCACGAGTTCCTTTATTCGGCTGATAAATGCATCCGGACTTTTGTTTGCATTATTGATGGTGAGTACACGCTCTACAAATATGTAAATAGCTATAAAAGAGCATAGCACAATCGGTATCATCATCAACCCACCTTCCTGAGCCAGTTCCCATATCGATATGGCCTGATCTGCGGGAGCCGCAACGGTATCTGTTACTATTTGAAGTAAGATCATAGTTTAAAAAATAATTTAAGCAACCGAAAAAAATTACCTCACAAATACATCTAATATCGTACCACCCATACCTCACTGCCAAAATCAGATTTAACTGCATCCGCATTAGCTTGGGCTTTTGCGTAGGTATCATGATCTGCCAGTGCCAGGCGACTAAATTTTGTTTTGCCGAAAGGAGGTATAATTTTAGTAGCTATACCCTGTTTGCTCAGCTTCTTTGCATAATCCATAATCAGGTCATCATCGATGCCGCTGGTAACTACAACGTAATAACGTCCTGTGCGCTCAATTAGTGTCTGGATCGAAGCTTCAACTGGTTTTGCATTAGCTGCTGCAAGGGAATCAGCAATGGCTTTTTGGTGAGCCTCCTCTTTTTCCCTGGCAAGTTTAGCCAGCCTGTCTCTTTCCGCTTTATCAGCAGCCGCTTTTTGCTTCGCTATCTCCTCCTGCTTTTCTTTTTCTTGTGCTGGCATGTATACATAATTATAAATAAGGAAACCTGCGATAATAATTACTGCGGCAATTACCAATCCGATTACGACCGGTGCCTTGGATTTTTCTTCAACGGGAGGTGTATAAACATATCTTTCCTGAGGCTGAGGTGGTGGCTCCGGGGCACTTACCTCCCCCGACGAAGAGTCACTTGATTCATTCTTTACCTCATTGGTTTCATCCAATGGTTTATACTCAATATCGGGCAAGCCAAAGCTATCTTCCGACTCGTTTGAATTATCCAGAGTTTCGTCTGGTTGGTCTTCAGGTTTTTTTCTCTTTGCCATAGGTAGTTAATGGTTAGTCTGGGTATAATTAACAAAAATAACTTAATTTCTTAAACATTTTACGTCAATCAGAAACTCCAACTTACACCCCCTAATACCTGAAACCCCCTCACCGGATAATTGAAATAGATCGGGTAGTCGTTTGACAACATATTCTCAAATTTCAAAAAAGCAGAAACCTGTTTCGAGAAATGATAAGTCGCGTGTAGATTCAGGTCTATACCCGGATCCAGATCTACCACTTGTGCTGTCTCATTGTCAAGCGCTTTCATTCCCCCTTGGCCTATAAAACCTACATTTAAAACCACTTTTTGGTAGATATTAAACCCAGAGTTTAGGTTAAACTTATACATTGGTCGATGCCATGCTTCCGTCTGTTGATCAGTGCTATACGCATAGTAATCTCCACGAAGACTTAATCGAACAACTTCATTTTTATTCAACCCTACTTCTCCAAAAAAATTGACACGTTTGGTATTTCCCTGATCATACACCAAATCAAATTTCGCCCTATCGGCTACCGCGTTTTGATAAAAGTACAGGTCTTTCAGGTTGGAAGCACTCATGCCCACGTCAAACGAAAGTTGCCCTCCTAGTTTTCCTTGAATTCCCGTAATAAGCTCTATGGATTTGTTGGTATGGAATATATTTATGTTTGAATTGACCCAAAAGTTTTCTGCCGAAAGGGAGTGCAGACTCACTTTTTCCATATCTCCTGTTAGCCATGCATAGGTAGTAATGGATTTGGTTAGGTTCAATGCGGCCTTTAGGTTGGGATAAAGGTGAACTGATTTACTTCTGATCGTATCATTTTCCAAAACAGCTCTTGCTCCAAGGGTTATTAAGAGGTTTTCCATGGGATAAAATTGATAGAAAGGAGACACTTTAAAAAGGTGGCGAGGTGTTGCTTCCACCAACGCATCCTTTCTGGCGATTAGCGCATAGCTCGACGTAAGTTTAATCTCAGACTTGTCATTAATTTTGAAGCTACTGTTAAAGTCCAAACTAATATCACTTTCACTTGCCTCATAATTATCTGTGAGGTAACTAAAGTCTCCCCTAAAAATGTAATTAAAATCAGCAGGCTTGGTATTGCTCAGCGCCCCTCCCATCGAAAATCGGTTGTATACCTGCCGGATAGAATCACGATCGGTTTCTAATCCGGGCGTATATCCATAAAAATACCCATTTGTATTTTCATAGTTTAATGTTCCCTCAGCAGTCAATGACTGACTAAAAGCACTTCCGAATAATTTTACATCGGTATTTCCGTTAGCTGAATTCTTGCTGTCAACCGGTCCTTTTCCAAAACTTCGGTGAAAAACCTGGGCTCCAATAAATCGGGATTTATCTCTTTTGGTGTTGAGCCATGCATTTAAATAAGGAGATGCAAAATTACCAAAGCCGGCACTGATAAAGTTTCCATAAATTCGAGGTATCTCCTCTTGCTTTAGTTTTAAAGGGCGAATGTTTGCTTTGTAATCAGGGACCGAGAAGTTCAAGTTTCTGAAATTATAGCTTATGGAGGGTTCGATGGGCTCAACCGGTCGCGGTGATACCTTTTCGAAATTGCGATTTGCTTTTGGCAGCACAATCTGTCTCTCTCGAACAATCTCAATTTCAACGTCTTCTATTTCGCCATCCTTCTCCCACTGCTCTTGCGTATACCCCATGAGCGGAACAATGATCAGGCAACATGCCAGCAACGAAGATGTATTCTTTTTGGAAATTATCATCCCTGGTTCTTTGTATCGTTGAGAGAATCCTTTTTATTTGACTCTATCTCTTTTTTCAGTTCACTATCCACAATCTTTCTCAATTTTTCCTTTGCCAGTGATTTAATGCTTTCGAGGGGAAAATTCTCTATCAATGAATTCAATGTGCCTTTTGCCTGAAACAAATCACCGGTAGCTACAAAATTGTCACTAAGCAACAAATAAGACTTGCCTACCCATTCTGTATACGCGGCAAAATCCGTATTAAGGCTTATCAATGTTTCATAGCATTGTTTGTGCTCTTTATTCAAATAGAAGATTTCCGCCAGTAGATATTTTGCTTCCGCGCCATATTCATCTTGCGCAGCATTCAATGTGTTCAGAAACTCATCCTTTGCCAATTCATAGTTGCCCCGTGCCATTGCCGATTTACCCAGATAGAGCGATGCCTTGTTTTGTGCACCGGCACTCACATTCCCTTGCTCCAAAATCAATCTAGCGTAGGCATTTACGGAATCATATTGTGCCAGCAAATAGTAAGACTCCATTAGTCCTGACCACGCATTGAACTGATCTTTCTTGGAGGTGGCCACCTTACTCAGCTGTTGAAAAACGGGAATAGCTTGTTCATAATTGCCTAACTTAAACTCTAATTCGGCAATTCTTGATGTGACTCTGCTGGCAAACTGAAAGGATGATTCCGATCTGATTTCCTTAAACGAAGTAAGTGAAGAAGTATAATCTTTCAACCGGTAGAATGATTCCCCTTGGTAGTATTTCGCTTCAATACGGCTCGGGCTATCCGGATAGTTGTTAATGTAGTTCCCAAAATTTTGAATGGCTCTTTGATAATCCTGATTGAAATATAAGGTCTTGGCCGACTCGAACTCAACTGTCTCAATTCCCTTGGCGTCAGGATTGGCATTTTTAAAAGCAGCCAGATAAGAATCAAATTCACCTGTTCGCCCCGCCAGGGCCAGCGCTTCCTGCAATGGCAACAGTGCGTCATTAGATACCGGATGCGAAGGGTACTCGTTCACAACCGTTGCATAATCGGATACGGTTTTATTGTAGTCTTTAAGATTGTAATGACAAGCTGCCCTACGCATATAAGCATATGGCGTAAACTTTGAGACCTTGTTTGAATCAATCAACCTGGAGAAGCCGGGGATCGCCGATGGGAAGTTTCCCTGTTCAAAATCCAATTGCGCGCGCTGAAACATTGCCTCATCTGTAAATCTTGATTGAGGGTAATTTTTCAATACCTGATCCAATTCCGATGCGGCCTCAGCATACTTGCGCTGAATTCCCAAGATCACTCCGGCCTGCAAGTGGGCGTAATCAGTATCGGGTGAATTAAGCTGAATGGCTTTTCTGTAATTGCTTAGCGCATCTGCATAAGATTTTGTCACATAAAAACAATCTGCCAATCTCAGCAATCCATCGGCATAGTTTATTTCTTTGGATCCATTTTTGACGTACTCCTTGAAATTAAAGAGGGCACGATCGTATTGTTGCTGATTAAAGTACGCGTAACCCAATCCGTAGCGGGTTTTCACTAGTAAACCAGGCTTATCAAGCTGTGGCAGCCCGGTTACTCTCAAGTAGTTATCCGCGGCTTGGTTATACTTTCTTCCGATGGAATACGCCTCGCCATTCCAAAAACTAGCTTCAGCCAGATTTTCTGTCACCTCAGGATATTGAATCGACTTTTCAAAAGAAGCAACGGCATCAGCATATTGCTCCATGTTAAACAATTCAATTCCTTTTAAAAGAGTTGCCTTTTGATAAGCCTTGTTGATAGCCGGACCTCTTGAAGGCAAACTTTCGATGTACGTTATCGCTTTGTTATAATTGCTGGCGTTGACATAAGCTTGCGAAAGCACTTCTTTCACCTCATTGGTATGGGTGCTGGCTGGGTAAGTGCTTAAGAAATATTCTAATTCTTCAATTGCTTCATCTGGTCTTCCAAGGTCATAGGCTATTTTGGCGTATTGCAATGAACTCTCCTCGACCAATCGAGGATCTGACTTGAATTTTCTGGCGTTATCAAACGAATTCAATGCTAACTGCTTTTGACCTTGCTTTAAATAAATTGAGCCCAAATAATAGGATGAATAAAATCCTACACTGTCTTTGTCAGATGCAGAGTTCTTCAGGTGTTGCAAGGCTGTCGCATCATCCCCTACAGAGTAGGCCGCAAACCCCGCCCTGAGTAATACACTTTTGTCTACTCCTCTTTCGGTGGCATTGAGATATTCGCCATAACCCACGAGAGCTTTTTGATAGTCACCTTTTTTGAAATATGCCTCAGCACTCAGCAGTGAAATCTCTTCCGCATTTGTCAGGTCTGTTTTTCCCTGAAGTGAGGTGGTGTAAGCAAGCAGTTCGTCATACTTTTTTTGTTTGTAATAAACATTTGCTATCAGGTAAGGAACGACCTGTCTGTATGAATTGTTTTGTCCGGCACGCTGTAGGTCGGTCAGCGCACTTTCGTAATCGCTTTTACCTAATTCAATAAAACCGGCATAATAACTTGAACCCGGACCGAACTGACCGCCAAGCGCTTTAATAAAATTGAACTGGTCTAACGCCTCGTCAAATTTTCTCAGATTGAAAAGGCTATAGCCCCAGTGAAATCTGCCGGTCGCATGCTGGTCGTAGCTAAGAAGAGGAAAATCAACCTTCTTGAAATAATTGGATGCACGACCATAGTTACGCTCTGTGTAGAAGAAATTGGCCAATTCGAAATAGGCTATAGCTGCCTTTGGATGTTCCGGGTAATCGTTAACGAAGCCTTCAATTTTCTTCTCCCCATCCGCATGGTAGAGGTTCAACGCGCAAAACGCTTCATAGTAGTGAGCCTCTGCTTTACGCAAAGATGTTCCCTCAGATAGGGAAAGGTAATCCTGAAAGCTTTTTCTGGCTGCTCCATATTCTTTATGCCGGATCAACTCAAGTCCGGTCGCAAAAACGCGTTCGGATTCATTTTGAGATACAAGATTCTGAGCGAAAACCGAAGATGATAACCATAGCAAAATTATTCCAGGACTCAGGAATTTGATCATCATGGAGTTGTTTCGGCTAAAACTGATTAATCGCGATAATATTGTCGTTCCAAGTTTAAAAAATAACACCATGCCTAATTAAAAAATGAAGTGCACGGCTTCAAAACTAGTGATAAAAACGAGATTTTGATGAATAGCGATTCAATTACTAACGCATTTAATCTGAAATGTTTTAAAAAGAAATACTTAATAAACAAGCCTACAACTATCAGTGAATCAGCTTATAAACAAGCTCTCTAAGTATCTGTCCTTCACCTGGATTATTGGTATTCACTCCCTTCAATTTCAGGTCGGCCTCCGCAATAAATTGAATGCATTGAACAAGGTGTGGTGCTGAATAATTTCTTAAAGCACTGGTATAATCTTTGGCGGAATACGGATTAATTTTCAGCAAACTCACCAGGGATTTTTCATTTTTGTCCGGTGCCTTCGATGCAATCAACAACTTGCTATAAAAGGAATAAAGAAAAGCTACCGCAGGAATCAGCGGGTTATTTTTGGTATTGTTTTCAAAGTAGTTTACAATCTTATTGGATTGAATGGGATCCCTTCTGATCAGAGCCTTCTGCAACTCAAAAATGTTGTAGTCCCTGCTTATACCCACCAGTGACATCACCCTATCCGCTGTAATCATTTCCCCTGATGTTGTTGCAATCATTACTTTATCCAATTCGTTGGCCAGGCGTTTCAGATCATTTCCTACATACTCGCATAAAATTCGAATGGCAGGTTCATCTAACCCGTGCCCCTTTTCTTTACAATAGCTCAGTATAAAGTCAGGCAATTGGCTTTCATAAGGCTTTTTGAATGTTGCCGATACCGTAAGTTTATCGATCTTCTTTCCAAGTTCCCTTTTCTTGTCCAAAGCTTTATGTTTATGGCAAATCACCAGAATAGTTGAGGGCGTAGGGTTTGAAACATAATCGAGCAATAGCTTCGAGCCAATCTCCTTTTGTAAATCAGGTATTTCCTGAGCTTCTCTTATTATCACTACCTGTCGTTCTGCCATCATGGGAAATCGCCTGGCGTTGGTTAGTACGGATGCCATCGGAGAATCCTTGCCATACATAATCACCTGATTAAATCCCTTCTCGGGCTCAGTCAATACATTTGTTTCAATGTAGTCTGCAATCCGATCGATATAGAACGTCTCCTCCCCCTGGAGTACATACACAGGAGCGTAATTTTTATTCTTCAGCTCGCCCAAAATCTTTTTTGCTGATGCATCCATTTACCCAACCTTCTTTTTGTCTTTCAAATTAAATGCGGTAACCATACCGACAACCGCCCCTGCAAGATGTGATTCCCAGGATATTCCGGGATCAGTAGGCAGAACACCATAAAAAATTCCACCGTACGCCACCATCACGCCAATTGAAATCAGTAGTGAAAGAAAGTCACGTCTCAGCAATCCAAAGAAAATCAAAAATGCTGAAATCCCATAGATTAATCCGCTGGCGCCAATGTGGTAGGACAACCTTGGGCTAAGTAGCCACACTAATATATTGGTAATGAAATAACATCTGAAAAATACCGTCCGGCCGATTCGTTCATAAAAGAAAAACAAGGTTGAACCAAGAAAGAGCAAAGGAATGGTATTGGAAATCAGATGAGCAAGGTTGCCATGAATCATCGGTGCTAAAAATATCCCGGTCAGTCCTTCAAAAGACCTGGGCTTAATTCCGAGGAATCCAAACCTTACACCCCATACGTTCTCTATGGTGTAGGCAAACCACATAAGGAAGACCAGTCGTGCGGGAATGACCGAACTTCCCCACAAGCCGGGTGATTCTCTATTCACTGGTTAATGTTTTGATGGATTGTTAATCATGGGTAGATCAACAAGCCTCGCCTCTTCCGACCCAACCGTTTTGATGCCCAGAAGTCCTCCGGACGATTCAGCAATTTTTAAGGCCATATCCTTTACACTGTTATAATAATCTCCAGCAAATTGAAGGGGAAGTTTAGGGAGGATTTGATTCAACTGGCTCAATTCATTACTGATTAATTCAGTTCTCTTTGTCGGATCGTGAGGGTAATTCTGCAGTAAGATTTTAAGTTTGTCTTCAAAGTCCTCAGCCACGTTCTCATAGACGATCCCCAGGTTGCTTGATTCGAACTTTTTGAGTTTTCGCTTTGCCATTTCTATGCTTCGGCTGATCTCTTTACTATCAATATCATCATCCGCTCCGGCAATTAGTATACATGCCAAAACGGGCGCTTTTAGCATCATTTCCACTTCATCGGGTGCCAACCTGTCAAATTCCGGAATCATTGGTATTAACTTTTATGCAATATGTAAAAAACACGAATAAGTGTAAATTATGAAAGTTTTGCAGAAACAAAATAGGTCTGTTAATTTACCTTGTATAAAAACTTACCATGTACGAAAAAGCTCCTGTAAAAATATTTGTTGTTGAGGATGATCTTACGTACACCAAGTTTCTCAACTACGTGTTGAGCTTAAATCCTGATTTTGAGGTATCGTATTTTACAACGGGAAAAGAGTGTCTCAACGCGCTTATAAAAAGACCTTCTATTATTACGCTGGATTATTCCCTCCCCGATATGCCTGGGGAAGCGGTATTGAAGGAGATAAAGGCATTTGATCCCGATATTAATGTTATCATCGTTTCCGCTCAGGAAAAAATTGGAACTGCTGTGGAGTTGCTCAAAGCCGGGGCATTTGATTATATCAGCAAGGATGAAGAGGCCAAAGACAGGATTCTGAACTCTATCAACAATGCCAGGAATAAAAGCTCCTTAATACGTGAAATTGATCGCCTGAAGGAAGAAATCACTACCAAATACGAATTTGAGAAAAGCATTATAGGAACCAGTGATGCTATAAAGAAAGTTTTTGCACTCATAGAGAAGGCTTTAAAGACCAATATCACGGTATCCGTTACCGGTGAAACCGGCACAGGAAAAGAACTGGTGGCCAAAGCCATTCATTATAATTCTAGCCGAAAGAACAAACGATTGGTGGCTGTTAACATTGCCGCTATCCCTAAAGATCTTATCGAAAGTGAACTGTTCGGTCATGAGAAAGGAGCTTTTACAGGTGCGCTGTCGAGGCGTATCGGGAAATTCGAAGAGGCTGAAGGTGGCACCCTGTTCCTGGATGAAATTGGCGAGATGGACCTGAGCCTGCAGTCAAAACTACTACGCGTTTTACAGGAACGCGAGCTAACTCGAGTTGGCAGCAATGAAGTCATAAAAGTCGATGTGAGAATCATTGTAGCCACGCATCGCAACCTGCAGGAAGAAGTAAAGAATGAAAAATTCCGAGAAGATTTGTATTACAGGTTGTTGGGATTACCCATTCATCTCCCCCCCCTCCGTGAAAGAGAAAAAGATGTCATTCAAATTGCAAAGTTTTTTCTGGATCAGTTTGTGGTAGAAAATAAATTCAAAAAATATAAGATCTCGCCCGAAGCGCAGCAGAAATTACTGGAATACTCTTTCCCTGGAAATATCAGAGAATTAAAATCAGTTGTAGAATTGGCAGCCGTAATGGCTCAGGACAATCAGATTTCACCGGATGACATTACGTTTGCCAATGCACCGCGTGATCCATTTATGCTAAAAGAAATGAAGTTGCAGGAGTATATGTATCACATCATAAGAAATTACCTGAATAAGTATGATAACAATGTGCTGGAGGTAGCTCAGCGGCTTGATATTGGCAAATCCTCAATATACAGGTACTTAAAGGAAATGGAAGAAGCCGGTATCTGATGACTAACTTAAAAGAATACGTAAGAAAAGGACTTTTTTACAAGTCGGTTGTGGAAGACGGTTCAGATATTATTTTCATCGTTGACTATGCCGGTGAAATCCTATACCACAATAATTCGGCAAGGGAGACGCTGGGATATCAGCCGAACAGCCTGATTGGTAAGAAATTTTTTGACCTCATCCTTCCTTCTACCCTTGCGGACTTCGAAAAAGAATACAAATCGAGTATAAGAAAACGGTTTAATGAATCCGTAGAATTTCAATTTCTATGTAAGGATGGATCCTTTAAGTACTTGGAATTCAACTCAATAAATCTAAAACATAAAAAAGGAATTAATGGCTTAATCCTGGACTGCCGGGACATAACACAGCGCAAAGAAGATGCTGCCGAATTGCTACGGGCGCAAAAGGCCAAAGAGCAATTTCTTGCCAACGTAAGCCATGAAATCCGTACGCCCATAAACGGAATCGCTGGGATGGCGACTCTGCTAAGCCAAAACCCAACTGCCAAGGAACAAGCAACCTACTTAAACGCCATTAAAAGTGCCGCTGACAATCTGAAAGTTATTATTAACGACATCCTGGACCTGGCGTCCATTGAATCCGGTAAACTTAACTTTGAAAGTATAGGGTTTAACATAGAGGATCTCCTAACCTCCATAACAGATTCCTTCAGCGTTCAGGCAAAACAAAAAAGCATTAAGCTCTCTTATTCACTGGATAATTCCATTAACACCATACTGGTTGGGGATCCATTCAGACTTAATCAGATATTGATAAACCTCATTAGTAATGCATTAAAATTCACGCACGCCGGTCATATCGAAATCAACTGCATATTGGTAAAAGTGCAAAACAAAACACAACACGTGCGGATTGATGTTACTGATACGGGTATAGGTATCCCATCCGATAAGCTAAATACCATTTTTGAAAGCTTCAGTCAGGCCGATGCAAGCGTAACACGCAAATACGGGGGCACCGGGTTGGGCTTAACTATTGTAAAACAATTGGTGGAATTGCAAAAAGGTAAAATAACAGTAAAGAGTGTTGAAGATAGGGGTAGCACATTTAGTGTACTCATTCCTTACCAGGTTGGAAACACCAACGAGATTGAAGAAAGTGCATCCGCAATTAACCGGCAACGTGCAGAGCAGACCAGTTTGAAAGGTCTTAGAATACTTTTGGCAGAGGATAATGATATCAATCGCTTGTATGCTACCAGTATAATTAAAATGTGGGAATGCCAGACGGATACGGCCGAGAATGGGTATGTTGCCCTGGAGAAAGTAAGAAATAATGAATACGATGTCATCCTAATGGATATCCAAATGCCCGTTATGGATGGTTTTGAAGCCACGAAAGCCATACGGATGGGTGGTGTACCCAAAAATAAAATACCCATCATAGCACTCACCGCAAATGCTACCGCCAGCGATATGGAGAAATGCCTTGTTGCCGGAATGAACGAATGCATTGGTAAGCCATTCACCCCTGAAAGTCTTTTTACCGTACTGGTGAAATACAGTCAATTGAAAAATATCAATAGTGAGCTAAGGTCCTCCCCCATAAATGAACAGCTAATCGACCTGACTCATCTAAGAAAAATATCCAATAACGATGAAGATTTTGTAAGGGAAATTGTGAATTCATTTATTCAATCGATTCCCGGCTGTGTAGAGGAAGTAAAATCTTATAAACTGAGAAAGAATTGGAGTCAAATAGAAAAAATTGTTCATAAAATTAAACCTACACTTGCCATGGTCGGCATGGTTGCCGCCCGCGAAATCGCTGTTGAAATTGAAGCACTGACCCAACAGGAACCCGATGAATTTAAACTAATGGATCTGTCCGATCGCTTTTGTCAATATTTAAATACAGCTTATGTTGAACTCAAAGGAATGGGTTATTAATCAGTTTCTGTTCATTACCACCAGCTTCTTGTAGGTAGCCTTATTGCCCTTTCCCGAGATAATTACATGGTATACGCCATTTGCAATGCCGGTTATGTCAACCGGCAATACACCACTTAGCTGATCGTCAAAATTGCCTTCAAGCATAATAATGCCACGCTGATCCGCTATTTTCCATTGATACCCGGTTACGTTTTCTGAAGGCAGGCCAAAGTTAAATTCATTTTTAGCAGGATTAGGGTAAAGCACGATCTGGTCAACCACAGGATCAAAGGGCTCACCTTCAATTCCAACTATCACCGATCCTCGTTTAGCCGGCGAGTCAATGACAATACTTTGGTAAATTTCCTTCGAATTTTTGTCTTGTATATAACCTATCAGAACAAGCTGACTTGAATTGACTATTGGAACATTGATGGACACATCCGGTCTGGATTGCGTGATCGTTTGACCCACTGTCCACGGGGTACTGATGGTAAGTCCGTCCGCTCCAAATAATTGCTTTCTTACCACATTCTTACTACCCCCTACATTTTTTTCAATCAGAACAACCTGAGCAATCAGCGGTGCGGTAAAGGTTTGCGTGGCTGTAATGGAAAGCCGGGCCGTGATGGTGTTGCTGTTATTGGTGGCCAGGGTATCCAATGCTAAATCAAACAAAGGATCAACCAATGCCCTGCGATCCAACTCTACGGTTGTAATGTCAGTGAAACGGCCTTTGAATTTCACACCATCTAAAATTCCGTCCATTACCGTGGCTGGTGATTGAGACACGTTATAGTAGGAGGCTCTTGCCCCAGGATCTGCAGGATTTTCAAGGTTAAATGGATCGGGATTTGGGAAACTAATATGGTAGCGCACGTCACTAAAATCTGATGTACTCCGAATTGCAAATTGATCTGCTAATCGATCATCCAGCCATTCATCACTGTCAACGCTTGCAGGAAGAGTTGAATTAGTAAAGTGTTCAACAAGAACATTTCTTGCTTTATTTCCTACAAATACATTATCAAAAGCAAATCCATCAAACGTTACTCCAGTAGGATTTAGGTCATTGCTGGCAAATGCAATCCTCAAACGCACCTGGCCTCTCTCTGCATTAGGAATCATATCGAGGTTGAATCGGCCATTCTTCCATTCCCCGAGTTTGTTTGTCCACCCAAAGCCTCCCAACGGTTGATCTCCTGGGTTTGACGGAATTGTAATGCCGTTGAACCAATTGATACCTTCATCCCTGTCGACCTGCCCTACCGGCGGACCAACAATACTCCAGGTAATGCCACCATTCGTTGAATATTGCAGTACCGCACCATCTACGTTGTTCTCCATATCTGACCAGTAATCCAATGCAATCATCGGTCGCTCTAATTGAGTTAGGTTAAAGCAAGGTCCGTTAACTACTGATTTTTCATTCGGGAAGTAAGTATTTCCAATTTTACCAGTCCACCAGGCATTCTGGCCGGTCGCAGCAGTCGTTATTGTTGCACCATTTGGAGGGCCCCATATCCAGCTTGTATCACTTGGAAAATCTGCTTCAGGTACCCATCCACCGTTGGTTGCCTCAAATTCTTCCATATAAGCAGCGGTGGCCAAAGGAGTTACTGTGCTGAAGGGCAGAATAAACACTGTCTGGAGGAGCGAATTATTACATCCATCATTGGTATCAACGGTTAATTGAGTATCGTATGTGCCGAAGTTAGCATACCTATGATCAGGATTTTCGTAAGTGCCAAAAGTCCTGCCTCCATGAGTACCCGCTGGTATTGTACTACCCGAAGGACCCGTCAGTATGTCTCCATCTCCAAAGTCCCATGTATAGTTTGTAATTATACTAATGGAGCCTGGATCCGTTTCATCCATGAAACTGGTATTATCATTGTTGCAGATTGCAGACCAGTCGTAGTCCACAACAGGAACATCGCCTACCCTTATCTGCTTAAAGTTGGTACCCACGCAGCCTTGCGCAGTAGACACTGTCAAGCCTACATTAAACAGGCCAGAGGTAACATAGTTATGACTTGGATTTTGCTGATTGCCGAAGAAACCGTCAGCAAAATTCCATTGCCAGCCTGAAAGTGTGGTTGGAAATGGCGATGGCGGCAATGTTGTGCCATCTGTAAAATCAATAGCGCTATTGATACATGAATTAAGTACGTTGATATCCACAGCCGGGCTAGAAAAAACTAGGATGTCACGTAACTTAAAGGTAATTGCACCAAACACGTTTTTAAATGTATATATTATCCTGTAAGTGTCTGAAGCCAGGCCGGTTGTATTCAATTGGAAATTACCACCACTTGCTATAATAGGTGCAATTGGCCCCCCCGGATAGGCAGGAGTGCTGGAGAATCCAGTTTCAGGAGGAAAACCATCAGTTGCCGGAGGAAGCCCGATAAGGTTCACCAACCCAACATCTGAACATAGTTCAAATTGACCCAATGGATTTATAGGAATATTAATTGGTGTTGGCGTTGAAGGGATTTGCATCGCAAAATCAATAGTAGTAACCGGATTGACAATAACTTCTTGAGTATCAATGTTTGTACACCCGTTGCCATCGGTAAATGTGTACGTGATTAAATTAGATCCGAGATCAACAGCGCTTGGATCAAATACGGCTTCATCTACTGGGTTAGGAATAGTACTTCCAATATTTGATGTTGCAGGCACTATTGTAAATAAACCACCAATTTGATTTCCTGTAAGGATAATTGGTGCATTGTTTTCAGCCATTTGAGGTGGGGCACCAATAGGCAATCCTGTAAACACAACGATTGGCAATGGGTTGATGGTAAGGGTCATCGTCCTTGTTTCTAAAGTACAAGCGCCTGCTGACGCAACTGTCAGTGTAAGCACTCTATTGGTAGGTACTGTCACTGCCATGTCGGCCGGGCTCAGTAAATAATTGGGATTTTCTACATTGGGATTATCAAATGTTCCTCCAGACCAGGAGAACGTAGATGGTGCAAAAGTAACTGAACCCTGAATTTGTACCGATGCCTCATCAACGCACACGGTTAAATCAGGTCCGGCTGTAAATATCGCCCGCGGATTGACGGTTACACTGATAGTAAAAGGATTTCCCACGCACCCCGCAACCTGGCCGGTCGGAGTTACAGTATATACCACCACCTGGTTTGAGGTCGTGAGGTTTGTCAATACATCATCAATGATGGATCCGGATTTAAGGGCGGTTGTTTCTCCGGTCACGTTCGCATTGGGTGTTGCTGTCCATGTAAAGTTGGCCGCAAGCATGTTGCCACTGGTATTAACATTATTTTGCAGATCGTAAGCCACCGATGTACCACTACAAATATCGGGAGCAGAGGTAGTTACCCCTACCGGTTCAGGTTCAACTGTGATCGTAATGACAAACGGCAAACCTACGCACCCATTGGTTCCTGTGGGGGTAACATTGTAGATTACCATTTGATCAATGTTTGTAAGGTTAGTGATCACATCGGTAATAATAGAACCAGGTGTGGCTGATGTTGTCTCTCCTGTTACATTGGCATTGGGTGCAGCCTGCCAGGAAAACGTACTGCTCACATTATTACCCAGCGTGGCAATATTGGTAAGAAGATTATAATCAACCGGTATATCACTGCATACCGTTTTAGAATCGTTGCCACCAATTGGTTTAGGATTGACTGTAACGGTTACATTAGTCAATGTTGGATTAACACAAAGTCCACCTAAACTTCCTTCCAAAGTATAAGTTACGGTCTGAGATTGATTGGTTGGATTATCCAATACATCAGCTATTGTTGCCGGGAATAAGTTGAATTGTGTATTAATGGGACTAAACCCGGTCACCCCGCCTGTAGCAATGACATTGGCGATCCTTACACGCATGCCCACCACACTGGATGAGAGGACGATGTTAGTCGGACTGGATGCCCCTTCGCAGATGGTTGAAGGTATGTTGGTAAAATTGAATACTGGATTTGGCCGAACGGTAAGCGTAATGCTTTCAACTACACCAGTGCAACCATTAGCTGTTGATTGAAAGTCGTATTGGATAGTTTGGTCAGTATTGGTCGTGTTAATAAGAAGATCAGAAATTACTGATCCTGTTGTAAAGGTTGTTCCAACCAAGGTATGACCGTTAATGTTTCCTGGTGAGCCACTTATTGTAACGCCAACTAGCGTTATTACTGACGAGGGTACTGCATCTGTTAAGCCAATATCAGTTTGTGTATTGCTGCAAATTGTTAGTGGAGTCCCGTTGGTAATGGTAATATCCGGTTGAGGCTTGTTTGTGATAACTACCTCATCAGCACTTGAAGGGCACACACCATTGAAAATAGTCCAGCGAAGTGTTGCACTGGTTCCAGGAGGAATCCCGGTGACTCCGCTTATTGCACTGGAAGGTGTTGTAATCGTAGCTGTTCCTGAAATAAGCGTCCACAAACCTGTACCTACTGAAGGTGTATTGGCTCCCAAAGTAAAAATACCGCTATTGCATTGCTCCTGATCCGGGCCCGCGTTGGAAATGGTAGGGTTTTGCTGTAATTCAATGATAACATCATCGGTGCTCGGTAAACATACTCCGTTGGTGATCGTCCATCTTAAGGTGTAGGTAACGCCTGCTGTGCCGTTGAATACCGTGGTGGGACTGTTCACATCTACAAAGCTGCCTCCGGCTCCCGCTGTCACACTCCACGTACCTGTCCCTATGGCCGCTACATTTCCTGCCAAGGTCGTGCTGGTGCCGCATACGGCCGTGGGACCGCTCTGATCCGGACCTGCGTTGGCCATCGTGGCATCCTGGTTGATGGTGATCTGTACATCGTCCGTACTCACCGGACATACTCCGTTGGTGATCGTCCACCGCAAAGTGTAGGTAACTCCTGCTGTGCCCGTGAAGGTTGTATTGTTAACTGCCGCATTGCCAAACGATCCAAACGTGTCGCCTACTACTTCACTCCACAGCCCTGTGCCTACGGCTGGATTATTACCCGCAAGGGTGGCCGGGATACCCACTGTAATACATACTGTCTGATCCGGGCCCGCGTTGGAAATGGTAGGGTTTTGCTGTAATTCAATGATAACA
>CAYTBO010000018.1:23144-26309 GCA_964436055.1 uncultured Ohtaekwangia sp.
CTGATCCGGGCCCGCGTTGGAAATGGTAGGGTTTTGCTGTAATTCAATGATAACATCATCGGTGCTCGGTAAACATACTCCGTTGGTGATCGTCCATCTTAAGGTGTAGGTAACGCCTGCTGTGCCGTTGAATACCGTGGTGGGACTGTTCACATCTACAAAGCTGCCTCCGGCTCCCGCTGTCACACTCCACGTACCTGTCCCTATGGCCGCTACATTTCCTGCCAAGGTCGTGCTGGTGCCGCATACGGCCGTGGGACCGCTCTGATCCGGACCTGCGTTGGCCATCGTGGCATCCTGGTTGATGGTGATCTGTACATCGTCCGTACTCACCGGACATACTCCGTTGGTGATCGTCCACCGCAAAGTGTAGGTAACTCCTGCTGTGCCCGTGAAGGTTGTATTGTTAACTGCCGCATTGCCAAACGATCCAAACGTGTCGCCTACTACTTCACTCCACAGCCCTGTGCCTACGGCTGGATTATTACCCGCAAGGGTGGCCGGGATACCCACTGTAATACATACTGTCTGATCCGGGCCCGCGTTGGAAATGGTAGGGAGTCCGATCACATTAATATCCACATTATCACTTACCTCAATGCCATTACCATCCCAGGCTGTTACAATGTAATTATTGGTTCCAACATTGTTGCCGGTAAAAATCGGATCAGCAACAGAAGTTGAACTGAAATTACCTAAGTTGGGACCGCTCCAATCATAGATCACAAGTCCATCAGCGCCCGTAATGGATGTATTAATTGTTACCTGAGCATCTTCACAAAGTTCGATTGGCTGAGGTGCATTATCGATTGTAACAATAGGATCATCACCCGTGATTCCAGTAAAAGCATTGCCTGAAATGCCTAAGGTTGATCCATTGAAGGTTAAGGTATTTCCTCCTAAAGGAGAAGGTACTACCGGTTTCACCCAACCATTAGATGTCTGGACAAATGCTCCTGATAATCTCGCAGCACTTGCGTTGGCTTCGGGTAAGCTATTTATATCTACTGGTTGATATGTTGCCGATACGTCAGCGGTAACTGGTACACTAGGGCTTACCTCCCAATAACGGGTAATGAAATGGGTAGTACTCGCATTATTGGGATGCTTGGCATCAACCACTGAAACTCCTATATCAGACGGACCACCTGCTGTAACATTTATTGATATAGGTGAATACTCATAAGCTCCGGTATTCTCTCCTATTGGAAAAATGAATAATCCATTTAACCCTTGTTTAATTACCTGGCTTCCACCGGTGGCGATGATCATGTTATTCACATCTGGAGTACCGCCTATGGTTGCAACGGGTCCAAGAGTCAGGTCATGGCCATCAATATTAAGCCGAGAATCAAGAGTAAGCACATCATTAACATTGACCGCACTGCTCATCAGCGCTTCACCGCTTGACTGGTCTATTGTCAGGTTTTCGTATGAAGTACTAATCAAAGTCTGACTAGGACCTGAATAGATTACGGTATTGTCGGCATTGGTAGCTGTTAATGAGGTCGCTCCTATGGTTCCTCCCAAATTTAAGGTCGCAGAATTGGCCTGAACAATTGTGCCACCACCATTTAATGCAGTACCAACGGTTAAAGAATTACTGTTCGTCAATTGAATTCCATTGACTGTTAAATTCGGAATAGTGAATGCACCGGTCAGTATCTGGTTCGCTGTTTCAAAAGTTTGAACACCTGAACCTGCAGTAAATGCTCCTGAATTGTTGATCCCCCCTTCAAAAGTAATTGGCGCGTTGGCTGAATTGTTCCAGGTGGCGGACGTATTTAACGTAACCGTCCCTGAAAATGTCTTCGAACCAGCGGAGTTGGCAATTTGTAATACGCCAGATGCCCCTCCGCCGATAATCGAACTTCCCACAACAGAAAAATCTGATGTTGAAATAGCAAGTGATGTACCATTGGCAATAGACAAATTTCCACCTACTATGGTGTTGGTTGTAACACTTGTGCTGGTAGTGCCACCCGCACTTAAATTATTAAAGGTTGTAGCTGTTGCTCCGCCTAGTGTTTGAGCACCTGATCCATTAAATGTTACTGTGCCGCCATTGGCATCAAAGGTTGCCCCACTGTTTGTAAAATTGCCTGCTACGTTTGTGTTAGTGCCTGCGGTATACGTACCCGCATCAATGATAAAACCAAATACATTGGTGCTGGTGGATGCGGTAAAATTACCGGATGTCTGCGTATAATTTGATGCGTTCAGTGTTGATGTACTTCCCCCAACGGTAAGCGTATTTCCCGCTTTACTAACAACCAGGTTATTGAAGGTTTGAGTTACGGCCGTTCCGTTGATCGTTTGTGGCCCTGCCCCATTGAAGGTGACTGTGTTTGTCCCCGGCACAAAAGTGCCCCCATTATTTGTCCAGTCACCTGCAACGTTGGTGTTTGTGCCTGGAGTAAATGTCCCTGCACTAAGCAAAAGATTTCCCGCGACATTAAAGGTAGAGGGACCCGTAGAGGCCCCCAGCGTATTGGTGAAATTATTAACGTTCAGCGTGGTCAGTCCAGCAGCAGAAAGGGTACCCCCGGTCTTATTTACGACTATATTATTAAACGTCTGTGTGGTGGACGTCCCATTGATTGCCTGATTGGCTGTGCGGTTGAAAGTAACCGTACCTGCACCCGGAACGAATGTTGCCCCGTTATTTGTGAAGTCGCCCCCAACAATTAAGTTATCCGGAGCATTAAATGTACCAGCCGACAAAAGAATTAGACCTGTTGTAATGTCTGTCAGGCTGCCTCCTGCGGAGAGTGCCCCTCCACTTTTATTTACAATGATCCCGTTGAACGTTTGTGCCGCGGCCGTACTGGAGATGACTTGCGCACCTGAACCATTAAAAGTTACGCTGTTGGTGTTGGTATTTAATGTACCAGATGTAATAGTAAGGTTTCCAGTCAGGTTGGTAGGGGCTGTGAGTAAAACCTCATTGCCGATCCCATTGTCAATCTCAATGTTATTGGGTGTATTTTGTGTGAGACCGTTACCCGTGTTCTGGTCGCCTGAGCCATTATAGATGTAGCTTGCTCCGGTTGAATAAGTTCTCGTGCCAGTTACCTGAACGTTGCCAGTTGCGCCTGAAGTGGTTATTCCATCAGGTGAAGTTACTCCTAGAGTGGCACCAGAAGAAAGTGTGAAACTTCCATT
>CAYTBO010000018.1:26409-47905 GCA_964436055.1 uncultured Ohtaekwangia sp.
TTGCGGGACCAGTAACGATGGTAAAATTTCCACTATTTAATATGAAATCTCCATCAATGTCCATCTGGCAGCCTCCGCTGCTATTGTTCATTTTGAACGAGCTGTTTCCATTTATCGTCACATTTCCACCCACATTGATTGTATAACCTGTTGGAGTGTTGGACATCCTTAGAGCAAGATTTGTGGGGTTAAACGTTGCTCCAGTGGCATTAATTGTAAAATCACCTTGAATATCGAAACTGGCCGCTAGGTAGATGTTAGTTGATTGTCCTGGTGAATTCCATACGAAGTTACCGAAGTCCTGTCCTCCTAAACCAGTAGGTGCTGTACCAGTTATCCCTGTGATCTGTAAATTAGAAACGGCTGCCCATGTAGCCGTTGGAATTACCCCACCATTCCTGGCATGGATGTAAGTGCCATTGATAGAAATAGTTGTTGACGAAATAGTTGAGGCACTATTCAAATTGAGAGTAGCACCGGATTGTACGACAAGAGAGTTTAGTAATGCTGTATTTTCGTCAACATTAACTGTGTGCCCTGTAGCAATTACAACGTTGGCGCCAGCAACTGGTACAACCCCTCCCGGCCAAGGGGCATTGGGTGTGGTGGAACTCCAATTTCCTGGTCCAGTGGTAGTCTGACCAAAGCTTGAGGTAATCGAAAAGAATATGAAAATTAGATGCCAAATTCTATGGCATACTAAGCTGCTTGGATATCTAAAATTGAACTTCAATGAATAGCAATTTTAGAGTTTGAACCAAGTATTAATGAATTTGACTTATCCCATTTTAACCCTTTTGGGTTCATCATAATTGATCTTAGGCTATAGGCGATTGGCGAGGGGTGCATGGGAGAAACCAACTAAAATATTTAATATAGACTAAACCCCAAAAGTAACCCATTTTATCCCGAAAACGCACCTATTCGGCAAATTTACCATCCCGGTTCACTTTGATGAAAGTCATCTTGGTTTCTCCATCCTCGCCAATGGCAAAGGTGCCGGTAATACCAATAGAACCATCTGGAAATTCAAGAACCGATCCAATATGGTCATCCTGTTCTCCACCAAAAACAATGCGATCATTCCAGATAATATTTCCATCATTACCAATCTTGGTAAGAAAGAAATTCTGAACTCCGGCCAATCGTTCATTGGAAAGTATAAAGAATCCTGTATTTGAAGAGGCAAATAAGGAAGTTTTGTTGTTGATTAAAAGACCAAGGTCACCTATGTTTTTTTGAAATTGAAAATCTATGGCCGTAAAGCTTAGCGTCCTACGAAGCTTTGCAATAAAAATATCAGAAGTAGTGGATCCCCTGGATATTCCAGCCAGTAAAAATCCTTCACCCGATATTGCGGGTGAAATAATTACCGAACTGATCAACTCATCCGTACCCGGATTGCCTGGCAAGAAGTTATACACGTTAGTGGTTTCACCATCCTGACCGAGCCCAATTATGTATGGATTGAAATCCGCACTTTGGTTATTTGAATATCCGAAGAAATAAAACTGAGTGACATCCGTGATTTGAGATGCGGGCAGTTGAATGACTTTAATACCTTCATCGAAATCACCAGGTCCGTGAGCCTGTCTCCAGGTATCTGGAAAGATCGTCAGGTTATCAAAATACCTTAGGTGCAGTGCATCTCTTGTGTCGTTGCTGGTTGTCGCAGTTGGTTTCAGGTCAAGCTTGTTGGTTGAACCGGATACAAGAAATCCATCGTTTGTTTGGGTTACGGATATGGCAGCCTCATCCGTGTTTCCGGCTACATTGGAAAAACCGGTAACGGTTTGATTTATGACATTCCCATCCAAGGTTAGCGTCATGATCAGGATATCACGTTCATCGGGTGTATTTTCAACATCAGCCACAATTACCAACCTGCCATCTGAGGTCAATTCGATGTCTTTCGCCAACTCGTTTGCCGGGCCTCCCAAACTATTTTCCCAAATGATCCTACCGTTAGGCTCCACGTTAACAAGGTATAATTGCTTACCCATATCCGGAGAATCCGTTGTGCCAAACAGGGTTACCGTTCCATCGGGATTTATTACCGCATCGATGCCTTCCTGATTACCCTCGCCTCCGTAGAACTTCACAAAAAAACTATCATCGGGTGGGTCAATGGAAGATGTTGAATCGCAACTCTGCAAAGCCAAGGGTATCCACAGGAAAAGAACCAATCTATTCATTTTCCAATTCAGTTCTTATTTATGTCTCTCAACACTTTATTAGTCCTTGCTTTTTTGATTTTCCGAGGATCATAAATCGGTCGCACGTATCCGATAGCTATCGATAAGTTATCCAATCGAAAATAGTCTCCCACCCATCGGTAGCGTGCTATGTTTGGTGAGAAATTCCCGCTATCGTCAGAATAATTCTGGTCCACATCGGTGAGGTTGCTCAATCCCATCATGTATCGCAAATCAGCAAATAAAAAATCCTGGCCAATTTTGTAATATGCGCCTCCACCAGCCACCAACGATCTGTTGATAAAATTTCTTTGAAACCTAATATTTACATCTGGTCCTTCAGTGGTTACGCGGGAACCTGTCTCTGATAATGTCGGACTTAGATTTTCTGTTCTTAGTTCAACCCTTGCGCTAAGGAGCATATTGATGGCAAAACCCGCATACCCATAAGGTCTGATTTTGCCTAAATTATGCCTGTATTTAATATAAAAAGGAATATCAAACCAAGTCTGTCTTTCCGTTGCCTCCTGAACATCATCTAATGAAATCCCTGATCTGGTCGCCTTGAAAGATTTAAAAGAGAAATCAATCTCACCTCCAACGCTCAGGTTATCGTTTATATTCCAATCTATTCCCGCACCGAAGTGGTAACCAGGTTTTAGACTATTCCTGCGGCTTACATCGTACCCTTCGGAATTGATTTCATAAATGGTTCGTACCATGGCAATGTTACCACCTACTCTGAAATGAGGGGTAAAAATAGGTGTGGTGGTAAATTTTTTACTTAAGTAAACCAAATCGATAGGATCTTTATCAGGCGTGGCTATGTATTCCGGATCGGCTTTTAACAATTTGAGATAGCTGTCTTCGGCCGCAATGGGGTCATCCAGGATCAAGTAGGCTTGTGTGAGCAGATGATAGGCCTGTACCCTTTGCTCATTGGTGAACCCCTTGTCCAAACACTCTTTCAAAAAGGTTGGAATACCAAAAAAATGACCTGCATTAAACTCTTCATTTGCCCTTGCCAGGGTTTGTAAACAATCTATCCGTTCTTGCGCATGAACAGTAGTCAAATTAAAAACCAGCATGAAGCCAACTAAAAGATATCTCATGAGTTATTAAAAATCGCTAATCAACAAGCTTTTGCATGTAGTCTCATAGGTAATTCCATTTGCCACATAAATTTCCCACTCTTCCGGACTCAAATTCCTGGTAAGCTTTGGACAAACCTGCTCTGCCAGCATTTTTGTATTTGTTGGCCAAATTCTGATCTCACCGTTATTGCAAGATGCAATGAGGTAGTTAGAATCCCTTGCAAATCCAATATCCCAAATATTACCATTGTTGTTATCCATCAAAATCGGCAAGTCTTCTTCCTGATCTACTACCCACATTTGCAGCTTTCTGTCAAGACCCGCACTTGCAAGCAGTAAGCCATCAGGGCTAAACTCAATATCAGAAATACCCGCACGATGACCCGAAAGTTCTTTGGTTACAGTTGCCTGGTCTATATCATAAAGTTTTACCATTCCCCTAATGGGAATACCTCGATCGTTCAGAATTTCTACACCGAATGCGACAAGGTTTCGGGTTGGATGAAATGCTACGGAAAGCACCCTGTTTGGAGTTACCTTAACTACGGTTTCATAAGTCTTCCTGACAATATCGACGAGTACAAGTTCTCCGGAAACAGCGGCACCCGCCACCCACTTTCCATCGCCACTGATGTCAATTGACTTTAGGTCAAACGGCAATGAAACCAACAATTGACTGGCGCCGGTTTTATGATTTGTAATTCTCAACGTACGATCTGACGAGGATGAAATAAACCCTGAATCATCCGGTAAAAATTTAATGGAATTGACAAATCCATTGTGCCCTTCTATCTGCAAAGGTCTTCCACTCGTCTCAAGATTGTAAACCTGTATATAACTTGAATCACTTCCGTTCACCAGGTATTTCTCGTCCATACTCAGCTCCAACACCCTGTTTGGAAAAGGATTTGCTCCGATTTGGTCACCCAACTTATGATTGAGGTAATCACCTCCGAAGATTCGACCATCATTACCCGTGGTGTAGAATCTGTTACCTTGTCTTGAAACTGCAAGGGCGTACATTCTATTGCGCAAATTTCCGGGGACGAATAGTGCATTATAATTTGATCCAGAAAGTTTGGCCATAGCATAATACAATCCGCTGAATACATAAGGGTCATATCGTTTTCCTTCATACTTGGTATGGAAAAGATATCCTTGCATAGATAAGAGTCCTGCCAACTCCGGATCATCGATTCCTACGGATTTAGCCTCCATAGACTGCGCTACGGATAAGTAAAGTAATCGGTTGGCATCCTTGAGCGCAGTTTCTGCCCGATCATACTGCTCTTTAAACGCTACCATTGCATCTTCGGCAATTACTCTTTGCTCATCGGCAATAGCTCGTTGTTCCTCTGCTATCTTAAAGTTTTCTTCAGCCTGCCGTTGTGCCACTACTGCCCTTCTGATGGCTTCCGTTAGCTGTGAGTTTAATCGTTGTACATCCAAAAGACGCTGTGTTGCTAATGCGGTTTGCTCTTCGGCTGTGATTTTCTGTCGTTCGGCTTCATCACGGGCTTCCAGCGCTATTCGCTCTTGTTCTCTGGCGTTTAAAGCCTCACGTTCTGCAGCTAACTGTTGTGTCAATCCGTAAAAGAAAAATGCAATTGCTATTAACAAAAAAATGGTCAGAATCACATTCGTAATTCTAGCTCTTCTCAGTATTCTGCGCTGGAGTAATTCCTGATTCTTGAGTTCGGCTTCGTAGGTAATCCGGCTAGTGTCCAGAAAAACAATAGCTCGTTCAAATGCTACATCATATCGCTGAGCCCAAGACCTTGTTGGTCGTTGCTTCTTCTGCCAATTCAATGCAAGTTGAAGATCGGGCGGTCGCCACAAGCCGGTCTTGCCAATCTGGTACATGGCCGCCGCATCAGAAATCCGTTTGTATGTTCGGGCTGAATCAGACTCTTCATCTACCCAGGTAGACAACCGATTCCAAATCCTCATCATACTCTCGTGAGACAATTCTACAATCGAATTCCTAGAGAGTTTAACGGAGGAATCAGGCATCACAAAAGACCTGCCTGGCTTGCGAAAATTCTCAACTACCTTAATTACATCTTCATCGTTGGCCTCAGCGATTTCAGCTATTACACCTACCTTGCAAGGGCGTCTCATGCCTTGATTGTCGTCAGTCTTTTCCGTAATGTTTTTGAACAATACCCCGGCGATTTCTTTCTCCCTCAAAGAGAGTTCGTCAAAGGCTTCGTTGGCGTGCAGGGAAAGTGCCTGTTCAATTTTTCCTATGGAATTATAGTGCCTGAGATCCATAGGTTCGCCCGGCTCCCTGTTCACTACCCAGTAGTCCCACGTACGCATTAACGCATGTTGCAGAATGGGAAGTTGATCCTGATGATTATCGATGTCAGCAAGCAGCTTCTTGACCAGTCGCTGTGAAATCCTTCCTCCACCTACAGCTACAGGTCCTTCAATGGCTACTCGCTTTTGCTCCCTGGTCATTTGCGGCACCAGATAGTTGCTGGCATTGATCATCTGGGTAAGCCCTGTGAATGCAGAACATTCCCCAATGAAGTCAGACCGCATATTAATGGCAACATAGACAGGTACCTTGTTCTGATTTACAGCATTTAGAATAAGGTTAACATAGGCTGTGGCATCATTGGCGTATTGATCACCGGCATCATCGTACCTGAAAAGTTCTTCAAATTGATCAATGAGTAGGAATATGTTTTCGGTTTTATCCGACTGCAGGTATTTTGAAACTTCAACCAATCCATCAGGTCCGCTGCGTAGTACAGAAGTAATAATGGACTTGTGAATTTCTATATCACTTTCATCAATAAGCTTATGCTGAATCTGATAATTAACTATTGAATTGGTAAGATTGACAATGGGGGAAGTGCCTGGTCTGGCTGCTACCACATGCCAGTGAGGACCCGTTTGGGTCATGAAGCCACCATAAAGCACAGGTACCAATCCGCAATGCATCAAACTGGATTTACCGCTACCAGAATATCCCATCACGGTGACTGACCTATGCTGGGAAAGCTTTACCAGAATTTCATCTACTTGCCCTTCCCGACCAAAGTACAGATGACTCTCTTCAATGGTAAAAGGTCTTAATCCGGGAAATGGGTTGTATGTGAAGCCTCCCTCGGTCTCTTGCGGACCGGATGCCTCATCCTCATACTCACCAACCTGGACAGAATAGTTTAGCATTGATCCTAATAATGGGATTTGAAATTTAGCAAAGAAGCAAACGAATTGCGAATATTCATCCGGGTTGCTGCAGTTTAAAAAATGTTATAACGAGCCTAAAAATACTGTATATAGCTCCTAAAATCTTTGAAATTTAGATAAAATCAGATATATTCCAAAATCCGATCTGCAAGTTTCACATTGTCAGCCAAAAGCTCATAAAACTGATCTTTATTGATCTTTAGCAAAATGGTCTCCTCCCTGGCGATTAGCGCATAGGTATTAAGAAATCCCGAGCTGGATACCATTTCTCCTATAAATTGTCCTTTTGAATACGTTCCCGCCATTTGTCCCTTTTCGTAGAAGGATACCTCCCCTCTATAAAGGATGTAAAAGTTGTTGTTGACTTTACTGTCTATAATCAGTGATTCCTCAGGTTTGAGCATATGCTCAACTGAAATGTCAGCAAGGTTTGATAACGCCACTCCCGGTATACCCTCGAAAACTGGAATCGATTTAAAAAACATAACCTTATCATAACCCATCTGTCGGGTTTGATGCTCTTTGTGAAAAATCACGTCATCCAGCATCCTTTTTGCCTCGGTTCCCAGTCTTGATGCGTTTTCCTGATACTCTTTTTCATCTATTTGGAACAGGGCCCAGGCAGCCACCTCCTTTATCAGCCTGTCTGAATTGAATAGCTGCGCAATCAAATCCAGCTTAAAGTCGGCAATCTTTAAAATTCCAATCTGATGCAACACGGTAGCTTTTGTCCACCGGTTTGATTGTGTAAAGTCTCTGTTAATTATAAACTTAAGTACAAGTCTTTCATCGAGCTTCATCCGGGGATAAAATGGATCCAGCCTGTTTGTTCTTTCTGTAATGGACAGGTCATCCAAAACAGGAATTACCCTTTGCTTTAATGCCTCGGATAAGAAAACATCAAGCAGTTCAACGGCATAAGTTGTTCCTTCTGTCGTACCACTTTCAATATTTTCTTTCACCAGTTGTATCGATCGCGTATCATACAGCATGGTCAATAGCATGTATATGTGTTCAATGTCATTCAGTATTTCCCGTTCGAGCGCTTGTTTGATAATCTTGGCATCTCCGCTTGCGCCTATTTCCAATATGGCATTCAGGTTCCAGCTGATATCAGCAATATCCGATTCAATAGCATATTTAATTCTTGTGATCTGAGAAATTCCAGCTTTGAATCGACAAACACCCATAGACAAAAGCACTTGAGAAACAACAACCTTATCTGGATAATCAATTTTACTCCATAGCAGGTCTTTGGCCCTTTGACCTCCAATTCTTCCCATTACCTGAATAATTCGGATCAACACCTGTGTATTGTTACTGTATCTGTAAAAAGTGACTTCCAAAACATTGAGTGCTTTTCCGCCAATACGCACCAGCGCACCCATCGCTTGATTTCCATACACAGGATTCCCTAAACATTCTATAAGCGCCATGATTACTTCATCATTGTGCTTTTGCATGGCTGTTTGGATGGCCGTGCTTCGAACCGCATACTCATTGTCATGCAGGAGCTCCAGCAGAAAGGAAATATTTTCATCTGATGAAGTATGCAACAACAATTCAGCCGCATATTGCCTGTCTTCCGAGGAAGCAGAACGCGCTAACTTCTGGATTCGTTGCTTCCTGATATCACCTCCACTCGATAAAATCTGATCAACATCTGTCTTTGTAAGAATGTTTTTATCAGAATCGGGAACCTGGCTGCTATTGAGACGGATAACGTAACGATCCGAAACAGATAACCCGTTCAACTCATTCATACGTGTTTGTGCGTATCCACGGGCATCCTCGGATTCATTTTTCATCAAGCTGTTTATCCATAAGGATACCTGACCCGGATTTATTTTTTCCAATAGTTTGAATGAAAAGATAGCTTTCGAGGTTTGCTGTGCTTCCAGAAATTTTTCAAGCCTTTCCGTAATTTGAGTATACCCCAATTCGAGTTTATCCTGCTGAAAATCAGCACTTTCCAGCTTTGCCCTGATTTTGTTTCTGTATCCATTATACAACTTGCCCCCTACAATAAAATAAGCAACAAGCAACAACAGGATAATTCCCGGAATGAAGAGAATCTTAAAAAATGGAACTAAGGCAAGTAAGAATATGGAAACACCGGCGATAAACCTTCCGGACTCATTAACCACACCTTCAACTTTTGCCTGAATGCCAAAACGATACCTTTCATCCAATGGAATGAATAATAATTTGAATACGGGTGTCTCTAGCGAATCCCTCAGGGTAGCATTAAAAAGTCTGGTGAGCGCCATGAATAAAAAGAAGAAAATAAAGGTAGAAGGTGTAAGGGCCAGGTCGTAACCAAAAATGATTCCAGTGAACAAAGCTCCGACTGCAAATATTCCTACGATCACAGGAAGGACATACAGGGAAACCCGAATTCCATAACTGCCAATGATTTTATCATTTACAAATGTTTGCATAATCAAGCTAAACAAATAAATGGATCCATTGAAATAGGCAAGAAAGTCTGTAAGCTCACGTTCGTTTGGGTATTGCTTATTAACGAGATCCTGAAAAGCATATTGATTAAAAATAAATGTCACCATGGAGATGACAAGGAAAACGCTTAACAGCAATACATAAGGGTCTTTAAATATTCTTGAAAAAGAAGTCTCCTTTCTTACTTGCGACTCAAATTCTCCAGGGTCATTTTTAGTAAGTGGGAAATGAAACGAAATGATAAAAAATAAAATTGCTGAAACTAAAATGCTGATGGCACAAATAATCAGATAATTAGATGTTTCAGTAAAGTAAACAGCCGTCAGTGGTATAAGGAAGAACGCCAGAATAGAAGCAACCAATTGTCCTGTATCAATCCATCCTATAATGCGTTTGCTCTGACGGAAATTGAATAGCCTTCCAAAAATACCCCAGTAGCAAAGCAATAACACGGCCGTCATCGGACCCGTCAGACAGTACATGGTAAAAAGTACCTCATCATGATAATCCGGATTACCAAAATTGTACATGACATAAACGGTCACTGTAAAAAATACGATCAACAGGATACTTACCGTGGTTAGCGAGCTGAACCGAATTCTGTTTTGGAAGAAGGAAAAAATAACTGTAGAGGTAATTCCAAAAATACCGGAAACGAGAAATGCCTTATCCAGTTGATCTCCAAGTTGATTGAGAAAAAGCGATTCAGCGGTGACTGTATAGGTTGCTATAAAGATACCCATGAAGAAACCTGTGCCTAGCATCAGTGCTACCTGAGATTGCTCTTCGGCCTTAACATTCAATAGGTTCAACACAGACTTCATGACTTGAAAATTAAAACAAATAAGAGAAAAAAGAAAAGCCGGAGGCAATCCGGCTTCATTGGCTATAATGTGAGCAACCTAGTTACTTAGTCTTGGTGGAGTCCGGCGCCTGCATTACACCTTGCTGAAAGGTAGCGTTCAGTCCTTCTATTATCTCCTGGGTAATATCCATAGTTTGCCCTGCAAAAAGCAAATCGCTGGATGGATCAAATTTGAATACGGCGTGAATACCATTCTTTGTACCATAGTCCTTCAGGTAAGAAGTTATCTTTTCATACAACTCTTGGTTGAGTTTGCTCTCCTCCATGGCCAATTCCTGACCTAGACTTTCCTGGTATAGCCTTAAATTTTGTTGTTTTTTAGTGAGGTCTTCTTCAATAGCCTTAGCTTGTCCTATGGTAAGATTCGAAACAGTGTTTTGATAATTGGTGATTTCGCGCTGGAGGCCATTTGCTCTATTCTTGAGATCATTATCCATCTGTTTACCCTTTGCCTCAAGTTTATCACGACTTATTTTGAAGAAGTTAAAATGTTTTAAAACCGTGTCAGAATTGATAAACGCAATCTTAAATTCGCCCTCTATTCCTTTTGGTTCTTCTTTCTCTGCCCCATTTCCGGGTTTGCTGTTAAAATGCAGATAATAAAGTACTCCAACAGCCAGGGCAAGCCCTATGTTGATGATAATGGTAACATTCTTCATAATGCAATAGGTTTAAGGCGGCAAATATAGACCTCCTTCTATAAGTTTGAAAGAATACCAATTATAGTTGTGCTTTATTTACAAACCCTCCCTCATTGTTTTATTTGCGTAATCACGGCACCAAAATGAAACGATAATTAGCTGCTAAGGTTACCCCTTTCTATCCTGTGCCTGTAAGGGATGTGCCTACCTACGAAAACCTGGTTCAGCATATAGCCATTGGCACTGATAGGAATTATTTCAATCCTGTTTTTCGGATAGATTAGCAAATAAAAAAAGCTATTGAACTTACAATCAGCATTGATGAGATCACAAAAAATAGCTTGTACTTCCTAATCCACAAATCTTTCATTTCTTCTTAAACCATTCGGCATACATAGGGTAATTCCTCGCTGTCCGGTCAATTACGGCTGACATATCCGCACCGATGTTCTTTACTTTTTTCGCAGGCATGCCGGCATAAATTGAACCAGATTCTATTTTAGTTCCAGCCAGCACCACGGCGCCAGCAGCTACAACCGACCCCTCACCTACTACGGCATCATCCATCACAATGGCGCCCATACCGATCAGCACGTTATCCTCAATCGTGCAGCCATGAACAACCGCGGTATGACCTATTGAAACATTATTCCCAATTGTAGTTTTGGACTTTTCATAGGTACAGTGAATGATGGCACCATCCTGTATATTCGTATTGTTCCCTATGGTGATGGTATTTACATCTCCTCTTACTACGGCATTGAACCACACCGTACAATTATCTCCCAGGGTCACCTCTCCAACAACAACGGCATTCTCCGCTAGAAAACAATTACTTCCCAGTTTTGGAGAAAACCCTCTCACTGACTTAATTATCGCCATTCCTTATCTGATTTTGATGCAAAAGTAGCATTAAGCTCAGAAAAACTCATTAGACTTTTTGCTACTGTAATAATTAGTAACGGAGTTGCGGCTATTTCACAAGTCAATTCCGAGATTGACAATGATCTTATGATGTAAAATTTCCTTAACTAAGAACATGACAAGATGTCACTTTTGAACACTAAAAACATTAAATTTGCGTCCTCAAATAGGTAAGATGGAGAATTTGATTCAGGATATAGGGATAGTAGAGGATGCAAACCAAGATGCATGTGAGGTAAGGACATCTCCAGATATCTCCACAGGACTGCAAAGAAAACTATACATCGAAAGCTATGGCTGTCAGATGAATTTCTCTGATAGTGAGATAGTTGCATCGATTCTTTCAAAGGAAGGGTTCGATACAACCTCCGATATTGAGAAAGCGGATTTGATATTTTTGAACACCTGTTCCATTCGTGAAAAGGCAGAGCAAACCGTCAGAAACCGCCTTAATCATATCAATGGTTTCAAAAAGCGGAAACCTGAACTTATGGTTGGTGTTTTGGGCTGTATGGCCGAGCGTTTGAAGACTAAATTGCTGGAGGAAGAGAAAATCGTTGACCTCGTTGCAGGACCCGATGCTTACCGTGATTTACCCAGGCTGATTTCCCAGGTTGATGAAGGTTCAAGAGCGGTGAATACTTTCCTCTCCAGGGAAGAAACATATGCTGACATCAGTCCGGTACGGTTGAATTCAAATGGGGTCACAGCCTTTATTTCCATTATGAGGGGTTGTGACAATATGTGCTCATTTTGTGTAGTCCCATTTACCCGTGGCCGAGAAAGAAGCCGTGATCCGCAGTCGATAGTAGCTGAAGCCAAAGAACTATTTGAACAAGGTTATCGGGAAGTGACCCTGCTGGGGCAAAATGTAGACAGCTACACGTGGAGTGCCGCAGAAAACAACAAAGCCTGGCTTGATAAGCATGGTGCAAGTGAAATCATAAACTTCGCCAACCTCCTTGAAAGGGTAGCGTTGGTACATCCTGATCTGCGGGTCCGATTCTCCACATCCCACCCTAAAGACATTACCGATGAGGTACTCTACACAATAGCCAGGCATGAGAACATCTGCAACTACATTCACTTACCTGTGCAAAGTGGAAACAGCCGGATTCTTGAACTCATGAATCGTGGATATTCCCGCGAATGGTACCTCGGTCGGGTAAAACGAATTCGTGAAATATTGGGTGAGGATTGCGGAATATCATCGGATATGATTACCGGGTTTTGCTCGGAGGCTGAAGCGGAACACAGGGATACAATAACCCTGATGGATGAGGTTAAGTACGATTTCTCTTATATGTTTTTCTATTCAGAACGACCCGGAACACTGGCTGCGAAAAAACTGAAAGATGATATTTCCATTGAGGTGAAGAAGAAACGCCTTCAGGAAATTATTGATAAGCAGCATGAGCTATCATTCATGCGAAACAAGCTGGATGTTGGTAAAACCTTTAAAGTTTTAATAGAAGGAACTTCCAAGCGATCATCAAAACAATTGCAGGGAAGAAATTCCGCCAACAAAGTGGTGGTGTTCGAGTCTAACGAAAACCGAAAAGGAGAATATGTAAATGTATTGGTGACTTCCTGTACAGGAGGTACCTTATTGGGAAAGATAGTTGCGTAGATATGACAATTAAGGATTCAGAAATTCAAAGCATAAAACAACGGTTTGGAATAATCGGGCACTCTACCCTGCTCAACAATGCCGTGCGGGTAGCCATGCAGGTAGCCCCTACGGACATGTCAGTGTTGATAACCGGAGAAAGTGGCAGCGGAAAAGAATCATTTTCAAAAATCATTCATCATCTGAGTCCGCGCAAGCACGGTCAATTCATAGCCATTAACTGCGGCTCCATCCCAGAAGGAACCATCGACTCAGAGTTATTTGGTCATGAGAAAGGATCATTTACAGGAGCCCATGAAGCGCGAAAAGGATATTTTGAAGTAACCAATGGTGGAACCATATTCCTGGATGAAATCGGTGAAATGCCACTCGGCACACAAGCAAGATTACTACGGGTATTGGAAAATGGGGAGTTCATAAAAGTAGGATCTTCCAAAGTACAGAAAACCGATGTTCGGGTAGTGGCCGCTACCAACGTAAACTTGATGAAATATGTAGAAGACGGGAAATTCCGTGAGGATCTTTACTATCGATTAAGTACCGTGCCCATCTATGTGCCACCACTGCGGGAACGTGGCGAGGATGTAGAGCTACTTTTTAGAAAATTTGCATCGGATTTTGCAGAGAAATACAAAGTAAAGCCCATTACGCTTACGGAAGATGCAAAAGTACTTTTACTGAAGTACCGATTCCCTGGAAATATTCGTCAATTAAAAAACCTGGTTGAACAAATCTCTGTTCTTTCGCCTGATGCAAAGGAAATTGATCAATTCGAACTTCAAAAATACCTTCCAAAAGATTCACTTTTGCCGGCACTTTATAAGCTGAGCGCTTCGGAAAATATATCCGAGCGAGACATTTTGTACAAAGTCTTGTTTGAAATGCGTAAAGATGTGAATGATCTGAAAAAAATCGTCTTGCAAAATGCTACCGACTCATCCCATACCGCACAAATCGTGAAAGAGCATTCAAATCTGTTTGAAGGCATTGAAGAAGAAATAAAACCAATTCAAGAGGCGGTCAGGGTATTGACGCCAAACAAGGCGCCTGTTGAAGATGAAGAAGTACAGGATATCAGTCATACGGCTGAAGACGATTCCCTCTCAATTGAAAAAAAAGAAAAAGAATTAATTCAACGAGCTTTGCGTAAGAACAACAACAAGCGCAAATATGCCGCCCGGGATCTTGGTATCTCGGAAAGAACATTGTATCGGAAAATTAAACAATACGAACTTGAAGAGTAAACTGATCAATATCTCTGCTTTGGTGTTTGCGACAGTACTGTGGGGTTGTGGGGTATACTCATTTACGGGAGCCTCTACTGCAGCGGATACCATTCACGTGGAGGAATTTTTTAATAACACAGACCTGGCACCTGCCAATATTGCTCAAAACTTTACCAACAGCTTAAAAGATTTTTATCAACGAAATTCAAATCTCAGCGTAGTGTCGCAGGAGGGGCAGTTGCGGATTGAGGGCGCAATTGTGGAATATGCCGTTAGACCTATTGCACCGGTGGCTTCCGGAAACAACCAATTTGCAGACGCTGCAGCCCTCACACGCCTTACCATCGCAGTCAAAGCAACTTACGAAGATAGCCTTGAACCAAAGAACAGTTTCAAAGACAGGACCTTTTCATTTTATGCGGATTTTCCAAATACGCAGGATATTACAAGTATTCAGGAGCAACTTGAGGAAACTATTTTTGACCAGATCCTGCTGGATATTTTTAATGCTACCGTAGCAAACTGGTAATATCAAGTCCATGCTGCTAGCTTATCGGTCAACTGTTGCTTGAGTTTGTAAATTCTATTACATTTACTTTCACCTCTTTACAAAGTTTGTGGAAAAAGACCGATTCCTATTTCTTGTTAAAAATAGCGCCTCACTAACTGCGGAAGAAACAGGTGAAATAGAAGAAATTCAGTGCGCCTTTCCTTACTCACAAGCCTTACATAGCCTTGTAGCCAGAGGTGCCTATATCAATGATTTACCCAATAAACAAGCTCAAATGAATACTGCCGCGGTCTATTCATCTGACCGTTCGGTTTTAAAATCATTTGTCACTGCACCAAGAAGTGGTCGTATCTCCATACCGGAGAAAGTTGAGGGCGCTCCAATTGCTACACCCGCTGAAACTCATCCAGGCAAGTTGATTGCACAGGAGACATTGATTACCAAGCCTTACCAGGAGTTAGAAAGAACAGACCTCACCGGTGATGATCTGATCAATGAGTTGTTTAGTGATCTGGAAAAGTTAAAAAAACTTAGACACGACTTTGAAATCGCGGCAGACGGTTTTGAATTACCCCCGCCAACGGCAAATAAAACCAAAAATAAAGACAAGCCCATTCAATCCATAGTAAGCGGCTCCGGCAAGCCGACCCCAAAAGAAACCGATCCGGATGAAGGTATGATCGCAGAAATCAAAAGCACGAAAAAAAAAATCAAACCAAGTGACCCGAAGCAAAAGGAACAGCTGGATATAATTGATCAATTCATTAAATCTAAACCAAATATACCCAGGAATAAAATTGGTCAGCAACTGACACCAACTGATACAGACTTATCGGAAAGCAGCAGCGTATTTAGTGAAAATGTCGTATCCGAAACTTTAGTTGAAATACTCATCAAGCAGGGGAAAAAGGAAAAAGCGGTAGAAGTGTTGAAGAAGTTGATTTGGAAGTTTCCCCAAAAAAAGGCTTACTTTGCGGCTCAAATAGAAGAATTGACAGCTTAAGTTTATGTATACCCTATTTATTAGTCTCGTTCTTGTTGCAGCCGTGTTGCTTGTTTTGGTCGTGTTGGCTCAAAACTCAAAAGGAGGTGGTTTGTCCGGCCAGTTTGGTGGATCCGGAGCCAGCAACCTGATCGGTGTAAAGAAAACAGGTGATTTGCTAGAGCGCCTTACGTGGGGCTTTGCCATTGCCATTATGGTATTTTCGCTGGCTACTAACTTCACCACTCCTTCCGGCAATCAAGCAGATGAATTACTTGAAAGAGCTAAAGAACAACAAACATCACCTGGGTTGGATCTGAACAGGATCGAAACACCATCGGATACCACGGTTCAGTAGTTTCCTGACTTAAGCTTAAGCTGCCTGCGACACCTGCTTCACCAGCATTCGCTTGGCTATAGGCATCAAGGTGGGCATGAACGGAAATCTCAGCTTTGACAGAATCAGATACGTAGCGGGATTGGGCAAATCCGTAAACTCTTTAATAAGTTTCAACTTTATTTTCTCATAGGAATTGGTGATGCTTCGTTTTTCATTTAGAATATAACGAAGATTGATTCCCCGCAGATTGTCCGAACTGTTGTCAAAAATAGTTGTATGATAGCGGTAAATCTTAGTCTCAGTTTCAGGGGGCTGTGTGATGAACAAATACCCCTCATTTACGGATAGCGAGGTGAGCCCAATGGGTTCTATCTCACACTTCGACTCTACGTATTCATAAATAACAGACCCTTGCTCCAGATGGGTCTTTAATTGTGGAATAGCAAATTCAATGATGGATTCAATCTCCTTCATCATGGCATCGTCCTCGAGAATGGTCTTGTAATTAAGTTCCAGATTTTCCAAATCCTCCGGTGAAAGCTCCTTAGGAAAGGCATCGTAAATCATGGACTTTTTGGCATGTATGGCCAGCAGGTTCCGGTAGTGGTATACCATGTCGGACAAAAACGGGTAGAGCTCTACCTTTTGAAAGGACTCTTTTACCTCCTTGAGGTAAGCTAGCAAAATGTATTTTTTGTACTCGAAATCAATCAGACCTTCAGTCAACCAGTTTTCTTTCAGCTTCGTATTCATATATTGATTTTAAGGTTATCGTATTTTTTGAGTTTACAATTTTTTTCAAGTACAAGGTTATGCCCATTAACCTACCCCCAGCTAAAAACGATACTTTCAATGCCTAGTATACGAAAATTGCATGAAATATGACATATCTGCCATTTTGTTCGTCAGATACTGACATGTTCCCGGATTATTGTGACCTTTACATCCTTGCTCTGCAAAACTGTCTGCTAAAGGGTCAGATTTACAAAATGGCATAAAAATGGACAGTCACGAGCTGTTAACTTTTAAAATTTTCAACAAAACTTATTTGAATCCATATGGCAAAAATCAACTTTAAACCAAACGAGGACCGCGTGCTGGTAGAAGCAGCAGAAGCTGAAACTAAGACCTCCTCCGGGATTATCATTCCCGACACAGCTAAAGAAAAACCTCAAAAGGGCAAAGTAATTGCAGTAGGTGATGGCCTGAAAGACAAGCCTGTTACCGTAAAAGTTGGAGACAATGTTCTCTACGGCAAATATGCTGGCACAGAAATTAACATCGATGGGAAAGAATACCTCATCATGCGCAACTCTGACATTTTTGGAATCATTTAATTAACCACAAAATCTAATCACTAAAATTATGGCTAAAGAAATCACTTTTGATACCTCAGCTAGAGACAAGATTAAGAGAGGTGTTGACAAACTTGCTGATGCAGTAAAAGTTACCCTGGGACCTAAAGGAAGAAACGTAATCCTTGACAAAAAATTTGGCGCTCCTACCGTTACAAAAGACGGTGTGACTGTTGCTAAAGATATTGAGCTTAAAGATGCCATCGAAAATATGGGCGCCCAACTGGTGAAAGAAGTAGCTTCGAAAACTGCAGATGCTGCTGGTGATGGAACTACTACGGCAACCGTGTTGACGCAAGCGATCTTCGGACACGGAATTAAGAACGTAGCCGCTGGTGCTAACCCAATGGATTTGAAACGCGGAATTGACAAAGCTGTCATTGCCGTTGTTGAAAACCTGAAAAAGCAAAGCAAGAAAATAAAAGATTCTTATGAGATTGCTCAAGTAGCTACGATCTCTTCCAATAGCGATGAAACCATCGGTAAGATGATTGCTGACGCAATGGATAAAGTTGGTAAAGATGGTGTAATTACTGTAGAAGAAGCGAAGGGAACCGAAACCGAAGTAAAGACCGTAGAAGGTATGCAGTTCGACCGCGGATACCTCTCTCCTTACTTCGTTACTAACACTGAAAAAATGGAAGCTGAATTGGAGAGTCCTTATATCCTGATCTATGACAAGAAGATCAGCGCTATGAAGGAATTACTTCCTATTCTTGAGCAAACTGCACAAACAGGTAAACCACTGTTGATCATCTCTGAAGAAGTAGAAGGAGAAGCATTGGCTACCCTGGTAGTAAATAAAATTCGTGGTTCACTGAAAGTAGCTGCTGTAAAAGCCCCTGGATTTGGAGACAGGAGAAAAGCAATGCTTGAAGATATTGCTGTATTGACCGGTGGTCAGTTGATTTCTGAAGAACAGGGCTTCAAACTGGAGAATGCTACACTCGATATGTTGGGCCGTGCAGAGAAAATTAACATCGATAAGGACAATACAACCATCGTAAATGGTGCTGGTAAAAAAGCCGACATCCAGGCACGTGTAGGTCAGATCAAAGCACAAGTTGAATCAACAACCTCTGATTACGACAAGGAAAAATTGCAAGAGCGTCTTGCTAAACTTTCCGGTGGTGTGGCAATCCTCTATGTAGGTGCTGCTACTGAAGTAGAGATGAAAGAGAAAAAAGACCGTGTAGATGATGCATTGCACGCTACAAGGGCTGCCGTTCAGGAAGGTATTGTCCCTGGTGGTGGTGTAGCCTACATCCGCGCTATTGAAGCACTGAAGGATGCGGAAAGCATTGGTACGATCAATGAAGATGAAGCTACAGGTGTAAACATTGTGAGACTGGCACTTGAAGCTCCGCTAAGAACAATTGCAGAGAACGCAGGCCAGGAAGGTTCAGTAATCGTAAACAAAGTTCGTGATGGCAAGAAAGACTACGGTTATAATGCCCGCATTAATAAGTTCGAATCATTCTTCGAAGCAGGTATCATCGATCCTACTAAGGTATCGCGCCTTGCGTTAGAAAATGCAGCCTCAATTGCAGGTATGTTGTTAACTACTGAAGCGGTAGTCTCTGACCTACCTGAAGAAAAAGATTCTGCACCGGCTATGGGTGGTGGAATGGGCGGAATGATGTAATTTCTCCAATTATTTACAAAAAAGGCTTCATTTTACGATGAAGCCTTTTTTGTTTAAATTGACGCTTAATTTGATATCAAAATTACTATGGTCATCCACAAAACCTTTGCAGATTTCGTTCTCTTCCTGTTCATACACATGGCCCATGCCGATGGCGAATACCATCCTTCTGAAGAAAAAGCAATTATGGAAAAGTTGCGTAAGCTTTTTCCTACAGAGTCGGATCCCAGAAAAAAACTCAAGGAAGCTGTAGCCGAGTATACCAGCATCGATAAACATGACATAAAGACCCTTATTCAAGACACGTTCCATCAGTTCAGCCACGTGAAGTTCTCTCAGAAATATAAGGTCTATACGGATATGTTTGATATCGTGCATGCGGATGGCAAATTGCATGAAGCGGAAGAGCGCGCCCTCAAACAACTCAAAGACATCATAGATGCCGGCTCTGAAGCCGCCCACTATAGTTAATATCCACATCCTGGCAGACCAGGAACTGCGCAGTGCTTTATTCTATTTTTGATATTGCAAACCGGAACGTGGTATAAGCCAGTATTCCAAACATCAAGATAGCTATCAGATCACCTCCCTGAGGAATGACCTGATGAATTGTCCCCTGCACCACATCAATTACGGACTGCATCCCTTCGCCGGTTGAAACATTGGTACCAAGTAATACCGCCACCAATATCCCCGTCAACGATCCGCCGGCTATCAACCCTGAACTAAACAAAGCGCCTGAACTGATCTCGGCTTCTTCCGCTTTGCGATTGGTAACCTTGTCGGCAATTGCTTTAATGAGGCCCCCCATGAAAATAGGTGACGTTGTAGATAAGGGAAGGTAGGCGCCTACAGCAAAAGCCAAAGAACTTACGCCACACAATTCTACAACGGCGGAAAGGCCCATGCCCGCAAAGACCAATCCCCAGGGAAGATTCTGACTCAACAGTCCCTTAATTACCGTGGCCATCAAAGTAGCCTGGGGTGCAGGCAGCGGATTAGGGTGGTCTTCTGTAACCACACCTATACCCAATGTATCATTTAACAACAAAAGAGTGAAGCCTATAGCTACCGTAGAAACCAGTACACCAATCAATAAGCCAAGTTGTTGTTTTGCAGGAGTTGCTCCCACCAGAAATCCAGTCTTTAAATCTTGTGAAGTGGCTCCGGCGATAGACGATGCAATACAAACAATGGAGCCAACAACCAACGCTATGGGTTGATAATAATCTCCCGTCCAACCGATGCCAATGAATATCAAACTGGTAGCCATAAGGGTAGCTATGGTCATACCGGAAACTGGACTGGAAGAAGAACCAATCAATCCGACAATACGCGATGCTACCGTAACGAAGAAAAAACCGAATACCACAATCATGATGGCGGACAGCAGATTAGTGGGAACACTGGGCAGCAATGCCATAAGAATAATAAGCAGTATAGAGCCTACTATTACGTATACCAACGGAAAGTCTCGCTCCGTTCTTAATTTCTCCGTACTTTGATTTACATCTTTTGATCGCAGGTCTTTCAAAGAATCCCTGAATGCGCTTACAATGGTTGGTAATGTTTTAATCAAGGTGACGATTCCACCAAATGTAACCGCCCCGGCTCCGATGTAGCGTATATACTTGCTCCATATCTGGCTGGGGGACATATCCGAAATAAGCATGCTCGTTTCCGGAGGCATGGGAACCGTAAGATTATCCCCTATCAACGTAATGAGGGGAATGAGTACCAACCACGAAACCACACCACCCGCCACCATGACGCCGGAAATTCTGGGTCCTATGATATATCCTACTCCGAGCAACTCGGGTGTGATCTCGGCGGTAACGGTACCGTTTGGTAACATGGACTTACGACCAAAAACATATTGAGGTACATCTTTCCACAAACCTAATATGGACATCAATCCTTTGTATAGAAAAGCCAAACCCAATCCCAGAAATACATTTCTCGCCAACTTTCCACCCTTCTCCCCTGCCATCAGCACATCGGCACAGGCTGTTCCTTCCGGGTAAGGAAGGTTACCATGCTCCTTCACGATTAATGATCTCCGCAGCGGAATCATGAAGAGAACACCCAACACACCACCTACAAGCGCCAGCACGAATATTTGAAAGTATTTGAAGTAAGCCTCACCCCCGGAAAGAAAAAGCAAAGCCGGTACGGTAAACACTACACCGGCCGCAACGGATTCACCGGCCGAGCCAATGGTTTGTACAATGTTATTCTCCAGTATCGTTGCCTTCCCCATTTTCTTAAAAATAGAGATGGCCAACACCGCGATGGGTATAGAAGCGCTGACGGTAAGACCAACTTTAAGACCAAGGTATACCGTGGCCGCGCCAAATATGATCCCAAATACAGATCCCAACAATACCGCCTTCAAGGTGAACTCCGGAATAAAATCGCTTGCAG
>CAYTBO010000019.1:0-43661 GCA_964436055.1 uncultured Ohtaekwangia sp.
CATAGTCTATGGTGGGCAGTGGTAACTATAACAACACTAGGGTATGGTGATGTATACCCGATAACGGCCGGCGGAAAAATTTTTACCTTCTTTGTGTTAATTGTTGGAGTTGGTGTTGTCACCATTCCTGCAGGCTTAGTGGCCTCAGCACTCTCAAGAGCCCGTGAAATGGGGGAAGAGGAATTGAATAAAAAAATACAAACTGATACAAGTAAAACCACTAAACGCCTGTGAAGAAAATTTGGGGAAAACTATTTGAAAAAATAAAAAAAGCTGAGGATAATATCCGGTCATATATCAGAGAAACACCTTTGGAATATTCTTATCCGTTATCAAAAACTAGCGGCTGTCAAGTTTATTTAAAGCTCGAAAACATTCAGATTACGGGCTCCTTCAAAGCACGCGGGTCTCTAAATAAGGTACTCTCATTAACCGATGATTCACGGGAGGTCATTACGGCATCTACTGGAAATCACGGATTGGGAGTTGCCAACGCTTTAAATGAAGTTGGGAGAAAAGGCACAATCTTTTTACCCTCAAAAGCTTCGACCGCAAAGGTGGAAGCCATTAAGCAGAGAGGAGTAGATGTAGAGTTTTACGGAGAAAGCGGAGAGGTAACAGAAATTTATGCAAGAAAGCTGGCTGATGAGACAAATAAAATTTATATCTCACCTTACAACGATGAAGAAGTCATTGCAGGCCAGGGCACCATTGGCGTTGAGCTATTTCGACAACTTCCACAACTTGATGCCGTATTTGTTTCCATTGGCGGTGGAGGGTTGATAGCTGGAATTGCAGCATACCTTAAAACCGTTAATCCTCAAATAAAAATCATTGGATGCCTTCCTGCGCATGCACCCGTGATGTACGAATGTATCCAGGCCAATAAGATCATAGAGGTGAAAGAAAAACCCACTTTATCCGATGGCACTGCAGGTGGAATAGATCATGACTCAATTACTTTTGAACTATGCAAATCGCTGGTGGATGACTATGTACTAGTATCCGAAGAAGAAATTCTAAACGCCATGAAGGTTGTGTTGAATAGTCATCACCTGGTCATTGAAGGTTCAGCCGGAGTTTCAGTTGCTGCCATCACTAAACAAAAGGGAAAATTTCAAGGAAAGAAAGTGGCCGCAATTATATGCGGAGGAAATGTAAGTGAGCGTGTACTTAAAAAAGTAGTATGCGATGACTAAGATTATCAGCTTACCTCAAATTAAAAATTGTATTGAAGGCACCCCGGATGAATTATTAATTCAGCAAATCGAACACGGATTCGTTCTGTACTCAAATGGTAATGTCGTAGTCCCTCCGGTGGGATATTTGCCATTTGAAAACCCAGCCGGCGATGTGCACATTAAATACGGTTATATCCGCGATGATGATTTTTATGTCATTAAAATTGCTTCAGGATTTTATGAGAATCCAAAACTTGGGTTGAATTCAAGCAATGGGTTGATGCTTGTTTTCAATAAGAAGACTGGGGCTTTGCTATCCGTTTTATTTGACGAAGGATATCTAACGGATATACGTACTGCCCTGGCCGGTGCCGTTGTAGCCAAACATCTGGCTCCTGAAAATGTAAACACCATAGGTATAATTGGCACGGGCACACAAGCCAGACTTCAGTTGAAATATCTTAAGTCTGTTGTGGACTGCAGAAAGGTCCTTGTTTGGGGAAGATCTTTCACGAAAGCCGAAGCATACAGCAAAGACGCAGCCCTTACAGATTTTGAAATTACACCGGTGTCTTCTGTGGGAGAGCTTACACGAGTGTGTAATTTAATTGTCACCACTACACCATCACATTCAGCTATCATTTCTAGCGAAGATATGCTTCCTGGCACACTTATTACAGCTGTAGGTGCCGATGCTCCGGGAAAGCAAGAGCTGGAAACTTCACTATTTGCGAAAGCCACAGACATAATTGCCGACAGTACATCACAATGTATAGATCATGGCGAGTTGTGCAATGCGGTGAAAGAACAAATTATAACAGAGAAGCAGATCATTGAATTGGGAAGCTACATTGCAGAAGGTCGAAAAAGAAACTCACATTCAAATCTAACCATCGCTGACCTCACGGGCGTTGCGGTGCAAGACATTCAGATTGCCAAATATGTGCATTTGCAATCCTGAAATAGATCCACAAAATATCAATTCATCTTACTTCATTTATCATTAACGTCCAGGGAAACTTTGCGTCTCAGCGTCTTAGCGGTTTTGAATTTAGTATTATCCATCATGGTGGCCGTTGCCGGGTTTTTACCGCGGAGGCGCAAAGGTGCAAAGAAAATCCTCCGAATCAAGTCGTCACCACTACTTTGCTCTTGTAACATACACATTTACAGTTGCTTGCAACTTCCGTCAAATGTTTTAAATGGACACTAATGTTCATTTATAAATAATAACAATCCATGTATATTATCATCAGATTGATAAGACATGTCAAAATGGTTTAAGAACTCCGGGCCGGGAGCCCTTGTGGCAGCAGCCTTCATAGGGCCAGGCACCGTTACAGTTTGCACGATAGCGGGTATCCGGTTTGGCTATACATTACTTTGGGCCATGGTCCTTTCAACCATTGCCACCATCGTGTTACAGGAAATGGCTGCACGGTTAGGGATTATATCGCAAAGAGGTCTTTCTGAAGTGATTCGAAGTGAGATCACAAATCCCGTGATCAAGTTTTTTATTTTGATGTTGATCATCATCGCTATTGTTTTAGGAAACGCCATTTATGAAGCCGGAAACATAAGTGGCGGTGTATTGGGATTGAATACACTTTTTGGAATCAATCAAACAGACTTCAATTACTTAAGCCTGGTTGTCGGGGCAATTGCTTTTATCATACTATTTGTTGGTAATTATAAAGTAATCGAAAGAGCGCTTGTGGGTCTTGTCATTCTGATGAGTATTGCATTTGTAATTACCGCCATAATTACACGCCCTGATTTGATTTCTATTTTTAGAGGAATGTTTATTCCTGATGTCAATCAAACCAATCTTTTAACCATCGTAGGTTTAATTGGAACTACAGTGGTGCCTTATAATTTATTTTTACATGCCTCTTTGGTAAAGGAAAAATGGAATTCCCATGCTGATTTGCGTTTTGCCAAAAGGGACACCTTGATTTCTGTGGCCTTAGGCGGTTTGGTTTCTATGGCGATAATTATCTCCGCCGGCACCGTTACCACCTCAGAAGTTTCTAACGCAGCAGACCTTGCTAAAGGACTCGAACCCTTATTTGGAAGTTTTGCAAAATATTTTCTCAGCATCGGATTATTTTCCGCGGGCATTACCTCAGCCATCACAGCCCCATTGGCAGCTGCCTATGTAGCCAATGGTTGTCTTGGATGGAATGGCAGTCTTAAAAGTATCCGATTCAGAATGGTGTGGATGTTCGTCCTTTTACTGGGTGTCATTTTTTCATCGTTGGGAATTAATCCTATTGAAATAATTCAATTTGCTCAAATTGCAAATGGGGCTGCATTACCCATCATTGTGGGAATAGTTTTATGGATAATGAACAAGACGAACGTACTAGGGACTTATGTAAACACCAAGGTTCAAAATGTAATTGGTCTTTTAATTTTTATTCTCAGCATTGTACTAGGATCCAAAAGTTTAATTCAGGTTTTTGGTTTATAAATTGGTCAGGGTACCTCTCTATGGGTTCGAAAAAATAGTAACAAGTGAACTTACAATCAATTGATATCAATTGTGATTTAGGGGAAGGCATTGGAAATGAAGCCCTATTGATGCCTTACCTGAGTTCCTGCAATATTGCCTGTGGAGGACATGCGGGTGATCAACGTATCATGAAAGAAACCGTGTTACTTGCTATGGATAACAAAACATGGATTGGCGCTCATCCCTCGTTCCCCGACAGAAAAAATTTTGGCAGGATCGAAATGCAATTGCCTCCTGATCAACTTTTTGATATAATTTATGATCAGGTTAACAGGTTATTGAAAATCATCGATAATTGCGGAGGGAAACTTAGCCATATAAAACCACACGGAGCGCTTTACAACCTGGCAGCCGTAAATGAAGAAACAGCTGAGGTCATAACTAAAGTAACGAAAGCTTTTGGTCAGGATATTTTTCTCTATTCACCCTATGACTCGGTTATTTCAAAGTTAGCTCAGCAAAAAAACATTACCGTGAAATATGAAGCTTTTGCTGATCGAAATTACAATGATGACCTGACCTTGGTTTCGAGAAAAGAAAAAAATGCCACCTTACATGACGTGGATGAAATTTTTGATCATGTCATGAGGATGATCAAAGAAAATAAGGTAAAAACAATCAATGGTAAAATTGAAAATATAATAGCAGATACGCTGTGCATACATGGCGACAATCCACAAGCGCTGGAAATCGTATCAGCCCTGCACCAAAAATTAACAGATAACCATATTGGGATTGAAAAAATCGGGCAAAAATAATATCACGTTCAAAAAATTTGGAGAATCAGCTGTACTCATTGAGTGGCCGCCCCGAATTGATGAAAATATACTAGAAGACATTCTCCAATTTCAGCAAAATATTGATTTAAAGGAGATTCGAGGGCTACTTGAAACGGTTAACACCTACCATTCATTGACGTTGATCGTTGACTCAAATCAAATTTCTTTAGACGATCTCATCCATGAAATTGGCGACATCCTTACAACTACCCCTGTAACTCAGCCTGCGAAAAGTAAACGATGGAATATTCCTGTGTGTTATAACCTGAAATTTGGAATTGATCTGGAAGAAATGGCAAGCGAAAAAAAAATCAGCATAGATGAAATTATTTCCCTGCATTGCAATTCGGAGTACTTAATTTACTTCACGGGTTTTCTACCTGGCTTCCTCTACCTGGGAGGTTTGTCGAAAAAAATTCATACACCACGAAAAAGTACCCCGCGCCTTCAGGTTGCCAAAGGCGCTGTCGGTATAGGTGGCGCCCAAACGGGAATTTATCCTTCTGAAAGCCCCGGCGGATGGAATATCATTGGTAATAGTCCCTTGAAATTTTTCGATCCTTTGAAAAATCCACCCTGCTTCGCACAAGCCGGTGATCGAATACAATTTTATTCTATTGATCTCATAGAATACGAACAAATTAAAGCTGCTGTTAGCGCTGACAAATTTGAAGTTCAGTTGATATGATGCATTCCATTGAGGTAATATCACCCGGACTCTACACGTCTATCCAGGATCTGGGAAGATTAGGTTTTCGTAAGTATGGTGTTCCCACCTCCGGAGCAATGGACCGCAAAAGTGCAACCTTGGCAAACCATCTGCTGAACAACCCCTTCGGTGCAGCCGTAATGGAAATTACCTTATCCGGGCCTGTACTTCTCTTCTCTGCCTCAACTCAGATCTGTATCACTGGAGGGGACATGTCGCCTTCGGTGAATGATGAACCCGTTGCTATGAATAAACCCATCAGCATAAATAAAGGTGATATAATTTCATTTGGCGCCCTGAAGTTTGGCGCCCGGTGCTACCTGGCGGTAAAGGGAGGCATACTAACGGAAATGATAATGAACAGTCGTTCCTATTACCATCCGGTTACATTACAAAGCCAAATAAGGAAAGGCGACCGGCTTAAAATAGCGAACCACTCTAATGAAGTTTCTTTTTTTACAGCCTTAAAACAAGTTGATACCGCCTTTCATTCACCACAAATCTCATGTATCCCAGGGCCAGAATTCGATATGGTTTCACAAGAGGAAAATCTGATTTTTAGCACTAACTTCACTATCCGTCATGAGAGCAACAGAATGGGATATCGGCTGAAGGGCAATCCCATTTCTTATCCCGTCAATTTTAATATGCTTACTTCAGCCGTTCTGCCGGGCACCGTTCAGCTCACACCTTCCGGTCAACTGATCACTTTAATGCGCGACTGCCAAACAACCGGAGGCTATCCAAGAATATTACAAGTAACTACGGAGGCCATCAACCACCTTGCCCAAAAGAAAGCAGGGGAATCATTTTACTTTGAAAAGCTGACCGTTCGCTAAACGATAAATAGCCCGCTGATGGATAAACGTACGGATCGACAAATAACAAATCTTATCTTAAAGCGTAAAGCCTAATGAATGAAACCACTAATTAGAAACATACATGGACTAATTGGCCAGCAAGCAACAGAAAAAACACCAGCCACGATTTTTTGGCGTGGGGCATTTATCGGATTGCTTTCATTAAGTGCGCTGATCATGACACTGTCCGGCACATTTTACAATACCGGCATACCTTCATGGATAATCGCATCGATCGCACTGGTCACGGGAATTTTTGCCTTTTGGATATTTCGAATAATAGGCTCATTAATTCATGTTGGGTTGTCCAACACATCAACGTTTGCCTTTGCTTCTATTTTCGCTGCTTTCATGACGTTGCTTTTTACCCGATTCATCCGGTTTAGTCTGCCGGATCAGGTTTTTTATCCAGGCGCGTTAATTCTTATCATCGCCTGTATCTTCCTTTTTGGATCCGGATATGTTGTCATTAAGAATGCAAGTTCAGCCAAGGTAGTGCATTACCTGACTATTGGCGGATCTACGCTAGCCATCGGTTTTTGTCTTTACTTTTTACTAAGGGAAGGGAGTGATCCCTACAAGCTTGATTACACTCCTTCCTCCACTCCACTGCTTTCTCAAAATGGAATAGATAATCCCGCAGCGAAGGGCTCTTATCCGGTGTTACATTTTACTTATGGCAGTGGTACAGATAAGCGCAGAGAAGTTTTTGGCAATGCTGTTAAATACAAGAGCAGTTCCGTGGACGCGTCTCGTATTCTACCCGATTGGAAAGGGTCAAAGGCAAAATGGCGGGAACGATTCTGGGGCTTCGGCAATAAGGAATTTCCAATAAATGGCAGAGTCTGGATGCCGGAAGGAAAAAATAACTGTCCCCTTATCCTGATCGTTCATGGCAATCATGGTATGGAAGAATATTCCGATCCCGGATATTCGTACCTGGGCGAATTACTTGCAAGCAGGGGATTTATTACCATATCCGTAGATGAAAATTTTATTAATGCAACATGGTCTGGTGATTTCCGGGGTAAGGAAATGCCGGCACGGGGTTGGCTTTTGTTGAAACACCTGGAGCAATGGCGAACCTGGACTACCGATCAAAGCCATGAGTTATATCAAAAGGCAGATCTGGATAACGTGATCCTTGCCGGGCACAGCCGAGGTGGAGAAGCGGCACCTATTGCTGCACAGTTCAATCAGCTCCCTTATTTTCCGGATGATGCAAACGAAAAATTCAATTTCAATTTCGGCATTAAAGGAATTGTGGCAATTGCCCCAACTGATAAAAGGTATGACAGAAGAATTTCCCTGAATAACATTAGTTACTTGTCAATACAGGGCTCATACGATAGTGATGAAGCCAGTTTCTTTGGATTCAGGCAATTCCAACGTACCACTTTTACCGACAGCGTGTTTCATTTTAAATCCGGGCTGTACATTCATGGCGCCAATCACGGGCAATTCAATTCGGTTTGGGGAAAATACGACAGTGGGCCTCCGTTCAACAGGATGCTCAACACAGCGCCACAAATTTCGATGGAAGATCAACTCGAAATTGCCAAGGTGTACATCGCTGCTTTTGCAGAAATCATACTGAACAACAACTTAACCTATCGTGCACTATTCATCAATAGCCAGGCAGGCGCAGACTGGCTGCCTGAAATTTTAATGCTCAACACCTATAAAGATTCCAATACAACTGACCTTATTACCTATGAGGAAGATCTAGATGTAACTACCGGAACTGTACCTGGCAGCAAACTATCGGGCAATAACTTAAAAATCTGGAGGGAAGAAATTCTGAAATTCAGAGACAAAGACACACAATCCAATAATGCGGTTGTTTTGGGTTGGGTTAAGGATTCAATAAAAACTAAAACCTTCTATCGAATTGATTTTTCAAAATCCATTCCCATCGATAGTATTTACGCACTGATGATTTCAATGGCCCCGGGAAATCCGGATGAATTGAATAAATACGGAGGGGAAAAAGATCAAAAGTCCGAAGCCGATCCAACTATAAATTTTCAAGTTCAGCTTGAAGACAGCCTGGGAAATACGGCTATCGCGGATATCGGTAAACTAAAAAAATTAAAACCCCGTCTGAAAGTTCAGTTTGTAAAATTAAGATGGCTTCATACCGAAAATTATGGTGATGTTTGGGAGCCAACGATGGAGACAGTTGAATTGCCAGTAGACCAATTCATGTCTGCAGCTCCCCTTAAAGCCCTTAAAAGCATCATTTTCGATTTCAGTCCAAGCGACAAAGGAGTACTTATTTTGGACGAAATAAGTCTTTCCAAAAAAAATAATTTAGCCATTAAACCTTGACTGCACTCTTGAGTCTAACCCCTCAGAAACCAAAAAATTGCTGAGATGAAGACTTTGAAAATGATTGCAAAAGAAAAAACGGCTGCTTCCTGGAGATTGCTTGCCGTGACGCTGGGTCTCGTGGCTTTAATACTGACCTCCTGTTCGGAAGACAACGTGAGCGCAGACACCACGGTTGAAGATCAGGAAAGTGTACAACTAGATAATTTAGATGAATTTTATCTGGAAGATGCGGATAACCTGGTATCCAATGTATTGGAGCAGGAATCCGGGAGCGCCGGTGGCAAGGTAGCCACTGACGATGAGGGCGATTCACGCTTAGTGTGTGCGGAAATTACCCGTACCGGTACAGAAGAGTCAGGGACGATTGTTATTGACTTTGGCGATAGTTGTGAAGACAAAAGAAACAATATCCGTACCGGAAAAATTATAGTAGAATTCTCGGGAAGGTGGTTTTTACCAGGCTCATTCTGGAGCATTGAATTCGTAGATTATACCATCAATGGCGTATCCATTTCAGGATTGCGCACTGTTACCAATATTTCAGAATCAGAAGATTCACTTGTGTTTGAAATAAAGATGGATGCTGTTATCGTATGGCCTGATGGCACTGAAGTGAAGAGAAGAATTCACCGCAAGCGTCATCGTGAGTTGCGTGACAACAACATACTTGACCGATTGATTGCCTATGCGACAGAGGATATCAATCATCCTAATGGACGTGGGTTCTCTGTCGAAATCATTGAGCCACTTGTTTACAGCGAAGTGTGTGCTGAAGAAGGTGTAATCATTCCGGTAGAAGGAGTTAAACTGATCAAATTTGGTAACGGCCGGAGACAGATAACTGTCGACTATGGAGATGGTACTTGCGACAACGTGGTTACCATAACCAACAAAGACGGAAGAACCTGGAGATACGAGGTTGGCAAGTAAGTAAGCAACGATAAACTTCAAAGAAAACCGTTCTGAATATGTCAGAACGGTTTTTTTATGCCCCGTTGGGTTATAAATTGCTTTATGAAATGCCCATCAGCCAAGCAGACCCAAAGGAATGATAATCAGCCTTTGGGCATTTCCTGTCTGCCGGCCATAGCCGTCAGGCTAGTGCGGTGGTGTTTGGAGTTCGGTTGAGGAGTTGGCCCAATATGAATTAGCGCTTCAACGAAGTAAGTTTTTGAAAGATTCAATTATTGCTCGATCAAGGACGATTACACCCTGGCCAGATTGGCAAGATTCTATTCCTCCGTTTATCGGTTGGTCATGGTTTATTGATAAAACACGAGACGGATTTAAAACAGTGGGACATACCGGAAGCCAGGGCGGGTTTTTATGCAACTATGTCACAGTTTCTGAAAAGGAAATTTTCTTTGTGATCTTATGCAATACACCCAGAGATGTAGACGAATACACTCAATTTATCACGCGGTGGTTAATAAAAAATAATTGGCTCGAAGAAAAGTAGTTTATACAACTTTTTTTCTAATCACCTTTGCATAAGTTCTGCTTACTGGAAAACTTTTTCCATTCTGCATTTTTACAATCATTCCCCCATTGAAGTGCCTTTCGATTTCCTTCAAAAAATTAAGATTGATGATGGTAGAGCGATGCACGCGAATAAACATATCTGGGTTCATGATTTCATCCAACTTGCCAATACCCGAAGAACTCACAAACTGATCAGTTTTTGTAGTGATAATGGTGTAGTCTCCTGAAGCTTCCAGGTAGATAATCTCTTCAACCGGCAGGTTAAACAGTTTTTCCGATTTTTGCACAAAAATATGTGAGTCATAACTATCCCTGGCTTCCGTACGGATGCCTTTTAGCAATTCTTCAATATTATTCTCCTCCAGTTTTTTTCGGGTAAGCGCTCTATTTACGGCAAGGCTAAATCTTTCTTCATCCAATGGTTTCAACAAATAGTCAACGGCATTCTTTTCAAAGGCTTTGATAGCATATTGGTCATAGGCAGTAGTAAAAATTACGTATGGATCATGATCGATTTCTTCCAATACTTCAAACCCATTCATGCCCGGCATCTGAACATCCAAAAAAATCAGATCAGGCTTCATTGAGTTGATGGCCAGGACCGCATCTTTTCCCTTATCGCATTCTGCCACTATTTCTATTTGTGTAAACGTTTCCAGAAACTCACGTAACAATTCACGGGCTAGTTTCTCATCATCTATTATTATGCAGGTTGTATTCATACAGCTTGTTTTACTAGTTTGGGTTCTGAGTCAATTTTTTCTTTTCTATGCTTTTTTTCTTTCTCTTCAATAAAAAAACTAACGGCATATCCGCTTTCATTGGCCCGAATACGCAAACCGGATTGCTGTCCATAATAACTTTTCAATCGCCGGTCTGTATTGGCCATTCCGACACCGCTTGAACTGCCATCCATAATTTTTTTTGCCTTGATTCCAAGTCCATCATCACGTACCTCAAAAAAAATGACACGGCCAGCCCTTCGCACAGTTAAATAAATGGTACCCCCCTCCTCTTTTGGTGCGATCCCATACTTTACGGAATTTTCAACCAGTGGCTGAAGTATCATAGGCGGAATTTCGGTTCCAAGGCAATCCGGATCAATGTCTTTTTTGAACTGCAATCGCTCTCCAAAACGAACTTGCTGTATTCGAATGTAGTTTTCTATAAAATTTATTTCATGAATCAATTTTACCATCTCATCGCTGTGAGAATCGAGTGCATACCTGAAAATATCAGACAATTGGGTAATCACCCGTCTTGCCTTTTCTTTGCTGGAATGCATGAGTGTGCTGATGGAATTTAATGTGTTAAAAAGAAAGTGCGGATTGATTTGAGACTTCAAAAGTGAAATTTGCATTTCTTTATTTTTGATTGCCAGCTCGCTTTTCTCCTGCTCCTGTCGCTGCAATCCTTGAAAATAGCGAATCACATAATAAATACCCACCGTAATAATATACTGATCATAAAAGCGAAGGGCATCCCAACTCATCAGCTCCAGCATGTATTCCTTCCAGTGATCAAAATATACAAGACCATCCAGGTAATCGGTGAAGTAATAAGAAAGCGTGCCCATGATCAGAAAGAACATGAGAATACCGAATACGTGGGCAGAAATTTGAAATGAAGGTCTGAAATTGGAAAGCCAATGCGACCACAAAAAAATCAGAATGATAAAAACGCACAACGCTTCATACAAAAACAACGCATTCCAGAAAACATAAGGCGATGGATTAACAAATTTGTACTCAAATAGTACACTGATGAGAAAATTAATGGCATACCACAGGCAAATTAACAGATATGCCCTTCTCCATATCCTGGGTATGTTATCAATAAATTTCAAATCAGAAAAATTGAACCATAAATTTAACGATTTGGCAAGAAAGCTGATGAAGATTATATTTCCGCGGTTAAAATGACCTTTCAATCGCCCGAAGCACTCATTTGCCAGTCGGATTGTTTATATCTTTAAGCAAAATGGCTAAGGGAGGAATCATAGTATCCTATTGTTTTATCGGTTGTTTTGCATTGATGAGCAATGTGAGCATTGCGCAAACTATTACCATCAGTGCTAAAGTTATCGATCGGGAGTCTAAAGATCCCGTCACATTTGCCTCTATAGGAATAAAAAACAGGCCGATTGGTACCATTACCAATCTACAGGGTGAATTTGACTTCCACATTCCACAAGCCTATCGCAATGATATACTGGTAATCAGTATGCTTGGTTATCAATCCTATGAAGCACCCGCCTGGACTATATCCGGTGATCAGGTTATCGAAATGTCTAAGTCAACTCAGTTTTTGGATGAGGTCATTATCTCCGATTCCTTGAGAGGCGGAGAGATCCTTAGCATCGCATTATCACGCATAGAACAAAACTACCCCATGAAACCTTTTATCCTGGATGGTTTCTACAGAGATATTAAGCAGGTTGGCGGAACTTACATTTCATTACTTGAAGCTGCTGTTAAAATTTTTGATGAAGATTACCAAGCTCCGCGAAACAAATTTAAACTTAGGGAACGTGTTTCACTCAAAGAGGTCAGAAGAAGCCTTGGTTATGAAAACAAATTTACAACCTACTTTGATGAGGGGAATTTATTGGAGGACATTTTACTACACAACAACATCCGATACCGGCAATTTCCCGAAGAAGAAATTTTCTTCAACAGGATAAACAGGGAAAAAAATACTTTCTACAACGGAAATGAGGTTTTTGTGTTATCCATACGCTACGATTATGCATTAACCATCTATGTAGATAAGGAAAACTATGGAATCATTCACCTCGACTACGAAAACGATGTTCAGGAAGTCATTAGAAAACGGAGAGGGTTGGTAAGCAAATTTGTGAACCTGAGGCGGGTAATCGATTTTAAACCTTACGAGGGAAAGCTTTACCTTAACTATATCACGCTTGACTCTAAAGTAAATTGGTACGACAGAAAATCAGATGAATTGAAATTTGAAACACAACTCCATCAACAGCTATTGATCAACAGGGTATACCCTGGTACGGAAGAGTATATTGGCACCACCGAAAAAATGAAAAACTACGGACTACAGTATCAGTATTTGCCTTACAACAAAACTTTTTGGGAAAACTACAACGTGATTAAAGAAAGCCCGTTGGACAGAAAGATTATCCGTGATCTGGAGCGGGAACTACCCCTGGAGAGGCAGTATGAATATTCAAACCAGAGATTTTAAAGTAGTTTCGCTCGTTTAGCTTCGTTGAGCAACTCCACTTTGTTGATGGGAACAACTCCGGTGTGTTCGCATACCAGACCTCCACCTAGATTTGATAATTCAGCAATTAACTTTGGAGCAAGATTCAAAGCAACACACAGTCCCGCAATGCTTACTACCGTATCTCCAGCTCCCGAAACATCCGCAATCTCTCGCTTATGGGCTGGAACTTTTGCTTTTATTCCCTGGTAATCGATAAAGATTCCGTGCTCAGATAACGTTAGCATCACTCCAGCACTAAGCTTTTCCTTCAACCTTGCCACCGCCTTTTCAACAGTTGACTGATCGGCCGCATCGATGTCCATTTTCAAACCTTCCCTGAGTTCCTTCAAATTTGGCTTGAACAAGGTTACCCCTTTATAGTCCAGGAAGTTTCTTTTCTTTGGGTCAACTACGACTGGAATACTAGCGTTTGCAGCCAGGGTGACCGTTTCACGGATAAGGCTGGCATTGATCACACCCTTATCATAATCTTCGAATATGATGGCATCACATCGTGGAAGTATTTCGACAATTTGTTTAATCAACTGCTTTTCTTCATCCAGTTTCAATTCCTCATCAGACTCATCATCCACACGCACTACATGCTGATGACTTGCGATCACCCTGGTCTTCACCGTTGTGGGGCGGTTTCGTGTTACCACAATTCCGTCTCTCTGCATGCCTTGCTTATCAAGAGATTCCAAAAGTTTTTCGCCAGCTTCATCTTCGCCTATCAGTGCGCATAGGATTGGCTTTGCGCCCATCGCCTGCACATTTAACGCCACATTAGCAGCGCCACCCAATCGATAATCACGTCTTTTTACACTTACAATTGGCACCGGAGCTTCCGGGGATATCCGCTCAACGCTACCCCAGATATAGCTATCGAGCATTACATCCCCTATCACGAGAACAGTTAGCTCATTGAATGCGTCAAAGATTTCCTCCAGTGAATTATACTTCATATTACTTCAATTGAGCTAAGGCCTCCTTCATTCTCTTCAGCGCTTCCACCAATTCTATTTCAGAAGCCGCATAAGATAACCGAACACAATCTTCATCTCCAAATGCACTGCCAGCTACTAAGGACACATGAGCCTTGTCCAGCACATACAAACAAAAATCATCTCCATTCTTTATTGTGGATGAGCCATCAGATTTTCCATAATAATGACTTACATCCGGAAAAAAATAAAAAGCTCCCTCAGGATAGTTGGCCTTTACACCAGGTATTTCTTTGAGGAGTTTATAGACGATATCTCTTCTGCGCTTATACTCTTCTACCATTTTAAACGTAGGTGTAAGGTCTCCTGCAATCGCGGCCAAAGCAGCACGCTGTGAAATGGAAGAATTTGCTGACGTTATTTGCCCCTGCACTTTAATGCATCCATCTGTTATCCACTTTGGAGCTCCTATATATCCTACTCTCCAGCCGGTCATGGCAAAACCTTTCGCAAAACCATTGACGGTGATTGTTCTATCAAACATACCAGGCAGTGATGCAATACTTACATTATCACCCGTAAAATTGATGTGCTCATAAATTTCATCTGCGATCACAAGAATATCCTCATGTTTCGAAACCGTTTTAGCGATTGCTTCCAGTTCCGAATGGTTAAAAACTGAACCGGTTGGATTGCAGGGGGAAGAAAATATAATTGCTCTCGTTTTAGGTGTAATGGCTTTCTCAACCTGTTCTGCTGTAACCTTAAAATCATTTTCAATGTTGCCCTTCACAAACACCGGTGTTGCTTCAGCCAACCGCACAAGTGCATCATAACTTACCCAAAATGGAGTGAATACAATTACTTCATCACCAGGATTTAGCAAAGCAATCATCACGTTGGCAATGGATTGTTTTGCTCCATTGGAGACAAGCATGTTCTCAGCCTTATAGGGCACCTTATTTTGTTTTACGTACTTATCGGCAAGTGCTTCCCGCAAATCCGCGTATCCTGCTACAGGCGGGTATGCAAAATATTTTCCCTCATCGATTGCTTTTTTGGCCGCCTCACAAACATGGAGCGGGGTCTTAAAATCAGGCTCTCCAAGACTTAAACTTATCACGTCAATGCCCCTGGACTTATATTCTCTGGCCTTCGCAGCCATGGCCAAGGTAGCGGATTCTTCAATAGCTTCAATTCGGTTGGAAAGCGATTTTCTCATAGTTTTGGATACAAATATGTTTCGCAAAGAAAATCATATAAATCAAGAACGAAAACCCGGGAAAAGAAGAATTATTTGTCAAATGACAAAGATTACTATCCATGTAAAAATTGGCTTGACAGTATTGTTGTATTTAATCTCTATTTCAATCCATGCTCAAATGCGGCCAACCCAACTTTTTCAGTTACAAGACTTCATGATCCCGGTTAAAAGTCCGGTGTACTGGAAGGAGATTTTTAATAACGAAACACTTCGTGCGGGATATTATCATTTGAAAAAAGGTGCAACCGATGATCAAAATCCCCATGAATTCGATGAGGTTTATTGGATTGAAAATGGGAAATCCAAAATCAGGATTGGTGAGAAGGATTATGAAATTCAAAGGGGAGATGTAATTTATGTTCAGGCTAAACAAGTCCATTTCTTTCATGAGACAGAAGAAGACCTGGATATTTTGGTACTTTTCTCCAAGGGGCCGTTTGATGCAATGGAAAAGATAGATCAGGTTGATCATTTAAGTGAGCTTGAGCAACTAAAAAATCCTTCAAAGGAAATCTGGACTGAATTTCTAAAAAAGAAAAGTATGATTTTTGGATTACTGATGATTCCGGCATCTTCCGGCATGGGTCCATCCGTTACCCATTCATTTGATGAGGTCAGTTTTGTGGTAAAAGGAAATGCAATTCTTAAAACAAGTGATGCAACAATGAATGTTAAGCGGGGGTCGCTGGTTGTCATTCCGAGATCAACAGCTCATCATTTCGAAGTAAGGGAAGATCTGGAAGTATTTAAGTTGTTTGCAACGAAAAGTAAGCAGTGATCCTTAGCCTCAACCAAAAAGTGTTCGCCCCAGAATACTTCTTCCCAGGGTAATTTCATCCGCGAATTCCAAATCTCCACCAATGGGAATTCCCCTGGCAATGACGCTCAACTTGAGCGGAAATTCTTTTAATCGTTTGCTGATATAAAATGAAGTGGTGTCACCTTCCATCGTAGGGCTCAAGGCCAATATTACTTCCTTTACCACTTCGCTATGATCAGAAATCCGCTTAAGCAGGCTTTCAATCTTTAATTCAGATGGACCAATACCATTCATTGGAGAAATCACACCTCCCAATACATGATATAAACCAGAATATTGTGATGTGTTTTCAATGGCCAACACATCGCTGGTATCCTCCACTACGCACAAAATACTACGATCTCTTCGGTGGCTTTTGCAGATGGAGCACTCTACTTCATCAGAAATATTATGACAATGTTTACAGAATAAAATGTTGGCACGAAGCTTATTCAGAGACGCGGTAAGCGCAAACGTTTTGCTTTCGGATTCTTTGATCAAGTGAAGGACCATTCGCAGCGCGGTCTTCTTTCCAATACCCGGAAGTTTAGACACTTCGTTAACAGCCTCTTCAATGAGCTTGGAAGGATACTCCATAAATTCGTAATGAGCGTTTAAATTATTTTGGCGTCTATTCCCCGCTCGCAGATTGCCTGACGCATCGGCTGAAGTTCTTCAAATGATCCTGTTTTGACGGTACATTTTCCGCGGTAATGAATTATCCAGGTACATTGTTCTGCCTGCTCTGTCGAATGCTTGCAAACATTAATCAATGTTTTGATCACATGATCAAAGGTATTGAAGTCATCATTAAAGACAACCAGGTCCTTTACATCGGTAATCTCCGTTGATTCCAGAACATCTACTAAATCCTGACTTTGATGTGACTCTTTCATAACCCAATCTGTTTAATGCAACATTAAACCCCACTTATCAAAACTGGTATTTCACCTTCCTGTTTCAAAAGTAAAAAAAAATAACAAGTTTTAGCGTTTAACCAAAGCTATGAGCCCCATACTGGTCCTTGCCATCCTTCTCTCCTACTTCACCATCTTGATTTTAATTTCAATATATACTTCCAAAGGCGCTACCTCAGACACATTTTTCACCGCCAACCGACAATCACCCTGGTATTTAGTAGCCTATGGAATGATTGGAGCATCTCTTTCGGGAGTTACTTTTATTTCCGTACCGGCCAGTGTTAACAATACTGCGTTCTCTTATTTTCAAGTGGTATTGGGATATGTAATAGGCTATTGGGTAATCATTGGCGTATTGCTCCCGTTGTACTATCGACTAAACCTCATTTCTATCTACTCTTTCTTTGAAGACAGATTTGATCGCATTTCTTATAAAACAGGTTCTTTCTTTTTTCTTCTTTCCCGTTCAGTAGGATCTTCACTCAGGCTTTTTTTGGCAGCATCGGTTTTGCAATTGTTTCTTTTCGATGCCTGGGATATACCCTTTTTCGCTACCGTTGTCATTACCATTTTCTTTATTTGGATTTATACTTTTAAAGGTGGAATAAAAACAATTGTTTGGACGGATATTTTTCAGACTACATTCTTGATCCTCGCGGTTGTTATCTCTGTAATATTAATTGCACAACGGATGGAGCTAAGCTTTGGGGGTCTTCTGTCATTGGTGTTTGAAAGTGATTATTCCCGTATTTTCTTTTTCGATGACCCTAACAGCAAACTATTCTTTCCGAAACAATTTTTTGGAGGTGCTTTTATCGCCCTCACCATGACAGGAATGGATCAGGACCTGATGCAAAAAAATCTTACTTGCAAAAATCTGAAGGAAGCACAGAAGAATATGTTTTGGCTAAGCAGTACGCTTGTAGTAGTGAACCTTCTCTTTTTAGTGCTTGGCGCTTTACTTTATCTTTATAGCACTGAATTTAACATTCAGTTGCCCGAAGTTAGTGATGAGCTTTTCCCCATGTTGGCCTTTCACGAATTTGGATTATTAGCCGCATCACTCTTCTTGTTAGGCATCACAGCCTCGACCTATGCCAGCTCTGATTCTGCCCTTGCGGCTTTAACCACTTCTTTTTGTATCGATTTTCTCAATTTCAAAAACAAACCAGAAGCAGTAAAGCAAAAGCAAAAGAACATCGTGCATGTTGGATTCTCTCTACTTTTTCTCATTATCATTTTAATTTTCAAAGAGATCAACGAACGATCTCTTATTGATGCAGTGTTGATGGCTGCCACTTATACCTACGGCCCGCTTCTTGGCCTATTTGCATTTGGTATTCTTAGCAAAAGAGAAGTAAGGGGAAAACTTGTTCCGGTAGTTTGTTTACTAGCCCCTTTGATATGCTATTTATTGGTTGTGAATGCCCCTCTGATGCTCAATGGTTATCAGGTAGGCCTTGAAAATTTGATCGTTAATGGGCTACTCACTTACCTTGGCTTATTCTTAATCAGCAAAAAAGAAAAAGGCCGCTCCTGAGCGGCCTTAACCTCGATTAACCCAAACAAAATATTTTATCTAATTACCTGACTAATTATTAACTCCTTGTTGAAAGTAAATTCTTCAACCGCATTGCCATCCTTCATCACCTTGATAGTATAGACACCAAACTTCACATCACAAAAGTCTATAATCACCTTCTTCTTTTTCATCGTCATCGAAGCCACTTCTTCACCTGTTGAATACGTGACTACTACTTCGCTGCCCAATAATTCTTTATCAATCTTGAAGATGAAAAGGTTCTTCTTTTTTGATTCCAACACGATAACATCATCACCAGGAAGTGCAGCGGCCATCAAATTGGCTGAAGCAAAAAACATCGTTAGCGTGAGTATTCTTATGATCGTTTGCATGACTTAAAATTTTTCTTTGAACTACATCTCCATAGTTGCTAAAGACATGCCAACGGATCAAAAAGGCTGGAAACAAGGATTTTTAGGGTTCTGATTAAATGCATTGTGCCAAATTGGGAGTGATATTCCCAAGTCAGGCTTAGAGCAATTCTGTAGCGGGATCCCAAAAAAGGTCTTTAAACCCAACTATCTGATGATTTTTAACTTTTATACCCTCTTTTTCGAGGCGCCTTTGCATTTCCCTTGGAGGGTTAAAGTGATGTCTGCCGGTTAAGAGACCACTTCTGTTTACTACCCTGTGTGCAGGCGCAGTTTTATCGTTGTGGCAGGCATTCATGGCCCAGCCTACCATGCGTGCGCTCATTTTGGTACCTAAATACGCTGCAATTGCACCATAGCTGGTTGCTCTCCCTTTTGGTATCAACCTCACAACTTCAAAAACATCATCGAAAAAATTGTTTTTGGGAGCTTTAGTGCGCTTTGTCATTACCGGTAATCAAATTGGTGACCTGAAAATAACAGATATGGAAGTATTGAGATAACATACCGCTTATTTTTGCAATGTTGTATGGACAAAAAACATCAAGTGAGAGCACTTCTAATCATATTGACATGTATAGTTTACCAGGTTTCGGCACAGGAGCTGGTATTTCCATATCAATACGGATGGAATATTTTAACTGAAGGAGACACGCTGAAATTCAAACTTGACACCAGTGAGTCTGAATCCCCTGAACTCTTCAGAATGGAAGGGGGCGAATCCATCGGAATTCATCTGGACACATTGGGCAATTTTTTCTGGTGTCCGGATTTTAGCCTTGTCGACCGGCTGGAAAAACAAAAAGACTTCAATGTAATCTTCGAAGCCTTTTGGAAAGATGAAAGACGATCCAGGGTAAAAATAACATTTACTGTTATCCATAAGAACAGACCACCGGTGATTGAAGAGCTTCCCGTGGTCTACATTAAAATGTCCTCCGGTAATAGCTACCAGATTCCCAGGGAATATGTGAGTGATCCCGATGGAGATCCCATTACTTTCAAAGCTATTCCAGATCAAATGCCGCAAGGCTCCATCCTAAGTTCTAACGGTATGTTCTCCTGGACACCATCGCGCTCGCAATTCTATAGTCTAAGCAAGCCGTTGCACGTTGAGTTTCTGGTAGAAGACCAGCCGGAAAAAGCCATAACCAGGGGAAAATTAAAATTAGCACAAACGCAAATGGACTTACCTCCCGAGTTGCTTCTTGTTCCGGGAGACAGCATCATCAAGGTGAAGGAAAATGAATTAGTAAGCCTTAAGCTCTATGTTTCTGATCCCAATGGTGATGAAAACATTGCCCAGGTTGGGTTTATTAGTTCTGACCCACATCTGGGATCAGACTATCTCAAAGAAAACACCAAAGTACAGCATGAATTTATCTGGTTGCCAGGCTATGATTTCGTTGAAGAAAATAATGCATCTAAAAATGTGGAACTTATTTTTTTTGCCTTAGACAATGCCAACAACCGGGTGGAAAGAAAACTTCTGGTGACGGTTGAGAATGCTGAGAACATTGAAGAAAAAGATAAACTGCTATTTATTCGATATAAAAATTCACTTACCCAGGCAAAGGGATTGATCGACCTGCTGGATGAGAATTACGAGGTATTGACAAAAGCTTACAAAAGAGCGAAGAAAGGCAAGCGCAATCGTGCCCTCATCAATGCATCGCTGGGTGCCACTACAGGGCTTTCTCCGGTAGTACTGGAAACTGATCAATCAAAAGTGGTTTCGGCTGTAGGGGGTACAACTGTGCTTACGCTGGGAACCCTTGAGGCCACCGAACTTTTAGGAAAATCAAAATCTGATATATTGGAAAAAATGAAGGTGAACGTAGAGATACGAAATCAGCTTCAGATCGCCGGTGATAATTTTGCGCGTAAGTATGCTTTTAAGGCCAGTCGCAGAGGTAAGGAATTTGATATCGATCGCGATAAACTTTTACCTATCATTAACAACCAGAAACTGGTAATTCTGGAACTGGATGCCGGTAAACCCAGTTATGAAGACTATACCGACAAGGAATTGCGAAAAACGTTTCCAGACTATAGCGAAGAGTAGTTGATTTAGGAGGTTGCTTTGGTGAAAACGAATTATCGATTACTTTTGCCGACCAATCTGCAAATTCAATGGTGAAGACCAGAATTTGATGATAAACAGAGGAGTGGCAGAGCGGTCGAATGCGGCGGTCTTGAAAACCGTTGAACCGCAAGGTTCCGGGGGTTCGAATCCCTCCTCCTCTGCAGATCAAAATGACCCCGACATAGTCGGGGTTTTTTATTGCCTAGGCGATCCTGAAACGAAGTTTCAAAGGCGAGACGAGAGTAATAAAAAAAGAACGAGCGAAGCGAATGGCATTTTGATCTGAAACACCCCTCAAGGGATAAACGAAGTTAATCCCTCCTCCTCAGCGATTACAAAATCAATCAAAGTCAAAACCCCGAATTCTCTATGAATCCGTGGTTTTCCCATTTTATCGCCTCTCTCCGAAATACTCACATTCAAGTCTCCAAAAATTTAGATTCAAACAATATTGCCAACTTGAAAATGATAACGTAATATTGCGATATAACGATATTATGGGTATTACCAAATCCGAATTATTTAAAAAACGTCAGAATAAAATCGCTACACTGGCAAAAGCGTTCGATCACCCTGCCCGTGTTGCTATTCTGGAGCACCTGCTGGATCATAAAACCTGTATCTGCAACGACCTGGTGGATGTGTTGCCATTGTCACAATCCACCATTACCCAGCACTTGAAAGAACTTAAACAGATCGGGATTATCAAAGGCGAAATCGAGGGACCGAAAGTGAATTATTGCATTGATGAAAATGTGTGGGAAGATGCCCGTGATATTTTTATCAATATGTTTTCAAAATATGAGTGTAAAAATAAAAACTGCTGATCCCTTATTATCGGCAAAACATACTCTTACCAATTGAATCCAGTGACTGAAAAAAAACTATTCCCTGCTTTAAACTCAACCATTGATCAACTGAAAAGTGAGTTTCATCAGATTCCGACGCAACGGAAGGAGATTCTTCAACAGCTGAGTCAATACATTCAAAACAAAATAAAAGACAAACAAAAAGTTTATTTGAATTTTATCTGCACTCACAATTCCCGCAGAAGCCATATCGCTCAATTATGGGCGCAAGTGGCTTCTCATTATTATGGCCAGGCCGGCATAGCATGTTTTTCAGGCGGCACAGAAGCAACAGCTTTTAATTACAGGGCCGTGAAAGCAATGAGTGATGTCGGCTTTAAAATTAATAAGATTAAAGACGGAGAGAATCCAACCTATGAGGTGCACTACACCCCGGATGCACCGCCAATCAGTGCATTTTCAAAGAAGTACGATGATCCATTCAACCCTGACAAAGATTTTGCAGCCGTTATGACTTGCTCACAAGCGGATGAAAATTGTCCTTTCGTGTTAGGCGCCTCTGCCAGAATTTCGCTTAACTACGATGATCCAAAAAACTTCGATGGCACACCACAGGAAGTAGAGAAATACACAGAGCGGGTTCTTCAAATCGGAAGAGAAATTTTATATGCATGCCATCAGGCAACAATTTAGTTACCCTTGCACCATGAGCAATCAGAAACAACTTTCTTTTTTAGACCGCTACCTTACACTCTGGATTTTTTTGGCCATGCTGTTGGGTGTCGGGCTGGGCAATTTTTTGCCCATAGAACAAATGATGCAGCCTTTTCAATTTGGCACAACCAATCTACTGATTGCAACCGGACTCATCATTATGATGTTTCCTCCACTGGCCAAAGTACGTTATGAGCATTTGGGCAAAGTTTTTAAAAACGTGAAAGTCATCAGCCTCTCCCTGGTGTTAAACTGGATCATCGGCCCGATATTGATGTTTGCGCTGGCCATAATTTTTTTGCGCGACAAGCCTGAGTATATGATTGGCTTAATACTCATCGGTATTGCACGGTGCATTGCCATGGTGCTTGTGTGGAATGATTTAGCCAAAGGCGATAAGGAATATGCTGCAGGACTTGTAGCATTGAATAGCATATTCCAGGTTTTGTTTTACAGCTTGTTTGCGTGGCTGTTTATCACTGTGTTGCCGCCATACTTTGGCATACAGGGGTCAATCGTTGATGTGAGTATGGGTCATGTGGCAGAAAGTGTTTTTCTCTACCTTGGCGTTCCGTTCTTCGCAGGTTTTCTTACACGTTATTTTTTTAGAAAGACGAAAGGAGAAGAATGGTATGTGAAAAATGTGATTCCTAAAATCAGTCCTTTAACGCTAATCGCATTACTATTTACTATTGTGATCATGTTTAGCTTCAAGGGAAAAATGATTTTAGATATTCCTTTTGATGTTGTTCGCATAGCAATTCCGCTAGTCATTTATTTCATCATCATGTTTGTGCTTAGTTTTGTACTCTCAAAAAAACTGGGAGCCAACTACGAAGAAAATGCATCAATATCTTTTACGGCAACGGGAAATAATTTTGAATTGGCTATTGCTGTAGCCGTTGGTGTGTTTGGCATCAACTCAGGCCAGGCTTTTGCCGGTGTGATTGGTCCACTGATCGAAGTACCTGCGCTGATACTGCTCGTAAATCTCGCCTTCTGGTTTAGAAAAAGATTGTACGCTACCAAGAAATTGTAAAGCAAGTGTCTGCGCTGAACTAAGTTTATAGAATGTAAATTTTGTCAATGGCAGGCCGGAAAGATTTGTTTCATAAGTGAATTGCATATCACAGCAAGGGTTTCCATCCGATGGCTGAGTGTCATAAGGATTTTTAACCAGAAAACCTGGCAGACTTTTAGAAACTCAAAAAGCAATCAAACTTTTTACACCTGTACTATTTACTTGAATCCGCAATACGCATTTGCCTTCTGTGCAGTTCAATCGCTTCAAGCTTGATACCGTGGTGAAGGCTTGCATTGATTTCATATCCAAAAAGCAATACTACTGTAATCAGCTGAACCCATATCATCAGGGCAATCAGCACACCGATTGATCCGTAGACTTTATTATATGTGCCAAAATTAGTGATGTAGAAGGAAAATCCATAGGAAATGCCAAGTGATCCCAGCGTTGCGAGGAACGAACCGATGGAAAAAAAACTCCAGTTGTAATGGATGGCCGGCCCGAAATAATAAATAAAAGAAATAGCCAAGAAGAAAACGATGAAAATGACTAAAAACCGCAGAATAAGAATCATATAAATAGTGTATTCGTCAAAATTCATATTGCTAAATTCGGACAGATTATCCGTTAAATAATTGATAGCAAATTGACCAACCACCAGCAGTACAACGGCTAATATCAGTACCACGGTGAGCATAAAAGTAAGACCGGTAGCTGTGATCCTCATCCTTACCCCGCTCCTTCGCTCAACAGTCTGATAGCACGCATTAAATGCACGCATCAGGGCCATCATTCCGTTGGTTGATAAATATAATGCAAACAAAAATCCAAAGGTCAACAATCCGCCACGTTGATTATTGATGATGTCAAATATGGTAGAAGCTATCACTTCATACATAATGGCCGGCATCATACCTCCCAGGAATTCCATAATACTGTTCACATTGATCTGAGGAAAAACCCTGGCAACATATGGAATCAATGTAAACAGAAAGATTACGGCCGGAAAAATGGCAAGGATAAAATTATAAGCCACCCCATTAGCCCGATTGATCAAATCATCTTTCTGAATATTATACAGAAAAACCTTGATGAATCGGTAAAGTGAAATATTATGGTGCCGTTTGAACTTCACACTTTTCATCCAAGTGCGGATAAGCATCAGGGACGGAAAGCGCAAAATTATCTTTCTGATCTTGAAATTCATTTGAAATAAGATTCAAGCACTTTGTCAAATTCTTCAGGGGGCCGGCAAGGTCTCCCCGTTTTCTTGTTAACAAAGGCCAGCAGAGTTTCTCCATGGTGGATAACCTGACCCTTTCCATTTGAAATTTCGTATTCAAATCGGATTCTTACCCCTGGCTTTTCTTTTATCCGTGTGATAATTTTCAATTCATCGTCGTACAATGCAGGCGCTATAAATCTTGAGTGATTTTCCAATACTGGCATTATGATTCCCATCGCTTCAAGCTCTTTGTACGTCATCCCCAACTGCCGTAAACTTTCCACCCGCGCTACCTCAAAATAGGCTGCGTAATTTCCGTAGTAAACATATCCCATTTGATCTGTTTCACTATAGCGTACACGTATAGAAGTTTCTGAAGTGTACATTTATTTATTTCGAAGTGCCCTCCCCTTGCGTTGCTCTATGGTTAGTGCTTGTTGATATCTTCGCGCATTATTTAAATGTTGGGTTAAACTAGCTGTAAAATGGTGATATCCCGAAAAATCTTCTTTGGCACACATATATATAAAGTTATTTGACTCCGCTTCCAACACAGCATCAATGATAGCAATGCGAGGCATATTAATCGGACCCGGTGTTAACCCCGAATGCTTATACGTATTATAAGGAGATTTCACTTCCTTATGCTCATTCAACACACGCTTTAAGGTAAAATCACCAACAGCAAAAACTAATGTTGGATCGGCCTGTAAGGGAATATCTTTTTTTAAGCGATTTAAGTATAATCCGGCAATCCGTGGCGCCTCATCTTCTTTTACTGTTTCTGCCTGAACGATCGATGCGAGTATCGAAACTTCTATTGGCGTAAGCCCGATCGCTTTTGCCTTTCGTGTCCTCTCTTCATTCCAAAATAAATTGTACTCCCGGTTCATTCTTTCAATAAGCTCTGTCGGCTCTATATTAAAATATACCTGATAGGTATTCGGGATAAACATGCTAAGAATATTTTTGTCATTAAATCCCTCCTGGTTGGTAGCAATAAATCCATTAAGGGCAGTATAAAACGCTTCCGGTGTAATGGAAAGATTTTTTGTTATCGGCTCACCCAATTCGATGATTAGGCGTACATGAGTAAACGTAACATTTACGGGTTCCTGAATTCCTGCCCGCAATAGTTTAATGGCTTGCAGGTTTGTCATGTTGCGTTCAAGGTGATACCGACCGGGTTTTATGGCTTGGTCATACTTATACAGCCGCGCCAAAAAACTAAATGATACCATGTCGTTTACAAAATTGCCTCTTCCCAAATCCTCCTGAACTTTTCGGAATGTGGCACCGGAGTTTATAATGAACAATCGGTCATCTCTGTCAACAAGCACGTTTGGTGTATAGAATATCTGATAGGCATAAAAAGTAAACGTGATCAACAGGGTGGATCCGATCAGGTATATTATCAGTTTTTTCTTGGGCACCTCCTTCATAAGAAAGCTAAGTTGTCATTAAAGAAATGTGTTCAAAACCCATTATCGGGAATGTAAGCGCAAATTTACAAAATACTGACGTTAGGGTTGTGTCTTAATTTTGGTAATTTAAATTATATGCTACCTTAGGACGCAAACGATTTAACTAGTTACGTGGCCGCCATTCTCCTTCCAATACATCCGGTTAATCCAGAACCCAGAAAGATCGCTTCAGTAATCAGCCTGCTAAGGAATGGAGGGATTATTGTTTATCCGACGGACACCGTTTATGGCATTGGATGTGATTTGTTTAACAGAAAATCGGTTGAACGGTTATCTAAAATTATTGGAGTAAGGCCTCAGAAACTTGATCTTTCCTTTATTTGCAATGATTTAAGCCACATTTCTGAATTCGTTAAAAGAATCGATACGCCTGTATTTAAAATACTAAAGAAGGCCCTGCCTGGCCCTTATACGTTTATTTTTGAATCCAGTACACGTGTTCCAAAGATTCTTAATGCGAATAAAAAAACGGTGGGCATTCGCATACCCGATCACCCTATCCCAAGGGAATTAGTGGCGCAATTGGGCAATCCGTTGATCACCTCTTCCATAAAGGATGATGACAAGATCAAGGCCTACACGACCGATCCGGAAGAAATTTATGAAGACTTCAAGCATGTAGTAGACCTGGTAATCGATGGAGGACCGGGTGGCAATGTGCCTTCAACCGTAGTGGATTTTACAGGGTCATCGCCGGCAATAATCAGAGAGGGCTTAGGGAACATCTCAATATTTGTATAGCCTGATTCGCGATGAATGCCTTAATTGAAATACACTACCTTCCTTCGCTGGAATATTTTTCAGCCCTATTGCAATGCACGCATGTAGTCATTGAAAAACATGAACACTATTTAAAACAAAGCTATCGCAACCGATGTTATATCAATTCAGGCAATGGTATTTTGAAACTGATCGTTCCGGTTACCGCTAAACACAACAAAGCGTTGATCAGTGAAGTACAAATAGATTATAGCACACAATGGCAAAATATACACTGGAGAGCCTTTGAATCCGGTTATAGAAAGGCAGCTTTCTTTGAACATTATTCGGGAAAACTTCATGAAATTTTATTTCATAGCTTTAGTTCGTTGTTTGATTTGAATTTCCGGTTGCTGTCATTCTGTCTGCAATCATTAAAGGTGGACTTCACCTTGTCAGAAAGTAATTCCTACGAAAAGGATCCTCAAAATGGCTATACCGACCTGCGTTCATTCATAAGCCCAAAAATTCCATATATAGGTAGAGGTTTTTATAAACCGGTTCCCTACCTGCAGGTTTTTGGCAATAAGTTTGCAGGAAATTTAAGCATCATTGACTTGCTGTTTTGCGAAGGACCCAATGCGATACAAATACTCCGATCATCCAGCCGGGGGTATTTGAACAAATAAAAATCGATTGTTGTTTTCTAACGTATGCATCAGGAAAAAGGGTCTATTAAACCAGCTTAGATAGTAACAATACAAGCTTTGATTAATCAGCCCTAAAACTTTACATTTACACTAAAGGAATCGCTTATATGGAAGCCAAATTTTCTAACCGGGTAAAAGAAGTCATATCGCTCAGCCGGGAGGAAGCATTGAGATTAGGTCACGACTATATTGGGACAGAACATCTGTTACTAGGAATGATACGGGAAGGTGAGGGAGTTGCCGTTGGCGTTTTAAAGAAACTCGGTGTGCCCCTGGATGAGTTGAGGGGAGAAATCGAAAAAGTTTCAAAAACTACCGCCACGCACGATGTGAAGAATCTGGCGAATATTCCGCTAACGAGAGCTTCAGAAAAGGTACTAAAGATAACTTATCTGGAAGCAAAAATATTTAAGGCGCAATTGATTGGAACAGAACATCTGCTTTTGTCCATCTTGCGCGATCCCGACAATTTAGCCACACAAATTCTTAATAAGTTTGATGTAGCCTATGATGTCGTAAAAGAAATGCTAGAATATCAGAACGATCAACCACTAGCTTCATCGGACACTGATGATCCGGATGAAGATTCTTCAAAAATGTTTGGTGGCGGCTCAGCGGGCAGCCCCGGCAAAGAGAAGAAAGGCGCAGAGAAGTCTCGTACACCCGTACTTGACAACTTCGGCAGAGATTTAACCAAACTTGCCGAGGACAATAAACTAGACCCAATCGTAGGACGTGAAAAGGAAATTGAGCGGGTCGCACAGATTCTAAGTCGCAGAAAGAAAAACAATCCGATTCTGATTGGTGAGCCGGGTGTAGGAAAGACGGCCATCGCTGAAGGGCTTGCCCTCCGCATTATTCAGAAAAAAGTGTCAAGGGTATTATTTGGTAAAAGAGTAGTCACCCTTGACCTGGCTTCATTGGTAGCGGGCACAAAGTATCGCGGTCAGTTTGAGGAGCGCATGAAAGCCGTGATGAATGAGCTGGAAAAATCTGCCGATGTAATTCTTTTCATTGACGAACTCCACACCATAGTAGGTGCAGGAGGTGCGTCCGGTTCACTGGATGCCTCGAACATGTTTAAGCCGGCCCTCGCAAGAGGCGAAATACAATGTATAGGCGCCACCACCTTGGATGAGTACCGTCAATACATTGAGAAAGACGGAGCGTTGGCAAGAAGATTTCAAATGGTGATGGTGGACTCCACCACTGTTGAAGAAACCATTGAAATTCTGGAGAATATAAAAGAGAAATATGAAGATCATCACCATGTAACCTATACTAAAGAGGCCATTGAATCTTGCGTGAAACTTTCCGATCGATACATCAGTGATCGCTTCCTTCCGGATAAGGCTATCGATGTGCTTGATGAGGCTGGAGCGCGGGTGCACATGAATAATATTCATGTGCCTGAAGAAATTTTGAAATTGGAGAATGCCATCGAAGATGTGAAGAAAGAGAAAAACCAGGTAGTAAAAAGCCAGAAGTATGAGGAGGCAGCCCAGTTGCGCGACAAAGAGAAAAAGCTCATTGAGCAGATGGAAATTGCCAAAGCAAAATGGGAAGAAAAAACCCGCACTGAAAAGTATACAGTAACTGAGGACAATGTGGCGGACGTCATTGGCATGATGACAGGTATTCCTACTAACCGTATAGCCCAAAAGGAAAGTAACAAGCTGCTCGGCATGGCCGAAGAACTCAGCGGCAAAGTAATCGGTCAGGAAGAGGCAATCCAAAAATTGACCAAAGCGATTCAAAGAACGCGGGTGGGATTAAAAGATCCTAAAAAACCAATTGGATCATTTATTTTCCTGGGACCAACAGGTGTAGGAAAAACCGAACTCGCCAAGGTGCTTGCCACGTATCTCTTCGACAAGGATGATGCATTGGTTCGTATTGACATGAGTGAATACATGGAGAAATTCTCAGTATCACGACTGGTAGGAGCACCTCCTGGATATGTCGGTTACGAAGAAGGCGGCCAACTTACGGAGAAGGTGAGGCGAAAACCATATAGTGTTGTTTTGTTGGATGAAATTGAAAAAGCTCACCCTGATGTATTTAATATTCTACTTCAGGTGCTTGACGATGGTATACTGACAGATGGACTGGGCCGAAGGGTAGATTTCAGAAATACTATTATCATTATGACTTCCAACATTGGGGTTCGCGATCTGAAGGATTTTGGATCAGGAATTGGATTTGCTACGAAAGCAAAACAGTCCAACGAAGAAGAGAACATGAAGAGCACGATTCAAAATGCTTTGAAAAGAGTATTCAGCCCTGAGTTTCTCAATCGTCTGGATGATGTGATCGTATTTAATTCTCTTCATCGTGAGCAAATTCACAAGATCATTGATATCTCCCTGGGCAAATTGTTTGTAAGAATAACTGCATTGGGCTATCATGTTGAATTATCCGATAAGGCGAAGGATTTCTTATCTGAGAAAGGTTATGATCAGCAGTTTGGTGCGCGTCCGCTCAACCGGGCCATCCAGAAATACCTGGAGGATCCCATTGCTGAAGAAATCCTCAAGGGAGAAATCGAAGAGGGAGGCACACTCATGGCCGACTATGATGGCAAGGGAGAAGTTTTGACCATTAAAGTGAAAAAGCCAAAAGCAGCCTCAAAAAAAAATGAGTAAATAATTAATCTTTAAAAAGCTAAAATGGCGGGATTACCCGCCATTTTTTTTGCTCCATCCCTATTAGGGGAGTTTTCATAAAAAATTTACCTTCTCTAAAATCCTTCTTTTTGGCCCTTCTGGCTAACCTGTTCACCATTTGTAAACCTTTTAGTCATTTCAAAAATTAATCAAATCCAACTAATATCCGCCCAGGTATTTTCTTGTAAACCATTCTGCACTGATTAACGCCAGAAGAAAAAAGAAAACCAACTTCAGGTTGATCAGTGGATTAAAGGATTCTTCGGTATGGATAAGGCTCTTTGCCTCAAGTTGTGAAAAATCCTGAGTCAGCTGAGAAAGGTTTTCCGATTGATAAAATTTGCCACCTGTATTTTCAGCCCATTTTCTCAGCAATTCAAAATCTGCGGTCAGGTTCTGAGATTCAATGTTTTGTCTGGTAATTAAAAATTCGCCTGAAACGGATTCGACAGCATTATTAAGTGCGGTAGATGCCCGGTAGCGATAGATACCCTCCTGCAATCCGCCGATCCGATATCGCGAACTGCCGGGGCTCGTGATATAGCCGTATTGCAAATTTTCACCGACTTCATTGCTCAGCACAATCTCAATTTTATTTCCATAAACCTGTTCAAATAATTCATTGTAAACCTGACTTTCAAAAACTACTGGTTCAGAGGCAGCAAACTCATTTTGAAGTGGAAAGAACCTGAACTTCCGTTTATCTTCCCGTGTGCTCAGGTATTGAATCAGTTTGGAAAAAACTTCATCAAAGGCATCAGTTTTTTGTGTCTCCGCATATTCATCGAGTCTCCATCGCCATAAGCCTTCTCCCAGCATAATACCCATCTTTCGATCATCCTGGTTAGTAGTTAACATTAATGGCCGGTCTGTCGACACCCTACCAATTCGTTGATATAAAAGGATATTACCATTTGCAGGGTAACTGAATTTCCCAAAGGGCACCGTAACCGGAGGATACCGCGAAAAAACATTGTTTAAGTTTTCAGAAAAGCCAAAATCCTTGAAGTCTGAATTGATTACCGGCGATACTGCATCCCATTGTCCGGGACTCTCAAACGTTACAGGTATTCCTTGCGAAGCTAATTGCCTCAGATTTGACCGCTCTCCCAAGGTCACGAGCATAGCAGTCCCGCTTTCCATCAACAAATTAAAAAGTCCCTGTGTTTTTCTTGAATAATCAACTGCCTGATGAAATATAGCCAGATCAATATTTTCAGGCCTTAAAGATTCCTGAGGAACATCTTTCACTCCCGGAATATAAACGATGAACTCATAATTGGCATTTTTTTCAACCACGCTCCGAAAGGTTTTAATATCCGGATGCGGAGCAGGGGCAACCATCAGGATTTTTTTCTTACCCTCTATTACCTCTACAAAAACACTGGCGTAGTTATTTTTCTTGTTTTGCTCTTGATTTAAGGGTTCTACTGCCAGATCAATTCTTTGCAATCCCTTTTCTGATGCATCAATTTGAAAATCAAACGCAACGATTGACCGCTCACCAGTATTTTTTCTATCTCTGGCCAGCAATTTGCCTTTTTTATAAACAGAAACCGTTACATCCTGATCATCAATTCCACGTGTCAGCACTTCTGCTCTCAGGGGAAATTGATTTCCTTCATACGCTATTTTGTTGTACAAAACGTTGCGAAGAACAATATCTATGCGTTCGGTTGTATCGCCAATTCCTACCGTATAAACGGGTGTTCGGGATGAAGAATACAGCGGCGAATTTCCCGAATTATAAATACCATCGGATAGCACTACAACGCCTGCCAGATTTTTTCCTTCATAAGATGCAGTTAAATTACGAACAGCATTGTTCAAATCAGAAGTTGGTTGAGCAAATTGAATCTGTACCGCTTCACTATCCAAAGTATTTACAGTCACATTGTATCCATTGGATTCCAGGTTTTCAATATTTTCCTGAAGCTGAATATAAAACTCATTCCATTGAAGTGAATCAACAACTTCCCACACAGAAGTCGAATTATCAATAAGAAAAGCAATTGAAGGTTTTTCAAACTGATTTAAGCTAAGCTTTAGAATAGGCCCAATCAGGAGAAATGCCAGAAATGATACAAGGATCGTTCGCATCCCAAAAAGTATTCTGGTTGTATACTTACCCCATGGCTGCCGGGGTTGATATAGTAAATAAGCATATCCGAGACCTAACCCTAAGCATACCAAGACGAAGGCTGGAGAATATTCAAATAAAAGTCGATGCTGGTCCACCTAGTAGTTATATTTCTTTCCCCACAAATTTTTCAAAAAACTTCTCAGCTCTGCCTCGCGCGGGTTTTGACCCGGATCAAAAAACTTTGTGCCTGCAATCTGTTCAGGTAAGAATTCCATATCTGCAAAATTTCCTTCATGCTCATGGGCATATTGATACCCTTTACCGTAGCTCATGTCCTTCATCAGTTTCGTGGGTGCATTCCTGATAGCTAACGGCACGGGCAGGTCACCGGTTTCACGTACTTTTTGTTGTGCCTCACTAATCGCCACGTAGCTTGCGTTACTTTTTGGGGATGACGCCAGATAAATAGCACATTGTGAAAGTATTATTCTCGATTCAGGGTAGCCAATCAGGTTTACAGCCTGAAAAGTATTAGTGGCCAAAACTAAGGCAGTTGGATTGGCGTTGCCAATGTCTTCCGAAGCCAGTATAACCATACGTCTGGCAATAAATTTCACATCTTCTCCTCCCTCAATCATCCTGGCAAGGTAGTAGACAGCGGCATTGGGGTCGCTGCCACGCACTGATTTTATAAAAGCGGAAATGATATCGTAATGTTGTTCTCCACTTTTATCATAAATGGCTATTCTTTTTTGAGCAACGTTGATCACCAGTTCATCTGTAATCACAACGTCACCCGGGATTGAATCTGAGATTAGTTCAACCAGATTGAGCAGTTTTCTTGCATCTCCTCCGGAAATATTGAACAATGCCTTGTACTCATTCACTTCAATCTTCCGGCTTTTAAGCTGAGCATCCTTCATTAGTGCATCCTTCACCAGCCGGAACAAATTCTCCTCGGACAATGACTGCAGGGTATACACCTGACAGCGTGAAAGAAGCGCGCTGTTTACTTCGAAAGAGGGATTTTCTGTAGTTGCACCAATCAATGTAATCGTTCCCTTTTCCACAGCTCCCAGCAATGCATCTTGTTGTGATTTATTAAACCTATGGATTTCATCGATAAACAAAATACTTTTTCCTGATCGCTTAGCTTTATCAATTATTTCCCGTACATCTTTTACCCCGGCACTTACAGCGCTCAGTGTATAAAACGGACGATTTACTTCGTTGGCGATAATATTGGCTATGGTTGTTTTTCCTACACCAGGAGGTCCCCACAAGATCATTGATGGAACATTCCCCGTGATGATGGCTTTTTTTATAATTCCATCAATACCTACCAAGTGCTCCTGCCCAATCAAATCCTCTAATCGGGAAGGGCGCATTCTTTCTGCAAGGGGAATTTGGCTACTCAACAACATATCTGATCGTTCCCGAAATCATGAATAACAAAAAATTACAACGTGATCTTCTTAAATATTTCGATGGTTTGATCCAACATCTTGTCATCAAAATCCAAATGCGTAACCATGCGAATCTCCTGAGGACCAAATTTTAAAGCTTTGATATTGTGTTCAGCCAGTATTTGTAAAATCTTTTCTGGTGCCGTTTTCTTTACTGAAAAAATAACAATGTTCGTATCAACCGGCATCACTGATTCTACCCAGCTCAATTGAGACAATGCTTCCCCAAGTTTTGTGGCTTTGTGGTGATCTTCCTTTAATCGAGTAATATGGTTATCTAGTCCATAGATGGCTGCCGCTGCCATATACCCAGCCTGACGCATGCCGCCACCAAAAACTTTTCTTATTCTCCTGGCCTGAAGTTCATTCTTCCTGCTGCAAAGAATTACCGATCCGACGGGCGCACCCAACCCTTTTGACAGACAAATGCTTACGGTATCAAAATAGCTACCAAACTCTTTAGGGTCGTCACCAGTTTCAATTATTGCATTAAAAAAACGCGCGCCATCCAAATGCATTCCTAATCCCCTGGATCGGCTGAACTCGCTGATCTCCTTAATCTCATCCAGGGAATAATAACTTCCTCCTTCCCGTACGATGGTGTTCTCCAGTGCTACTACCGACGTTCGCGCCTGATGAGGATCCTGATAGTTGTTGATATTCCCTTCAATGTCCTTGATGGATATCCTGCCTCGATCTCCATCTACCAGCCGGGTGCTGATGAGGCTGTTTCCTGCCAGCCCACCACCTTCATATCGGTATATATGTGCCCCTTTATAGCAAATCACTTCATCATACGGTTGCGTGAGTAACTTGATGCCTATTTGGTTGGTCATAGTACCGGAAGGGCAGAAAACTCCCGCCTCCATCCCCAACATAGCCGCACATTTCTCTTCCAGTTTTTTTACAGATGGATCTTCTCCAAATACGTCATCACCCACGGGAGCTGTCATCATGGCATCGTGCATTCCAGGGGTCGGTTTGGTTACTGTATCGCTGCGTAAATCAATAGTCATTTCAGAAGTTTTGAAAAGATTGAAAATTACGAAAATAGGTGATCATCCCTGACGCAATTTATATTAGCGTAGCTCTATTTGGTTTTTAGCATCAGGCGGTCTACTTTTGCCCTCTCAAATGAATGATTTAGTGCATTATTTGGTTTTAATCAGTGAATACAAGAGGGAATTTTCCCTATAAAAATATATCGCGGGGGCTGATGCGGGAGTAGCTCGTTGCTCATATCCGCCAGTTGGCGGACGCAAGTTCGAGGTGAAGACAAAAAGGTAGTAGTTAAAAATATATCGCGGGGTGGAGCAGTTGGTAGCTCGTTGGGCTCATAACCCAAAGGTCGCAAGTTCGAGTCTTGCCCCCGCTACTAAAATTGAAAGCGATCGAATGGTCGCTTTTTTTATGTTTACTGTTTACGTTTTATATTCCACGCTTTTCGATAAAATTTACATAGGGTATACTTCTGATCTGGAAGCAAGATTAATTTCTCACAACCAGCCCCCGCTAAAATTTAAAGGGATCGAATGGTCGCTTTTTTTGCGTCTGGTGCCCTCATTAGCTTTATTTGAGTTGATCCTTTCAAGGGTTCCTAACCCTTTGGTTGACCGTTAGCCATAAAAATACTTTGCCTTCTTTGCGGGTATTCCGTTGTGATTGCACGTGAAAAGATTTTGTAAAAAAGTCATCCTCACCAATAGAAACAGCCCGTTAATCTAATTTGCCGTACTTTTGCGTTTTCAAAATCAAGAAAAATATTTTTTTATGACTTCCGTGCACAAAGCTGGATACGTAAGTATAGTCGGCAAGCCCAATGTGGGCAAGTCTACCCTTATGAATAAGCTGGTGGGAGAGAACCTGTCCATTATTACAGCCAAAGCCCAAACCACACGGCATCGCATCATGGGTGTTCTTTCGGGTGAAGATTTCCAAATTGTTTACTCCGATACGCCGGGGCTCCTGGAACCAAAGTATGAGCTTCATAAAACCATGATGAATTATGTTAAAGTGTCATTGGAAGATGCTGACATTATACTGCTGGTGGTTGAGTTGGGGGAAAAATACAATGAAGAATTGCTAGCCAGGTTCAACCAGGTAAAGGCACCCATCATTTTAGTGATCAATAAAATTGATTTATCTAAAGGATCACAGTTGGAAGATAAAATTGAATATTGGAAGCAAATGATTTCCGCTAAGGAAATTATCCCCGTATCGGCAATGAGTGGCCATGGAGTTGATACGTTACTCACAACCATTATTACTAATCTTCCGGAGCACCCAGCCTACTATCCAAAAGATAACATCACGGATAAGAGCGAACGATTTTTTGCTTCCGAAATCATTCGTGAAAAAATTTTATTGAACTATGAACAGGAAGTTCCATATAGTTGCGAGGTAGGTATAGAGTCATTCAAAGAAGAGGAAAAAATAATTAGAATTCGCGCAATCATCTACGTTGAACGGGATTCGCAAAAGGGAATTCTTATAGGCAAGGGCGGTTCTTCGCTGAAGAAAGTGGGTATCGAAGCGCGAAAAGATCTTGAGAAATTTTTTGATAAACAGATCTTCCTTGAAACCCATGTGAAGGTGGCGGACAACTGGAGAAAGCAAAAGTTACGGCTCAAACAATTTGGTTATACGGATTAGTTATGGCAAATATTGTCGCTATTGTGGGGCGTCCCAATGTAGGTAAATCAACTTTCTTCAACCGCCTGGTTGAGAAGAGGGAAGCTATCATGGATGATGAACCTGGTGTAACACGGGACAGGCATTACGGTTATGCTGAATGGTCCGGAAAATACTTCACGGTGATCGACACCGGAGGATATGTTACTGGGTCGGATGATAAGTTTGAATCGCAGATTCGAAAACAAGTTGAAACAGCTATTGAAGATTGTACGGCCATAATTTTTATGGTCGATGCCCGTGCCGGGCTTACCGGATATGACAAAGAGTTTGCCAACCTGATCAGAAGATACAAGAAACCAATATTTGTTGCAGCCAACAAGGCAGATACACCGGACAAGGCAACGCTTGGCGCAGAGTTTTATGAATTGGGCCTGGGCGAGATATATCCCATATCATCAGAAAACGGAAGTGGAACTGGTGAGTTGCTTGACGAGGTGATCAAAACCTTTGAGACAGAGGGGCTGGAAGATCCGGACGAAGGCATTCCTAAAATTGCTATTGTGGGAAGACCCAACGTGGGTAAATCCTCATTTCTTAACGTACTTCTGGGAGAAGACAGGAGCATTGTAACCGATGAAGCCGGCACCACCCGGGATGCGGTCCACTCACGGTATAAAATGTACGGCAATGATTTTATTCTAATTGATACGGCTGGAATAAGGAAAAAAAGTAAAGTTTCGGAAGATATCGAATTTTATGCCGTGCTCCGATCGTTAAAAGCATTGGATGAGAGCGATGTGTGCATCATTTTGATTGATGCAACGCGTGGCCTTGAATCTCAGGATCTTAACATTATCGGAATTGCCCAAAAGCAGGGAAAAGGGATTGTGATTATGGTAAATAAATGGGATCTGATTGAAAAAGAGACCATGACTTCAGACAATATCAAGAAGGAAATGATGGAGAAATTAGCCCCTGCCACTTATATTCCAATATTATTCGCCTCGGTGCTAACCAAACAGAGAATTTTCCAGGTTATTGAAAAGTCCGTTGAGGTTTATCACAACAAAACCAAGAAGATTCCAACTTCAAAACTAAATGATGCGCTTTTGCCAGAGATCAGCCGCAACCCTCCGCCAGCGTTAAAAGGCAAGATGATTCAAATAAAGTATATCACGCAGGTAAAGGCTAAAACACCCACATTTGCATTTTTTTGTAACCTTCCTCAATATATTCAAGTCCCATATCAGCGATTCCTTGAGAATAAATTAAGGGCCAATTTTGACTTTGAGGGTACTCCTATAAGGCTATTTTTCCGCAAAAAATAATATTTTCTTACATGCGGCCTGTATTCTTTGTCTATCCTTGTATATTTGCGGCCTAATCTTAAAACCTGTAAACTATGAAAAAATTAATCGCATTATTAATGGTGTGCGGTTTCGCTTTTAGCTTTGTTGCTTGCGGAGGTGGAAAAACTGAAGCTACTGAAACAGAAAACGCTGAAATGACAGAAGAGGCTCCAGCAATGGAAGAACCTGCTGCTGACAGCGTAACAGCCGACACCACAACCATGCAGTAATGGAATTTCAATCTTTAAAAAGATTGAAAAAAGGCTTTAGAAATTTCTAAAGCCTTTATTTTTTTATATGAACGAATCCACGCTATACAAAATTTTAAAAGATCACGTTCCTGCTGCTTCATGTGCTTATACCTTTGCACTTTGGCAGAAGTACAAATTTCATTTTAAACTTAGGAGAGGCAGAATTACGAAAGTCGGTGATTTCACCTGTTATCCCAGTAGCGTTCCAAGAATAACAGTCAATCATGATATTGATCCTTATCTCTTTTTGATCACCTATATACATGAGGTGGCGCATTTGGTCGTTCATTTGAAGCATAGCACTCGCGTAGAGTCGCATGGTAAAGAATGGAAACTGACTTTCAGGGAGCTAATGGAGCCTGTTTTGAATGAAGAAATTTTTCCGAAATTACTTTTAAACGGCCTGAGAACACATCTTCAAAATCCCAAGGCCTCCACTTTTTCAGACAGCAAATTTACACAACTCCTCCGCCAGTACGATGAAAAGCAGCAACATCTCGTGTTGTTATCTCAAATACCTGAAGGAAGTGTTTTTGGGTATCATGGCCGATGGTTTAGAAAGGGTAAATTGAGAAGAACCCGTGTGGAGTGTCGGGAATTGAATTCAAAAATGAAATATCTTGTGCCTTCTGATGTGCCTATTACAAGCGCTCAGTTGAGTCTTCTTTGATTATTCGTAGGTTATTTCTTCTTTTGTATACTTTCAATGGCTTTTCTCACACTGCCAAATTTCAATAGCAATTCGTTAGCCTTGATTTTATCTACATCCAGTTCATTCATAATCATTTTTGTTCCGCGATCAATCAGTTTATCATTGCTCAACTGCATATCTACCATCTTGTTTCCTTTTATTCTACCCAGTTGAATCATGGTGGCTGTGGATATCATATTCAAAACCAATTTTTGTGCTGTTCCAGATTTCATGCGCGTGCTTCCAGTTACAAACTCCGGCCCGACTATTACTTCAATAGGATAATCCGCATTAATCGCCAGTTCGGTTTTTTTATTACAAGTAATACATCCTGTAACAACATTATTTTTTTTTGCATCTATTAAACCTCCTACTACATAAGGCGTCTTGCCTGAAGCTGCAATCCCCACAAGAACGTCATTACTGGTTATGTTGTGCAGGAGCAGATCTTTCCAGGCTTGTGCACGATCATCTTCAGCGTGTTCTACTGCTTTGCGGATGGCCCGATCACCTCCTGCAATTAACCCTATAACTTTACCTTGCGGCATTCCATATGTTGGAGGAATTTCCGAAGCGTCCAGAATACCAAGTCTGCCGCTGGTACCCGCTCCAATATAAAATAGCCTGCCCCCACTTTTCATTTTTTCCACAATCACCGATACCAGCTTTTCAATTTCTGGCATCACTTTTTGAACGGCTACCGGCACTTCGTGATCTTCCTTGTTGATGCCAACAAGCAGATCATAAAGACTCATTTTCTCAAGCTCATTGTAATTTGAAGGTGATTCCGTTGTGGACATTTAGATGAGTTTTAAATCTTTTTGATGATAAAGTGAAAGGCCCGCAATGGGACTTTCCACAATATTTTTAACGGTGACCCCGATGTCATTGGCCACTTGCCTTAGTATATCGCTAAAATAAAAGGCTACCGAACCCGTAAAATGAACTTTCATGGATTGGTAGTTATCATATTTCATCACATTCTTCTGAAAAAATTCTTCAAAACTTGAATAGACAAGGTTGTAACAATAAGGTTCCTTTACATGCTGAAATATGAATTTCGAAAAACTACCCAGGAATGCGGAGGGTTTTTCCTTTTGATATACATGTTCCAAAATCTCCTCACGATCAAGAGAAAATCTGGCGTAAAACTGATCGCCGAGTTTGTTGGGCAATTCACCCCTAATATAATCGTTTACGAGCCTCTTCCCTAAAAAGGCACCCCCTCCTTCATCGCCCAATATCCATCCTAAGGTGGGCACATGATGAGCAATATCAACCCCATCATAATAACATGAATTGGAACCGGTACCCAATATGCATGCAATGCCCTGCTCCTGACCACAAAGCGATCTTGCCGCAGCCAGCAAATCCCAATTGATTTCTATTTTAGCCTCTGGAAAAATGTGTTTCAGCGTATGGTAAACAGCCTGAACATTGCTTTCAGAAGACAAGCCCGCCCCATAAAAAAATATCAAATCCACTTTATTGCTTAGCAAGGGTAGTAAATTTCCTTCAATGGACTTTTGAAGGTCATCTACAGAATGGTAGTAAGGATTGAATCCAGACCCATGAGCTTGCTCTATCTTTCCATCCTTATGAAGCATTCTCCAATCCAGTTTGGATCCACCACTATCTGCAATCAAGATCATTGGGTAACGAGTTTTCCTATAGGAACAAATTTACTAAAAACGTCATCGGTATGAGGAGCATCAACCAATTCATCGGTAAGGTCCTGTCCTGCCCAATGTTCATAATGTGTTCCCGTTTTCCAAAGTCTGGATGCGGTTACATCATACACGATGCCTTTGTAGGCGATCCAAACCTCAGGTTTATCCTGACCATTGCGCAAAGCAAGCTGGGCTGTGGTTATAAGCGGTAGATTTTCTTTCACTTGGCCATAAGGTAGTTAGACCGTTCAGACATTCTTAGTGGATCACTGGTAGTATTCATCTGCCCCTTATCGCCTTTTTACTTTTTAGATCAGAAATTGATTTGTTATCAACTGAATTAATAGCAATTAAATGAATTGAAAATATAAAATATTAACTTGAAGCAAAGTTAATTTAAACTAACCCATTCGAATTTCCACATTGTAAGTTCAGTTGTGGTTAATTCTAACTAATCACTAAAAAATATTTAAACAAAATGAAACTAGTCTACACCCTGTTCTGTATGGTCGCCATTGTCATGTCCGGTTGTAATTCAAAAAAAACGGAGCCCAAGTCTGATGAAGAATTGAGAGCTTACGCTGACGAACTGGCACACAAGTTTATTATCACCGATGGTCATATTGATGTGCCATATCGGCTAAAGGAACAAAACATCAACATCAATGTTGAAACTGCCCCAGTGATGATGAGCACTACTGAAGGAGATTTTGATTTCGAGCGCGCACGCAAGGGAGGCCTGGATGCGCCTTTTATGTCAATTTATATTCCTGCCGAATATCAAAAACAACCTGACATGGGCAGAGCGCTGGCCGATTCACTTATCAATAATGTTATTGCCATCACGAAAAACCTTCCTGACAATTATGCTTTGGCCAATTCTCCTCAAGAAGTAGAAGAAAATTTCAAAACTGGAAAAATATCATTGCCTATGGGCTTGGAGAACGCTGCTCCGTTTGGAAAAGACCTCGCAAACGTAAAATATTTTTTCGATCGTGGAATACGATACGCTACACTCACCCATGGAAAGGACAATCAAATCTGCGATTCGTCCTATGATTCCACAGGTACGTGGGGAGGATTGAGTGATTTTGGAAGGCTGGTTGTAGCGGAAATGAATAAAGTTGGAATGATGGTAGACATCTCCCATGTTGACGATGATACCTTTTATCAGGTAATGGAGATTTCAAAAGCCCCCTGTATTGCATCCCATTCATCTTGCCGTTTTTATACACCCGGCTTTGAGCGGAATATGAATGATGAAATGATAAAAGCATTAGGTGCTAACGGAGGCGTAATTCAAATAAACTATGGTTCTTCATTTCTAGACTCTACTGTTGTTCAAGCCAACAATGCAAACCGCAAAAAATTGAATGCTATGTTAGCAGAGGCCGGACTTATAGAATCAGACGATGCTGCTAAACCTTTGATCGAGCTATTCAAAAAAGAAAACCCAACCCAATATGCAACATTGGAACGCGTTGTCGATCATATAGACCATGTAGTAGCATTAGCCGGTGTTGATGCGGTAGGAATAGGATCAGATTACGATGGTGTTGGCGATAGCTTACCTACAGGATTAAAGGATGTGTCTACGTATCCCAATCTTATTTACGAATTGTTGAAAAGAGGCTATTCTGAAGAGGACATCGAAAAAATCTGTTACAAGAATGTATTCAGGGTATGGAATAAAGTAGCGGAAGTTGCCAAACAAATGCAGTCTGCATCCTAGCGCTTTAGAATTTTTTTAGACTGAGGTTGAAGTTTTAGGGATTATTATAATCCCTGGACACCAACCTCATTTTTTTTTAGTCAGATCGGAAGCTAATTTCATTAAACGGGATAAGTCTGAAGTCAACATCCTAATTCCGCACCGAATACCCGTCATTTCATAGCATTGTAAAAATTAGACAGATTTTATTGGATTGAGTCTCTAATCCTGCAAATCATCATTATTTTTGCAGCCGATTTATCTAAATCTCCCCTCAATGCCAAGAGATCGAAGTATACGCTCCATCCTCATCATCGGGAGCGGACCTATTATTATCGGACAAGCATGCGAATTTGACTATGCAGGCTCTCAGGCGGCAAGATCGCTTCGGGAAGAAGGCATTGAAGTCATCCTGATCAATTCCAATCCGGCAACCATCATGACGGACAAGGTAACTGCTGATCACATTTACCTGAAGCCTCTGGAGAAGAAATACATACGCGAAATTCTTGAAAAGCATCATGTAGACGCTGTGCTTCCCACCATGGGTGGACAAACAGCCCTCAATCTGTGCATCGATTGTCAGAATGCCGGCATCTGGGATCACTACGGTGTCAAAATCATTGGTGTTGATATCGAGGCGATAGAAACTACAGAAGACCGGGAGAAGTTTCGCCTGAAAATGATAGAATTGGGTGTAGCTGTATGTAAGGGATCTACCGCTACTTCATTTCTTGAAGGAAAAGAAATTGCACAGGAAATCGGCTTCCCTCTGGTTATCAGGCCCTCTTTCACCCTGGGTGGAACCGGTGGTGGTTTTGTAAAAAAAGCTGAAGATTTTGACGCTGCTCTCAATAGAGGTTTGCACACGTCACCTATTCATGAAGTGCTCGTAGAGAAGAGCATAATGGGTTGGAAGGAATATGAACTGGAATTGCTCCGTGATGGCAACGGCAATGTAATCATTATTTGCTCTATCGAGAATTTCGATCCGATGGGTATACATACCGGTGACAGCATTACCGTTGCCCCGGCAATGACGTTGCCCGATACGGTTTATCAAAACATGCGCGACCTTGCCATTAGGATGATGAATGGTATTGGAAAATTTGCCGGAGGCTGCAATGTTCAGTTCGCAGTAAATCCTGATACAGACGATATCATCGGCATTGAAATTAATCCACGTGTTTCAAGATCTTCTGCCCTGGCCTCGAAGGCTACTGGATATCCCATTGCAAAAATTGCCGCAAAACTGGCCATCGGGTACAACCTTGATGAATTGAACAATGCTATCACAGGAACCACCACTGCCTATTTTGAACCTACACTGGATTATGTGATCGTAAAGATTCCCCGCTGGAACTTTGATAAGTTTGTTGGCGCTGATCGAAAACTTGGATTGCAGATGAAGT
>CAYTBO010000020.1:0-41446 GCA_964436055.1 uncultured Ohtaekwangia sp.
TAATAAAATATTACTCCGGACTATGAAGCCGATTAAAAAAAAATAATCAAAGTTGGGCTAAAAATGAGGGCAAATGCATTTTAGAGTGGATTAATACTTCTAATATAGTTATCTAGTGAGTGAATTAACCGGTAGCACCTTATGGATATATTAACAATTATAGTCGTTCTGTTTATCGGTGGCTATCTGGCCATTACATTAGAGCATACGCTCAAGATTGACAAACTTATTCCGGCCCTCGGTATGATGGCTCTCCTATGGGCTATTATAGCTTTAAACCATTTGGATGTTTTCAATGTAAATGCGGAATTAAAGCAACTGGTACCAACTCATCTGGAAGAGATTTTACTTCATCACCTGGGTAAGACTGCGGAAATTCTGGTGTTCCTGCTTGGTGCGATGACAATAGTTGAAATCATCGATTATTTTGATGGTTTTGCTACCATTAAGGGATTTATTCGTACTAAAAGTAAAGTAAGCCTGCTTTGGATTTTTTGTATTTTGGGTTTTATCCTCTCTGCTATCATCGATAACCTCACTGCGACTATCGTATTGATAACTATTTTGCAAAAGGTTATTTTAGATCGAAACACGCGATTGTGGTTTGCCGGTCTTATTGTTATTGCCGCGAATGCCGGGGGTGCCTGGTCACCTATCGGTGACGTCACCACGACTATGCTTTGGATAGCCAACAAGGTTACCACTTTGCAGTTAATTTTGCACACATTTATTCCATCTGTAATTTGTATGGTTGTTCCTGTTGTTATTGCTTCGAGATTTAAAGTTTTTTCTGGGGAAATTGATTTGGAAATTGAAAAAGGAGCAGCCTCAGACAAGTACTCTTCGGTGATGCTATACCTGGGGTTGGGGGCAATTGTCTTTGTTCCGATTTTTAAAACGGTTACGCACCTTCCCCCTTACATTGGTATGATGCTGTCATTGGCTATCGTGGCCACCTTTGCCGAAATCTTCAGTAATCGAAAATTCGATATGTCTCATGTGGGTGAGGATAAAGAAGCCAGTGATGCAGCATCTCATCACAGTCCTGTACACAAATCTCTTAGCAAAGTAGAGATGCCCAGTATTTTATTCTTTTTGGGAATTTTAATGGCGGTAGCTGCGCTTGAGTCCCTTGGATTGCTTTTCAATTTTGCTATCGATTTGGATATTGCCATTCCTAATAGAGATCTGGTGGTTGGAATTTTAGGGATAGGCTCTGCGATTATCGATAATGTACCCTTAGTGGCGGCTAGCATTGGGATGTTTTCAGAACCACTCGATAGCCCATTGTGGCATTTCATAGCCTATTCCGCCGGTACGGGAGGCAGTATTTTGATCATTGGCTCTGCAGCCGGTGTAGTGGCTATGGGTATGGAGAAAATAAACTTCTTCTGGTACCTAAAGAAAATCGGGTTGTTGGCGACCATCGGTTTTGTATCAGGAGGGATTGCCTTTGTTTTGCTTCGTGATTTTGTGTTAACCGCTTAATGCCAAAAGACTAAGCAAGAGTCGATGCTGAAGTAGTGATTGTGCACTTTTGAAAAGCATAATACCTTTATTGGAAACCAGTGGTTAAGCATTAAAGAAGAAAAATGAGTTTTAGGGTTGTAACTAAATTCAGGACTGAAAGCATTACACGCTTACCTTCTAAACAGATCTTTGTTAAGCAGGGTTAAGGCTTGCTCTTTATAAACCGTTTCTATCAGAAGGGAAATATTGTTTTTACTTCCACCGTATGAAACCATTCTGATTGGAATGGTTTCCAGCGATTGAAAAATCACTTTAAGTAAGTCCGGTTTGTCGGATAACTTGTTTCCTACCACACAAATAATGGTTTGGTTTAAATCCACCTCGATGGTTCCAAACTTCTTGAGTTCTTCGCTGATTTCGGCAATCGCCCGGTTATCATCAATGGTAACCGAAACGGCCACCTCTGATGTGGAAATCATGTCGATGGATGTCTGGTGAGTTTCGAAGACTTCAAATACGCGCCTGAGAAAACCATAGGCCAATAACATTCGGGAAGATTTTATTTTAATAGCCGTGATTTTGTCTTTTGCCGCAATTGCCTTTATCTCACCACTTTGTTCACTGTTATCATTAATGATTGTTCCGGAGGCACTCTCATCCATGGTATTTTTCAGACGCACCGGTATGTTATATTTCTGGGCGGGAACAATGGTGGAGGGATGTAGAATTTTAGCGCCAAAGTAAGCCAGTTCAGAGGCTTCGTCAAAGGTGAGTGAAGCGATGGGAAATGTGTTTTTAACTATCCTGGGGTCATTGTTGTGCATGCCGTCAATATCGGTCCAAATCTGAATCTCCTGGGCACGAACGGCTGCGCCTATCAGGGATGCCGTGTAATCGCTGCCCCCTCTTTTTAAATTGTCGATTTCATTCTTGTGATTGCGGCAAATAAACCCCTGGGTAATCAGAATTTCATATTTGTCAAGGGATTGTGTTAACGGCCGTAGTCTTTCACTAATTTTTTCCAGTTCAGGCTCCATGTCTTCATCGATAGACATGAAATGCAAGGCGGGCAACATGCTGGATTTTACACCAATTTCATTGAGGTGAGTATGGAATAGCTCGGTTGATATAAGTTCTCCTTGTGCTAATAGCTCACGCTTGCTGCGATCGTTAAATTTTCCTGCAGCTAAAAGCCGAATTAAACTAAAATGACGGTTTACTATTTCTCCTCCAACCGTGCCATAGGTCTCATGATTAAACAAATCTTTGATGAATGCATGATAATAGATTTCCAGTTCATCAATTATTTTAATTGCATTATCTCCACGCCCGTTCTGCAATTCTTCAGCCATTTCCGCCAACGCGTTGGTGGTGCCAGAAAGGGCAGATAGCACCACGATTTTTCTTCCCGGAGTACCCAATACCAGCCTGGCAACCTTTTTCATTCGGTCAGGTTTGCCTACTGAGGTTCCTCCAAATTTAAGAATCACCATCTATTCGATCAGTTAATTGAGCCGACAAAGGTAACAACCTCAAAAAATTGAAAGAGAGATGCTTTATAATTTTTCTACCAGATTATTAATAGCAGCCAGCTTCTTGATGGTTTGCTCCAGGGATTGGGTGTCCCCGTCCAATTCAACATTCACGGTTATTTTGCTTGAGATTTTTTTATAACTCGAGCCTGGCTCTTCCGCAATAGTGGCTTGTTCTGAATGAAAGAGGCTAAAAAAATTAAAGTTTAAAACTTCACTGATTTTCTGCAATTGGTCAGTTTTGATCTCTTTGCGTGCAAATATCGAGTAAATATTGCGTGAGCTTGTATTGATGCGCTTTGCGAATTCGGAAAGTTTCATTCCCGATTGTTGGTACACCCTTTCAATCTCCCTGCCAATATGTATTTCCATGTCTCAATTATAGAACAGATTATTCAGTTGACTTATAGAATTTTATGTATTATTATTGCACTATTGGTTAAAAAAATAAGCTAATTTGAAGGAAAAATTCGTTTATTAAGACTTATTATTTCCTTTCGGCTATCAGAATTCCAAAAAAATAAATATTCAATGTCAAATCATGCAGTATAAGTACAATCTCAACCACTTCCTGAGTTTATTACCAGCAGGTGTTTATCCTGACCACATTATTGCACTTTTGGAGCTCACCTATGAAATTCCCTCAACCACTTTTTTTAAGGACCGATATTTGACCGTTCGGGACACGGATGAAATTCCGAATGAACGCCTGGTTATTTATGCCCAGGTATTAGGGGTGAGGGTTGAGGATTTGTTCTCGTCTAGGCCTGCTTTGATCTAGGCCAAGATTTAAAAGGTCTTCAATTTGGTCAGGTCAATCTCCATGGAGGTCACTTCCCGGGGGGTTATTTTTAAATCAGCGCTTTTTCCCAATACCTCGTCCACCGTACCATCAGCACGGTGTTTTACGAATATCAACTCATAGGCACCTTCTTCCAGAAAGCCAAAGTTAACCTTTTGTGTTCTTACGGCAGCGCTGGTAATAGCCAGGGAAAAGGAAACTCCCTCCTGGGTGACATTAGTTTCACTAAGCGAAAATTGGCCAATTCGATAAACATAGACTACCATGGAGCTAGAAAAAGTTTTGTTCAACAGGCTCATTTCAATTTGTCCGGTTTCATTTGTGTTTACTACGCGTATTGCCGGCATTAAAATATATTCTCCCGCATCGTTTATACGAATTGACTTCCGCGCATCAATGTCGATGGTTAAGTCCGTTAGTCCTCTAGAGGAAACCCCAAAATTTTTTTCAACGATAATTTCAGAGGCTACCCCCTCGGGCATGTAAATCGGTTTTGAAGAGCCATCTTTTAATACAATGGCGGACTGAGGATTTACAATAAGGCTGGCGTCACGATTAGCTATGTTCAAACTAAGTTTGATCCCGTCAAATTCTCCTGGAGAATTAAATTGATCGACAAGGGGTGCGGATTTACCGCCTGAGTAAGCCAGTAAATTAATACCTACTGGCTGTTCAAAATTACGGAATGCTTTCCATTGACCCCCTTGCAGGCCTTCTACTTCCAATATAATGAGGTTGACAGCTTCTATATTTTGGGCATCCACCGGGGCATCGGTAATGCTTATTTTCAGGGTTCCATTTAGCCCATCTTCATTACAGGCCCCCATAAGGCCGAATGTGCCCAAAATCAACAACAAGCGTATTCCAGCAAGCTTTTTCATCGATTATCTATGTGTCTAAAACCCCCTGAAGTAACCTCTTTCGGGCCAGGCAATCGACAAGTTGAGCATTGTGGCTTTAAAACGACAAAACCCCCGAAATTCCGGAGGTTTTGTCGTTTTAAAGTTAACGTCAACAATTACTTCTTGTCCTTATCGTCTACTTCTTCGTATTCGACATCCGACACATTGTTTTCAGAAGATCCATTAGACGCTCCAGGTCCTGCGCCCGGTGCTCCGGCATCTGCACCGGATTGCTGAGCGCCACCGGTAGCCCCTGCGGCATACATTTCCTGAGAGGCTGCCTGCCAGGCGGTGTTTAGCGTATTCATGGCATTATCGATGGCGCCAATATCCTGAGATTTATGTACTTCTTTCAATTTCTCAAGCGCGCTGTTGATGGCTGTTTTATTTCCATCAGAAAGCTTGTCGCCAAATTCTTTCAGTTGCTTTTCAGTCTGGAATATCAGGGAATCTGCCTGATTGATTTTTTCAATTCGTTCTTTTTCCTTTTTATCATTCTCGGCATTGGCCTGCGCTTCGTCTTTCATCTTCTTGATCTCAGCTTCGGTCAATCCGGAGGAGGCTTCAATTCTGATCTTTTGCTCCTTGCCGGTTCCTTTATCTTTTGCAGATACGTGCAGGATACCGTTCGCATCAATATCAAAAATCACTTCAATCTGAGGCATACCCCGTGGTGCCGGCGGAATTCCATCCAGGTGAAACCTTCCGATGGTGCGATTGTCTTTTGCCATCGGCCGTTCACCTTGCAACACGTGGATCTCAACAGAAGGCTGGTTATCAGCGGCTGTAGAGAAGGTCTCTGACTTTTTAGATGGAATTGTAGTATTGGATTCAATCAGTTTTGTCATTACACCACCAAGCGTTTCGATTCCTAGCGACAACGGTGTTACATCCAATAACAACACATCTTTTACTTCACCCGTCAATACACCGCCCTGGATAGCTGCACCGATCGCCACTACTTCATCAGGATTTACTCCTTTGGATGGTTTTTTGCCGAAGAATTTTTCTACCTCTTCCTGAATTCGTGGAATACGGGTAGAGCCTCCCACCAAAATAACTTCATCAATTTCTGAGGTGTTCATGCCCGCATCGTTCATCGCTTTCTTACAGGGATCCAACGTTCTGCGTACGAGGTCATCTACCAATTGCTCAAATTTTGATCGGGTCAATTTTTTCACCAGGTGTTTGGGTACGCCATCTACCGAAGTGATATAGGGCAAGTTGATTTCACTTTCAGAAGAACTGGACAACTCTATTTTCGCTTTCTCAGCCGCTTCTTTTAACCGTTGTAAAGCCATTGGGTCTTTGCGCAAGTCGATGTTTTCATCAGCCTTGAATTCGTCTGCCAGCCAGTTGATTATTTTTTGGTCGAAGTCATCACCACCCAAATGGACATCGCCATTGGTTGATTTTACTTCAAAAACACCATCACCCAATTCAAGAATAGAAATATCGAATGTACCACCACCCAGGTCGTACACGGCTATCTTCATATCCCGGTTCTTCTTATCCATACCATAAGCCAAAGCGGCTGCGGTAGGTTCATTGATGATTCGTTTTACATCTAATCCGGCAATTTGGCCTGCTTCTTTCGTTGCCTGGCGCTCTGCATCATTGAAGTAAGCGGGTACAGTAATAACAGCTTCCGTTACGGTGGTACCCAGATAATCTTCCGCTGTACTCTTCATTTTTTGAAGAATGATCGCAGAAATTTCCTGAGGCGTATAAAGACGATCGCCAATTCGGACGCGCACGGTATCGTTGTTTCCTTTTTCAACGGTGTAGGATACCATTTTCTTTTCACCGGATACCTCATCAAACTTTTTACCCATAAAGCGTTTGATAGAGGTTACCGTATTGCCGGGATTGGTTATAGCTTGCCTTTTAGCCGGATCTCCAACTTTGCGCTCACCTTTCCCATTATCCAAAAAACCAACGATTGAAGGCGTTGTTCTGCGGCCCTCGCTGTTGGCGATTACGACCGGCTCATTTGCCTCCATCACAGCTACGCAGGAGTTGGTTGTTCCTAAGTCTATTCCAATAATTTTTCCCATGATATCTTCAGTTTTTTGTAATTCGATCTATTAGCACAAACCAATGATCAATGGTTGTGCCAATGGGGTATTCTTCAAAAAAAGTGACACAATGGCAGGGCAAACCTGAAAAGCGCAGTTTGCATCAGGGGTCCTTCAATTTTTCTTAGTTTTGCGCCTTTATTATTATGACACTCGACCAGGAAATAGCTAAAAGACGCACATTCGGGATTATCAGCCACCCTGACGCAGGAAAGACCACGCTTACAGAGAAATTGCTGCTTTTTGGCGGAGCTATTCAAAAAGCCGGAGCTGTGAAATCCAGTAAAATAAAAGACCATGCCCGCAGCGATTGGATGGAAATCGAAAAGCAACGGGGTATATCTGTTGCCACTTCGGTCATGGGATTCAATTATCAGGGAGTAAAAATCAATTTACTTGATACACCCGGTCACCAGGATTTTGCTGAAGACACCTACCGTACCTTAACGGCCGTTGATAGTGTGATCATGGTAATTGATTGCGTGAAAGGAGTAGAGATGCAAACGGAGAAGTTGATGGAGGTGTGTCGCATGCGCAGTACGCCGGTGATTTGCTTTATTAATAAACTGGATCGTGAAGGGCAGGACCCGTTTGATTTATTGGATGAAATTGAAGAAAAACTGAATATCAAAGCCCGACCTTTGAGCTGGCCCATAAGTATGGGAAAAACTTTCAAAGGCGTTTATAGTTTGTATGAAAAGAGCCTTAAACTCTTTACCCCAAGCAAAACTACTGTAGAAGAAGTCATAGAAATTTCAAATATCAATGACCCTAAAGTAGATGTACTGGTGGGCGAGAATAATGCAAAGCAATTGCGGGCTGATGTTGAGTTGATTGAAGGGGTATATCCTGACTTTGATGTGAATGAATACTTGGCAGGGAAGGTAGCTCCGGTTTTCTTTGGAAGTGCTGTGAATAACTTCGGTGTGAAGGAATTACTTGACACTTTCATAAAAATTGCTCCAGCTCCCATGCCAAGAGAAACAACGCTAAGAGTAGTATTACCCGGGGAGAATAAGTTTACGGGCTTTATTTTTAAGATTCATGCCAACATGGATCCCAAACACCGAAACCGAATTGCGTTTCTTCGGGTATGTTCAGGTAAATTTGAAAGAGGCAGCAATTACCTGCACGTAAGACAAGAAAAGAATATTCGTTTTTCGAACGCTACCGCTTTTATGGCGCAGGATAGAGAAACGGTGGAGGAGGCATGGCCTGGTGATATCGTGGGTTTATACGATACCGGTAATCTGAAAATCGGTGATACCCTCACGGAAGGGGAGAAGATGATCTACACAGGAATACCAAGTTTTTCACCTGAGATCTTTAAAGAGGTGATTAACAAGGATGCTATGAAAACCAAACAATTGGAGAAGGGACTTTTACAGTTGATGGAAGAAGGTGTTGCTCAGTTGTTTAGTTATGAATTAGGAAATAAAAAGGTGGTGGGCACCGTTGGGGCCCTTCAGTTTGAGGTAATCCAATTTCGGTTGAAAAATGAGTATAATGCCACTGCGGAGTTTGCCTCTCAAGGTATATATAAAGCGTGCTGGATCAGCAGCAGTGATCAAAACAAATTGAAAGAATTTATTGATTCAAAACAAAGACATATCGCCAGAGACAAAGACGGCAAACTGGTGTTTATGGCTGAGTCTAAAGCGTGGCTTCAGATGGTGCAGGATAATTTTCCTGAAATAGATTTTCACTTTACATCAGAATTCAAGGAAGCAGAACATCCTTCGTTATAAATTTAACTGCGTAAAATTATTTGCTTGACTGGGGATACTATTCATGTGCTCTATGAAGACAATCATTTGCTGGTTGTAAATAAGCCGTCAGGGGTATTGGTACAGGGTGATGCTACGGGAGATGAACCACTTGTTGAAATCGCAAAACAATACCTTAAAGAAAAATACAATAAACCAGGGGCTGTTTTTCTAGGTGTTGTGCACCGCATCGACAGACCGGTGACAGGCGTTGTTGTTTTTGCCAGGACTTCCAAGGCGCTGGCAAGAATGAATCAACAGTTCAAGGAGAAGACAACGGAGAAAATTTATTGGGCAATCGTAAGGAATAAGCCACAAAAATTAAAAGATGTACTTATTCATTGGCTTGTTAAAGATGAAAAGAAGAACAAGACGACGGCCTATGTCAAGGAGCATCCGCAAGGTAAGCGCTCTGAGTTGAGTTATGAGTTAATTCAAAATCGGAGAGATCTTTATTTAATGCGGGTTAAACCCTTAACCGGAAGACCTCACCAAATCAGAGTTCAACTGGCTTCTATGGGATGTTCAATAGTGGGGGATGTGAAGTACGGATACGCACAACCCAATCCGCACGGAAGTATTTGTCTGCATGCAAGGGAATTAACCTTTGCTCACCCCGTCACGAAAGAGCGACTGAGCGTTCAGGCTGAGCTGCCAAATACCTCAGCCTGGAATGAGTTTGGGTAATCTCATTCCATCTTTGGTTATAATACGTAAAACGGTTTCTATATCTTGGGCGCAATAATTTTTTAAAAGGCATTTTGTGAATTGGATCGTTAGTTTAAAGGAGAGGTGGAAAGTGAAGAGTGTGTTTCAGGTGATTATCATCCTGATCGTGTTTGCGTGTACCGGGTTTACGGTGCTTTTTATCAAGCGTCCTGTTTTTCAATTCCTTTTTAACGAAGGCGCAATGCCCATATGGGCTTCCGTTATTTACTATATTCTGATTTTACCTGTCTATAATGTCTTGTTGCTGTTTTATGGATTCATTTTCGGACAATTTTCTTTTTTCTGGTCTTTTGAAAAGCGATTCTTGTCCAGGTTGGTGAACTTATTTAACAAACCAAGTCCATAACTTAATGCAAACAAAATCGGATGAAAGCATTGATTGATGTTAATAGTGCTAATTTTGTTTCTTAATCAATAGCTAATAGGGAATGAAAAGAATCAGTTTAATTGTCTTACTGTCTATTGTTGGCTTAACCTATTCTTTTGGGCAAGGAACATTGGGGAAAGGAGGGAAACAAGTCAATGCGGGTTTTGGTTTTTCAAGTTTTGGAGTTCCGGTTTATGTAGGCGCTGATTTCGGAGTTCATGAAGATATTACCATTGGGCCCAGAATTTCTTTTCGAACTCACAATCAAACTTTTGTTGGAACAAGGTTTAGTCAGAACCTTACGGTCGTTTCTTTCAACGGGAATTATCACTTCAACACATTGTTGGAATTGCCGGGAGAATGGGATTTATATGCCGGCCTCACAATTGGTTACAATATCTGGTCTGACAATGATCAATTCAGTAGTTCAAGAGCCTCAGGAGCAGGGTTGGATGGTCAAATTGGAGGCAGGTATTTTTTCACTGAGCGGTTTGGAGTAAACCTTGAATTTGGTGGAGGATATTCTTCCGGAGGTTTTTTTGGCATTACGTACAAACTGTAACATGTTGAGAACACTTCTTACGGCAATCGTTTTAATGGTTGCCGTTTTTTGGTGTCCCGTTAGAATAATTCAAGGATAATTAGATTCGTCAATTTGGTGATTTAATGGGCTTTTCCTAAATTGAAGGGTAATGATTAATTTAAGAACTTAACTAACCTACATCCCATGAAAAAAATTATTTTATTTGGCTTTTTGATATGCCTGTCAATGATCTCATATCAAAGCAAAGCATCCTCAATTTACGAAGTTGATGATGCGGCAATCGAGACATTGTTTGAAAACTCCAACGTTGTTCTATCCGGTATTTCCGGTGCTGCTGACTTATTGATGCCACTAAAGGCGGATGCGGTCATGGCAGAAAAAAATGTTTGGATCGCCGTAATCCTTGATTTTTTCCTTGGCGGATTGGCGATTCACCGTGTTTACCTGGGTGGCACCCCCGTGTTGATACTTGGTTATTTGGTTACATTTGGCGGAATTTTTGGTCTTGTACCATTAATAGATCTCGTGGTTCTCATTGTTGAAAATCAGGACATAAGCAAGTACGTAGGGAGTAACAAATTCTTTATGTGGTAGGTTGGTGTGATAAAAGAATGATTAAAAAGGGGAAGCGATCGCTTCCCCCTTTATTTTGGAGCATCGGTTGGTATGGATTTCTTTAACGTTAATTGAAAATCTTCAATAAATGCTTTGTTTTTATTCCGGGCAATTGTGGCTGCATAGTGCGCACCTCCATTGTACAGCAAATAAAAAAGTGCAACACCTGTAAATACGTTGGTAAAATAATAGCCATCCACCAGTCCATGTAAGGCAAACGCAACACTTCCTCCCTGCATTCCGATTGAAGTGAGTGCTCTAATGGGCGCCCCCGCATAAAAAAGCCCTGCACCGGGAAAAAAGCACGAAAGTTTTGCCGCTTTTTGCGGGCTTTTAAACTTGTGATGTAAAACCTGATCGAAAATGGCTGAGTCCAGATTCAAATGATATCGCTGCGAGAGTTTTTTATAAGCTGATTTGGCGTCACGCCATCGCTCCACCTGGGATAGCGCAATAATTTCTATTATGTCCAGGGTATAATTTTCAATACCTTCGAAGTTGTAATTTAATTCTTTCAGAAGGCTGAGGGCTATGTCATGTTTATCGGTCAAATAAGCATTCAGGATACTTTCGTAGAAAAGTTGAAACCTTACACTGTCTGGACCATTATAAAGATCTGCTCGCTGAAGGGTTGCGAAAGCTTTTTCAAACTCACGAGAAGCTTTATAGCACCATGATTTTTTTAAAAATAGTTCATTGGCATAAAATTGAGATTGCCCCTGATAAATAAGCCACTCCAATTCAACCCTCGCAGCAAGGTATTCACCTGATTGAATCAGGCTGTCGGCACGGTCGGATTGTGCTTTACCTGAATAAGGTGCGAATAGGGATATGCATATCCAACAGGATTGCATTACCCACCGTTTTGTTAATTTCATTTTTGTAAAATTTAACACCCAATACACTTCCCCAGATATTGCTGATATAGTAGGATGAAAACAAAACACCATAAATGATGAATCGTGCACTATTGGTTCCATCCTTCCGATAGCTTTCCCAGGTTTGTAATCCAAGTAGGGTGGTAATCACCAATTGATAAATCCCTTGTCCCGTTTTTTCTACATAGATTCTTCCGGCCCCCGGAACTAAGGCCGAGAGCACACCGGCAGTCAAACCGTTTTTTTTGGCGGACCGCTCTAGTTTGCCTTTGTGAAATTCCAGGTTTTCATAGTGAGATTCAAACAGGTAATGATTCCTATTCGCCTGACTCATTAACGAGTCAAATGATTTGAATTGATTATCCAGTAAATTGACAGCCGCAAGCTCTACCAGCTTTAGTTCGTTAAGATTTGATTCAGACGTTTCTATTTTTAGAACTTGTTGCTTTGCATTATTAAAATTCCCTAAGTACGAATTGCCCAATATTCCAAAAAACAACGATTCATTTTTTAAAGAGGGTGATGAATATCCTACTTTATCAAAATGATCAACGGATTGAGTTAATAATTTTTGTCTGAAATACAGATGGCCAAGAAAGAAATGGGCGCTGTCTTTTTGGTTTTGACCAGCATCGGTTATTACCAGGCGCTCCAGCACAAATTTGGCCTCATCAAACAATTCCTTGTCCAATAGATATTTTACAAAACCAAAATCCTTTGACGACGGTTGTGCCAGGATCGCGCCAGGTAAGAAACATAAAAAAATCAGAAGGTAGCGCACGGCTCGGACTCTTGGTCAGTAATCGGCCACCCTATCGATAACCTTGCCATTATCAGCAAGCCCAGCGGGGTATGTTTCAAGAGGCAGCAAGCGGTTGCACCGTGCAATCCTGTCCATGGAAATAAAATATCCTTTTGCAAGGCCATGTCGTTCAATTAATTCGCCACAGAAGTCAATGCATTGATTTTGAAAAAAACAAGTCAGACCTAGTTGAGGGTAAATTACTTTTTGATAGAGACTAAAACCAGGCTTAAAAAGATAGGGAATAATTCGCTTTCGCTTTTTGTCAATTTGAGTTGATAGAGCCGAAGCAGCGCGGGTAGAAAAAATAAGATCAAGATCTTTCGAGTCCTGTGCATAGCTGGTATTCATGAGGCATCCCCAGATTAGTAGTGTTGCCCATGTTATTTTTATGGATTTCATTTTAGTGGAACGGCTGAGGGAGGAACAATAAAACTAAATCCATCTTCAGAAACCTGATCATCAAGCTTCACGTTGCTGTATACCGTTTTGGAAACGATGGAATCAGTTGGCGAGGTGAATGAGATTTGTGTCAGTTTCGTTGGCATGAATATTCCATAATATCGCTCGTATCCGTAGAAATAGATTTTTTTTTGAAATGTTCCCGCTGCATTATAATACCCCAAAAAGACAGGATTATTTTTGTTGTGCACCAGTTCTACTTTAGAAATAGAATTCCGCATCTGTTGCATGGGAATCCAGGTAGTGATTTTCAGTCCATCCTCAAATCTTGTGTCGGTAATCTTAAATCCCATTCTGCCAAGGCCTAAATCCGTTTTGTTGTTTTCCAGAAAGAAGTAGAGCTGATTATTTTCCGTACTGAATAAATAATTTTGGCGCTGCAGCACGGTGTTATCCCTAAAGTTGTACATGATTACATCCCCTTTTTTTGTGTTCGAGATATAAATTTTGTCTGGTTCCGAATACATACTCACCATTCTGCCTTCTGAATTATAATATATCTCAGCTTTCGTAACACTCATTTTGCCACCATGTGCGGTACGCGTTTGCATATCCATGGATATTTTTTTTAGCACATACTGCTTATTGCCTGCAAGCAAAAAGAGGCTAAAAAAGGTAAGGATGTAGGCTGGGGAGATAATTGTAGGTAAGGGTTTATACTATCGGCACATCCAATTACTGGCAGAATGCCGGGAAAGGCTAATATGTGCCATTTTACCTTAAAAACCAATTTAGCCAGGGCTTTATTTTTTTTTATAAAATTTTATTTTTGCACCTGAAAGAGAAAAGATAAGTTCAGCTTTATAAAGTTTTTTTAATAGTATCCCTGAAAAACATGAACATTACCATACAAAACTTATCCAAGCGCTATGGCCCCCAAAAGGCGGTAGACAATATCTCCTTCGAGGTAAAGAAGGGTGAAATATTAGGATTTTTAGGACCCAATGGTGCCGGTAAAAGTACTACGATGAAGATACTTACTGGGTACCTGGGCGCGGCAGACGGAGAAATTCGATTCGGTGACAGATCCCTTTCCGACTTCGGGGATCAGATAAAAAAACACATCGGCTACCTCCCGGAGAACAATCCATTATATATGGATATGCCGGTGATCGATTACCTGGAATTTTGTGCCTCTCTTCAGGGTGTACCTAAAACAGAAATTCTTGAAAAAGTAAGAAATATGGTTAAGGTATGCGGACTTAATGCGGAGAAGCACAAAAAAATAGGTGAGTTATCAAAGGGGTATCGCCAACGTGTAGGGTTAGCGCAGGCTATGATTCACGATCCTGAAATACTTATTTTGGACGAACCAACCACAGGTCTTGACCCTAATCAGATTGTGGAAATCAGAAAACTGATACGTGAGTTAGGCAAAGAAAAAACGGTAATTCTGAGTACCCACATACTGCCTGAGGTTGAAGCTACCTGCGATCGGATTCTGATCATTAACAAGGGAAAGATTGTGGCAAACGGCACCGCGGAAACACTTCGCAGCCAGGCTGCCGGGCAGGAAATAATAAAAGTACGAATAGAGGACGCCGAATCGGATGAAATACTTCAGGAGCTGAGGCGAATGCCAACCACCGATCGCGTAGAACTCGTTGATAATAATTTGAGACGATTTGAAATTCACAGCGCTACCGGCAAATCATCAAAGCGGGAGGTATTTAATCTGTGCGTTCAGAAAGGGTGGGTGCTCAGTGAATTGATTCCGATAGAGACACGACTTGAAGACATTTTCAGAAACTTAACCGTGAATTAAGATGCATGCTATTTGGGTAATAACTAAACGTGAATTGCAATCATTCTTTGATTCGTTGATTGCTTATATCATTCTTATTTTATTTTTAGGGTTCAGCGGATTCTTTACCTGGTTATTTGGATCCGATATTTTTCTTATAGGACAGGCGAGCCTTCAGTCTTTTTTTAGTATATCCTTTTGGACCTTGTTCTTTTTTATTCCAGCGTTGACCATGCGCCTGCTCGCTGAGGAGAAAAAGACAGGTACGATTGAATTGCTGTTGACCAAAGCGGTTACGGACAGGGAAGTTGTCATTGGAAAATTTCTATCCACTTTATTGCTCGTTGTGATTGCCTTGGCGTTCACTATCCCCTACGTAATTACAATTTATAACATTGGCAATATGGATTTGGGACAAGTGCTATGTGGTTACCTGGGTTTGATCCTGATGAGCGGGGCCTACATCAGTATTGGTTTATATGCCAGTAGCATTACCGGCAACCAGATTGTAGCCTTTCTGCTGGCGTTATTAATCGGTTTGTTTTTTCACCTCATTTTCGAAGTGTTGGCTGGCAATTTTTCAGGAATAACCGGCCAGATCTTACAAACCCTTAGTCTTTCCAATCACTTTGAAAGTATTTCACGCGGTGTATTGGATACCAGAGATCTTGTTTATTTCGGATCGATCATTTTTATCGGGCTGTTTTTATCCGAACTATCATTAACCAAACGCAACATTGATTAAGGCTATGAAGCAGAAGCTATACATTACCACCGTATTGATCGTTGCCATTTTGTTGGTTGTCAATTTACTTTCCAACGAGTTTCATTTACGATTCGACCTTACTGACGAAAGGCAATACACGTTGAGCCAGGCAACAATTGATATTTTAAATGACCTCGAGGAGCCTGTTACTGTCAAGGCATACTTCTCTGAGAACCTTCCGCCAAACGTGGTGAAAGCCCGCCAGGATTTTCAGGAAATGCTGGTGGAGTATGCAAGTTTGTCGGATGGAATGCTCGTGTATGAATTCATTGATCCAAATGCAAACGAAGGCAATGAACAGGATGCTCTGGGTAAAGGCATTCAGCCGGTGCTGATCAATGTGAGAGAAAAGGATCAGGTAAAGCAACAAAAAGCATTTTTGGGAGCAACCGTATCGATTGAGGAAAAATCGGATGTGATACCATTCATCCAGCCAGGCACGGCAATGGAGTATGCACTCTCTACGGCTATAAAAAGAATTTCAGTGAGTGATAAGCCGGTCATTGGATTTCTGATGGGTCAGGGCCAGCCTTCCATTGCAGAAATGATGCAATTGCAGAATCAACTTTCCGTGCTTTATGAAACCAGAGAAATCCAGCTTGATACAGCCGAAGTTCCGGGCGATATAAAAACCCTGGTGATCGTGCGTCCCATGGACAGCATTCCTGATGGTGTACTCAATCGAATTGATACGTATCTGGCTAAGGGAGGAAATGTGGCGATTGCGATAAACAGAGTTTCAGGCGATTTGCAAAATGCTTACGGTGTGGCCATCAATACTGGTCTCGAAAACTGGCTTCAGCAAAAAGGCATCGTTGTTGAAGGTAATTTTGTAGCGGATGCGAGTTGTGCATCCGTTACGGTACAACAGCAGCAAGGATTTTTCACGATGCAGACAAATGTTGCATTTCCTTATCTGCCACGCGTTTCCAATTTTACAGACCATCCGATTACCAAAGGATTGGAAAGTGTAATGTTTGAATTTGCAAGTTCCATGCGATACACAGGCGATACAACGAAACGATTCACGCCATTGGCCATGTCTTCTGAAAAATCAAATACAATGGCTTCCCCACAATATTTTGACATCAATAAACAATGGACAGATGCAGATTTTCCATTGCGTGGACTGATCATGGCGGCTACTGTAGAAGGCAAACTAGCTGGCAATGTGGATTCCAGAATGGTGGTTATCGCTGATGGCGATTTTCCAGTAAACGGCAGCCCTCAAAGGCCTCGCAATTTGCAACCAGATAATATAAGCCTGATGGCAAACAGTATTGACTGGCTTTCTGACGACACCGGCCTTATTACACTTCGTACAAAAGGCGTAACCTCCAGGCCAATAGTTGAACTCGAAGACACTACAAAAACGATTTTGAAATATGTCAATTTTCTGCTGCCGCTGGTGTTGGTGATGGTTTATGGCTTGATACGCATGCAGCAAAACAGAATGAAACGCCTAAAAAGAATGAGCGAAAACTATGAAGAGGTTTAGTAACAAAATTCTAATAATAGTTTTGGTAGTATTGGTGGGCATTTTTGCCCTGTCAAGATTATTCAGAGCCCCGAAACTTGAGCGCAACCTTAAAAAGGAATTGGTTAAGCTTGATACAGCCATGGTTACGGAAGTAAGAATAAAAACGGCTGCCGTAGGTTCTCAGGAATTGCAATTGAAAAAAACTGGAAACAGATGGAAAGTAACGACGGGGGATAAAGAGGCGGACGCAGGTGAAGGCATCGTTCAGAGTATGTTGGGCGTGGTTATGAATTTACAGGCACAACGAATGGCTTCCAGAAGGCAGGATAGATGGGAGAATTATCAGGTGGGGGAAAGCAGTATCCGCGTATCGATCTATGATGAATCCGATAAACTGGCTGACTTTAGAGTTGGCAAAACAGGCTTTACTCAGGGACAAGGTGGAGGAGGAGGCAGTGCTTTCACTTATCTCAGACTTACCGATGAAGATGAGGTGTATACTTCGGATGGATTTCTGGTCTCTCATTTTAACCGCACTTTTAGTGACTGGAGAAATCAGGTATTTCTTAAAGTGGATAAAAATCTGGTAACAAAAATTGAGTTTACTTATCCTGACTCCAGTTTTGTGCTTGAGAAACGCGACTCCATTTGGATGGCCGGAGATACGCAGGCTATTGAAACAAAAGTAATGCAGTATTTCAGTAAAATCAGAGTCAACAGTATTTCAACCTTTGAGGAGGGTTTTAGTCCAGGTGGGCAGGCTCCTTTTCGCATCCGGATTTTTGGTGCTACCGGACCGTTTATTACAGCGCAAGGCTGGCCTAAAAATGAGGATGAATGGGTCTTGACATCATCCCATCAGCAAGGTGTTTATTTCAAAGCCAATAGATATGCAACACCTAAAGATGTCTTTGTTGGTAAGAGTTGGTTTACACAATAACTAATGCCCAGGTCTTTTTGCTTCGTTTACCGACTTGATCGGGAAGACCATTAACGAGTGAAAGTGGATTAAAAAAAAGGAGAACTGTATGGTTCTCCTGATTTGGTTATTGGGCGATTCCGTCCGCCAGCAGGATTACTCTATTCTTCAACACTTCAACCACACCACCGGTAATCGTGATCTTGTTATTAGCTTCCTTTGATTTATATTCTACTACGCCTTCTTTCAAAAGACCAACCAATGGCGCGTGACCGTTCAATACCTGAAATGATCCATCCGATCCTGGGAAAGTCGCAATGTGTACTTCTCCTTCAAATACTTTCTTTTCAGGTGTGATTATTTCTAAGTGCATCTTTTTATGCTTTTGCTTCAGCCATAAGGCGTTCTCCTTTTTCGATTGCCTGCTCGATATTTCCAACCAGGTTGAAAGCCGCTTCTGGCAAATGATCCAATTCACCATCCATGATCATATTGAATCCTTTGATGGTATCTTTGATGTCAACAAGCACTCCTTTGAGACCTGTAAAGGCTTCGGCTACGTGGAATGGCTGTGACAAGAAACGTTGCACCCTGCGCGCACGGTGCACAGCCAACTTATCTTCATCAGAAAGTTCATCCATACCCAAGATGGCAATGATGTCTTGCAATTCTTTGTAACGCTGAAGAATTTCTTTAACTCTTTGCGCACAGTTGTAGTGATCTTCACCTACGATATCAGCGCGCAAAATTCTTGAGGTTGAATCCAATGGATCAACAGCAGGATAAATACCCAGCTCAGAAATTTTACGTGACAATACTGTTGTTGCGTCAAGGTGAGAGAAAGTAGTAGCAGGTGCAGGGTCAGTCAAGTCATCGGCAGGTACGTATACGGCCTGTACCGAAGTGATGGAACCATTTTTGGTGGATGTAATCCTTTCCTGCATGGCACCCATCTCTGTAGCCAAGGTAGGTTGGTAACCCACCGCAGAAGGCATACGACCCAGAAGTGCTGACACCTCTGATCCGGCTTGCGTAAAGCGGAAAATGTTATCGATAAAGAAAAGAATGTCTTTTCCTTTTCCGGTGCCATCACCATCTCTGAAATATTCTGCGATAGTCAAACCTGAAAGGGCTACACGGGCACGTGCTCCGGGGGGCTCATTCATCTGACCAAATACAAATGTTGCTTTTGAGTCCTTTAGCTTTTCTACATCAACTTTTGATAAATCCCAACCTCCGGCATGCATAGATTTGATAAACTCATCACCATAATTAATGATTCCTGCCTCGATCATCTCTCTCAGCAAGTCATTTCCTTCACGGGTGCGCTCCCCCACACCGGCAAAAACTGAAAGGCCGGAATATGCTTTTGCAATGTTGTTGATTAGCTCTTGAATCAATACAGTCTTACCTACACCGGCACCACCGAAGAGACCAATTTTACCACCTTTTACGTAGGGCTCGATAAGGTCAATAACTTTAATTCCTGTATAGAGTACCTCTGAAGAGGTCGAAAGATTTTCGTATAGCGGAGCCGACCTATGAATAGGCAAAGATTTGTCTTTTTTAGGCTGTGGAATACCGTCAATGGTTTCACCGATTACATTAAATAATCTTCCTTTAATATCGTCACCAATTGGCATTTGAATAGGGGATCCGGAATCCGTAACCACTGCGCCCCGAACGAGGCCTTCAGTTCCGTCCATCGCCACTGCTCTTACCCGGTCTTCTCCGAGATGTTGCTGTACTTCAAGAACGATTGTGGTGCCGTCTGATTTAACCACATCAAGAGAATCGAGAATATTTGGGAGTTTGGAACCTGCGCCATCAAAGGCTATATCTACTACAGGCCCGATAACTTGCGTAATTCTACCAGTATTTGCCATTTATATGAGTTTATTAGGGGTATTTTGTTGCGGCTTAAGCCTTCCGGCAAGCAGGCGCAAAAGTAGTGGTTTAAGACTCAAAGGCAAAAAATAAGCCCTTGAAAAATGGCCTTATTTGTGGGCTGATTTACCTCCAATAATTAAGCACTCTTGAGTTCAATCCTGAAGGTAGTGCCTTGGTTTTCATCTGATGATTTCACAAAAATTCTACCTTGGTGATAGAGTTCCACGATACGTTTTGCCAGGGCCAACCCCAGACCCCAGCCTCTTTTTTTGGTGGTGAAACCCGGCTTAAAAACATTGGAAAGATTTGATTTGGGGATACCCTTGCCCGTGTCTGAAATATCGATGAATATCTTTCCATCGCTACCCCTGAGAATTTTTATGGCAATGGTGCCGGATGTGCCTATGGCATCAACAGCATTTTTGCACAGGTTTTCAATAACCCATTCCAGCAAGGGGGCATGCGCCTTGGTCATGATAGACTCTGAAAGTGTATATAATTCAATTTTGATCTTGGAAGATATTCGCGGCTCCAGATAACTTACAACATTTGAAATGAGGTTATAAATATTTTCATCTTTGAGTGTCGGGGTCGATCCAATGCTGGAGAAGCGCTCCGTCACCATGGTGAGCTTGCGTATGTCTTTGTCCAGTTCGTCTACAATGCCTTTGTTTTTTATTTCCGGATCCTCACGCAACACTTCAATCCATGCCATCAGGGATGATAAGGGTGTTCCCAATTGGTGTGCGGTTTCTTTGGCAAGTCCTACCCATACCCGATTTTGTTCTGCGGCTTTGGAATAATTAAAAGCCAGGTATGAGATAAATCCGAAAATGGCAATAACTGAAAGCTGAATGTAAGGATAAGCGATAAGCTGTGTCAGTAAGAAAGAATTTTTGTAGTAGACAAACTGCCGGCCAAATACTTCTCCTGTAGCTGGATCTTTCAAAACTATTTCAATGGGAGGGTAGGTGGCTTTCATTTCTTCAAGCTCCCTTTCCAACATTTCATTTTTCCTTTTTGGTGTCCACGAGGGATTGATATCAAGATTGCCTGAGTAGACGAATTCACCGTCTTCATTTACCAGGATGGTTGGTATAGAATTGTTTTTATAAATTATCTCCTCGGTGATAAAAAGAATGTTGTTCTCAGCGTCATTGAGCGTGTATTCCAGTGCGCGTGCATAAAGCCTTACCTGAAGCGTTTCGCGCTCTTTCAATTGCTTAACCAAGACATTGGTATAGTAGATTGAACTAATGCTGATGATAACGGATACGGCAAGGATAATCCATTTCAAAGGAGCATTGTCCTGATAAAACTCCATCGTTGTAGGCAAAGCATTCTTGCGCAACATAACTTTTGAAATTAGCTAAAAAAACCGGATACGACCAGATAATGTAATCCAGTTGGCGTTATTTTTCTTTCACCCAATTGAGGTGACATACTAAGTCGACCTTAAAATAGGCCTTTCAAAAATTGATAATCAATCGGGTGTGTTATCTCAATTTGATGTTGACAGTGGACGTTTCGTTAAACGAACACTATGTTTTCATCATAAACCATTTGGCAAGTACTTTGTAACTCACTTTTGATCCATGCATAAGAATACCAATTCGATAAATTCTTGCAGCCACCCAGGTTGTAAAAACAAAACCCGCAATAAGAGAAACCATCGATGCAATCAATTGCCAGACAGGTACGCCAAAACCGATCCGTCCCATCATAGCAATAGGTGAGGTGAACGGAATGATGGAAAGCCACACGCTGATCGGGCCGTGCGGGTCATCGAGAATAAAGGTGAACAGCGCAAAGTAAGAGATCAGCATGGGAATGGTAATTGGAAACATGAATTGTTGTGCTTCTGCAGGACTATCTACTGCTGAACCTACGGCTGCGAAAAGTGCACCATACAAAAGATAGCCACCTAAAAAATAAAACAAAAAACTAGATACAATATAGAACACAGGTATTTCACTTATAGTGCTCATGATGTTGATGAAAGAAGAATCATACGCTGCGGAGGTTGTCATTTGATCCATGGCCTCCTTTTGCGGCATATCAAAACCCAGATACCCCATTACCAAAGAGGAAACCGTGGTTATCAAGAGTATCCAAATGAGAAATTGAAGTAACCCCACGGAGGCCAGTCCGAGGATTTTTCCCATCATCAATTGAAAAGGACGCACGGAAGAAATGATTACCTCCACCACTTTACTGGTTTTTTCTTCTATCACCCCTTGCATGATTTGCGCTCCGTATACAAAAATGAAAATGTAAATCAGAATCCCTCCGGCCATGCCAATCCCAAATAGTACTTTGGTATCACTCGTTTTTTCCTGACCTGAATTTGTCAGGTTGATGGATCGGATGGTGATACTGGTTTTCAGGCTATCCAATATTTTCTGATCAATGTTAAATTTCACCATTTTGGCTTCGCGTACCTGCAACTCCAAGGTTGATTCCAGGTCGTTGATAAGGCCGGGGCCTGGGTTCATTTTGGTGAATAGCGAGATGCCTGATGGATTGGACAAATTAATATTCGGAATGTGAAGCAAACCAAAGTCTTCACTTTCATTGAATATACGCTTTGCGTCTTCAATGCCGCCTTCAAATTTCCTCAGTTCAAATTTCTGAATTTCTTGCGGGTTGAATAGTCCGCTTTCGTCCACGAAACGGATTATTTCGGGTTTGGCATCCCGCTCCTGTTGCCTGGCTACGTATAGCAACAAGGCCATGATAGCGGGAAAAATCAAAGGAATAAGAATGGTAGCAACGAGAAAGGATTTCTTCTGTACCCGATTTTGAAACTCGCGCTGAATCACTAACCAGATTTTATTCATTGCTATTTCCGTTTACCAATTGAATAAAAATATCGTTCATTGAAGGAATTTTTTCCCTGAAACTATGGATGGCCGTTAAACCCACCAGGTGTTGAATCAATTGATTGGCTTTTATATCCGGGGAAACCTTAATCAACGACTCTTGATAGCCATCTTCAATAAGGCGCTGACTCATTAACGTATAGCTGGGATCATTCAATAAAAAGTCTCCGTGATGTTCTATGATATAGGTATTGGTTTTAAAACTATCCTTTACTTCTTTCTTCGGGCCTTCAAGCATTTTTTTTGAATTATTGATCAGGGCAATATGATCACACAACTCTTCAACGGTTTCCATACGGTGTGTAGAAAATATAATGGTGCTTCCCTTTTGCCTGAGCTCCAGAATTTCATCGCGAATTAAATTTGCATTCACCGGATCAAATCCCGAGAAAGGTTCATCCAGAATAATAAGGCTGGGTTCGTGCAATACGGTGCTGATGAATTGCACTTTCTGCGCCATGCCTTTGGACAAATCTTCAATTTTTTTACTCCACCAATCTTTGATCTCAAATTTTTCGATCCAGTATTTGATTTTTGTTAATGCTTCTGCTTTGCTCAATCCGCGGAGTCGTGCGAGGTAAATGAGTTGTTCGCCCACCTTCAGCTTCTTATAAAGCCCGCGCTCTTCCGGCAGGTAGCCGATATCGCCAATATGTTTGGGGGATAATTTTTCTCCATTGATCAAAATATTTCCTTCATCGGCATTGATGATCTGATTGATGATACGGATAAGTGTAGTCTTTCCTGCGCCATTGGGCCCAAGCAGTCCGTATATACTTTTTGAGGGGATAGATACGCTTACGTCATTCAAGGCGACATGTTGGGCGTAGCGTTTGGTAATGTTTTCTGTGGTCAGCGCGTTCACGGAATGCAAATCTTTCCTGTTAGAGTCGAAAAGATAGGTAGAATTACGGGGTTAAGGAATTTAATTTTTACCTATAGTGGAGAATAATAAAATCATTCAATGACAGGAGTTTATTTTCGGTAGCGTCTATGATGTCAATTACTTTGGATAATTAGCATGCTCTTTTATTTTTTGTATCTGTCGCAGAAACTTATCAATCGATTCACAATGGTTTCTTTCCTGTTCACCATGGCGGTTACGGTGCACAATTATGTTGTGTGTGTCTTTACCTTCAGCTACGAATTTTACCTGTAATAAACCGGCAATAAAATAAAATCAGGTGTGGAAATCGGAATGCCAACAAGTGTAGGCTTCGATCAAAAAAGGTGGATATTTACTACTCCAACGATTTGTCTTTAAAGACAATCTTACCCAGCGATACATCCAGGTCGAAGGTGAGGGCATTCTTATCGCCATTGGTAAAGGCGCTGTTGACAAAAGTGTTGTCACTTACTCTCTTCAAACTCTTGCACAGGTCAAGACTGCAAAGCCATGAATTGTTGATTTTTACTTTCACGGGTGTTTCGGATCCGGGAAGTAGTATCACCAGGTTTCCGGCGCCTACGCTGCCCTTCACATGATTGCTGTTTGAAGGTTTATCGCTGAAGTCTAAAAGAATATTTCCAAATCCTACATCGGCCATCACCACGTGGGAGCGAGCCAGGTTGAGTTGTCTTACCTGAAGCGAACCCATGTCTACCTTCACAAAAAAGGTATCCATTTCGATCTGATTTTCAAGGCCCGATCCATAAAATACATTCACATCAGCACTGCCTGTTTTGATTTTCAGTTGTGCTATGGATAAACCGGAAAGGTCAATGTTTGCATTGCCCAGTCCAAAATCTAAGGCAAGGGAATAAGGCTTGTTTTCAGTGAGGTACACTTTCCAGAATTTGTCGGATGGTCGTTCATCACCGCCAAATACCTGATAAGAAATTTTTTGCCCTACTCCTCGTTGCCCTTCCTGCTCCAAGGAAAGGTTGACGATGCAGGTGTTGTTTACTATTTCATTTCGAAAAGCGTGTCCGTAATTTTCGATATCCTGATTACTATAAACGTTGAGCAAATCCGCATTGTGGCTGGGGCGAATGAAGGAATTGCCTGTCTTGGTACTCAAACGAAGCTCTACTTTCTCCACTTGTTCCCTGTCCTCAACGGAGAATTGCTTCTTGATCTGAGCAAAACCGCCAATGGCGAACGTACTACTTACAGAAGCGATTAAAAAATACCTCCACATATGTCTCAGTTTTACGAAAACATCACCAATGAAGTTACGGATACTTGATGGGTGGCAAATGCCCAAAAAATTAACCCATAGAAGGGGTTAAACGGGGGGAAATTGAGAAGGTTGGACTTTTTATGAAAAATATTCCTTCATTCGCTCGAAAAAGCCCTTTTCATGGCCATCGGCTTGCGGTTGAAAGTGTGGTGAATCTCTCAGGCTCTCCAATTTCGCCTTTTCTTCTGCTGATAATTTTTTTGGGACCCACACATTTATGTAAATGAGTTGATCGCCGGCACCATAGCCATTGATATCTTTTATCCCTTTTCCCCGCAGACGCAACATTTTGCCGCTTTGCGTCCCGGGATCAATTTTTATTCTCACTTTTCCGCTTATGGATGGAATCTCCACGGAGGTTCCCAACGCGGCATCTACAAAATTCAAATACAAGTCATAGATCACATTGTTGCCATCGCGTTTCAGCAGCGTATCTTCTTTCTCTTCAATAAGGATCAGCAGGTCGCCCGGTACCCCTCCACCCGGAGCATCGTTTCCTTTGCCCGACATGGACAATTGCATACCATCGCTTACACCGGCGGGTATTTTTATAGAGATCAATTCTTCTTTCGACTCCAGGCCGGAGCTGTCGATTCCGGGGGGTCTTTTATCTACCATCTGGCCGGCACCACCGCAACTGGGGCATGCACTTGTAGATACCATTTGACCCAACATGGTGTTCACAACTTTGCGCACCTGGCCGGTTCCTCCGCACGTTTGGCAATTTTTGAAAGTAACACCGTCAGCCTTTACCAATCGGTGAACTTTGATTTTTTTCTCTACGCCATTGGCAATTTCATCCAGCGAAAGCTTAAGCTTAATTCTGAGGTTAGACCCTTTTCGCTGACGTGTTCTGCCGCCACCACCACCAAAAAAACTATCGAATGGACTACCGCCACCAAAGATATCTCCAAACTGACTGAAGATGTCTTCCATGTTCATCTCATGACTTTGGAATCCACGACCACCCTGGCGCGAGTGCCCGAACCTATCGTACTGAGCGCGCTTGTCCGCATCGCTTAACACTTCATACGCCTCCGCTGCTTCCTTAAATTTTTCTTCCGCTTCCTTATCACCCGGATTTTTATCGGGGTGGAATTGTATAGCCACCTTGCGGTAAGCTTTTTTTATTTCTTCCGGAGTGGAGGTTTTAGCAACACCAAGTATCTCGTAATAGTCTCTTTTGGTTGACATCGAAAAATGTGAATTAAAATGTTTTAGTTACCGATGACAACTTTGGCGTAACGAATTACCTTCTCATTAAGAATGTAACCTTTCTCGATGGTGTCAACTATTTTTCCTTTTAGCTTTTCGTTGGGTGCAGGTATTTGCGTGACCGCTTCATGCAAGTCCGGATCGAAGGCTGTCTCTGCCGGAGTTTCCATGGGCTTAACTCCATATTGTTCAATTATTTTTCTAAGCTTGGTTTGAATCAACAGAAATCCTTCGAGTTCTTTGTTGTCTTTATTGGTGAGTGCTTTTTCTGCACGTTCAAAGTCATCAATTACTGGAAGTAATTCAACGATAAGACGCTCGTTGGCGCTTATGATCATTTCAAGTTTCTCTTTGGCTGTCCTGCGTCTGTGGTTATCAAATTCAGCATATAAGCGCACGTATTTGTCTCTGGCTTCTGACAAATCGTCCTGAAGTTTCTTGAATGGGTCTATCTGCTCTTCCTTACTATCATTTTCCGCATTTTCCGTTTCACTTCCGTCATTTTCAATCCGTGCCAATTCCTCCAATGTTTCCTCTTTTTTCACGGTTTCGCGGTCTTGTTGAGCGTTCTTTTCCATATTTACACATTAAATGAACCCAAAAAAGACAACAATTTTGCCAATAATCATGATTGTGTCATAATGACACGCTAATATTAATCGCTACGAACCTAACATTAATTTTTGCGGGCTCATTAATGAAGATGCTTCCAGATTAAATCTTTCAATGTCGCAATGCCGTGATTGGTAGCGGCGGATATAAAAACCGAAGGAACATCCGTGGGTACTTCTTTTGCCAGCTCTTCCCTGAGCTCTTCGTCTAGCAAATCGGATTTTGATATGGCCAGAATTCTTTTTTTGTCCAGCAACTGCGGATTGTATTTTTTGAGTTCGCCAAGAAGAATTTCGTATTCTTTCCTTATGTCTTTTGCGTCTGCCGGAACCAGAAACAACAGAAGCGCATTGCGTTCAATGTGTTTTAGAAATCGAATTCCCAGTCCTTTGCCTTCGGCGGCACCTTCGATGATACCGGGTATGTCGGCCATCACAAAAGATTTATTGTCGCGATAGGCAACCACGCCCAGGTTGGGAGTAAGTGTAGTAAATGGATAGTTGGCAATTTTCGGCTTGGCGGCAGAAACAGAGGCCAACAACGTAGACTTACCTGCATTGGGAAAACCCACAAGCCCCACATCAGCCAGTAATTTTAATTCAAGAACAATCCACTCTTCTATCCCCTGTTCCCCAGGCTGTACATGGGTAGGTGCCCGGTTGGTGGGTGTAGCAAAGAAGGAATTTCCCTTTCCGCCTCTACCGCCAGGGGTGAGCACCACTTCTTGACCGTCTTCATTAATCTCACAAAGAATTTCTTCTGATTCTGCTCTTTTGGCTATAGTGCCAAGCGGCACTTCGATGATTTCATCTTCGCCATCTGCCCCTGTTCTGTTTTGCTCTTCTCCCGGATTTCCATTTTCAGCGATCACATGTTTTCGGAACTTCAAGTGCAGGAGTGTCCAGAGCTGCGCATTGCCCCGAAGAATTACATGACCTCCTCGTCCACCATCGCCACCATCGGGGCCGCCCTTGGCACTTTTCTTATCGCGATGAAAATGTAAAAAGCCAGCGCCCCCTTTTCCGGATCGCGAATTGAATTTTATGTAATCAATAAAATTTGGAGATGACACGGCTTAACGATTAGAGCAAAAAATAAAACTACTTCTTGCTGCTGTCTAGAATGGTCCTGATGGAATTGAAAATATCTTCAATGTTCCCAACACCGCTTACGGTATTTAGTCTTCCGTTCTTTTCATAAAATGGCAGTACATGCACCGTCTTGCTGAAGTATTCGGTCACGCGCTTGTTGAGTTTTTCCTCCTCATCATCTGCACGATTTTCAATTGATCTCCTTTTGGCGATACGATTTCGTAATTCCTTTTCATTTACATCCAGGGCGATTACAAAATGGATAGCGGTACCACTTACCTCCATAAATTTATCGAGTGCTTCTGCCTGCGCTACGGTGCGGGGGAAACCATCGAATAAAAATCCCTTTGCATTCGGATTGCGACCAAGTTCTTCCCTGAGCATAGCAATGGTGATCTCATCGGGAACCAACGCTCCACTGTTCATAATCTCTTTCACCTGTTTTCCCAGAGGCGTATCGTTTTTGGTGTGCAAGCGAAACAAGTCTCCCGTAGAGATGTGCACAAAACCATATTTGGAAATCAACTTATCGCTTTGGGTGCCTTTACCTGCACCGGGAGGTCCAAAAAGTACTAGATTAATCATCGGTAGTGTAAGATTTGTTTTTTAGGGATGTGAAGGTAAAGATTAACCTCCCGATTTGCTAATTTGAGGAGGCTTTGCCGGAACTGACCTGCTTGTACACGTCTTTGTAATTCCTTCCCCAGCCTTCATAGTCAAGTCCGTACCCAAGAATAAATTCATCTTCAATTTCAAATCCAATATACCGTGGCTGTACCGCATGCTCACGCGCTTTGGCTTTTCTAAATAAAGTGATAATCTCAACTGATTTTGTTCCCAGGTTTTGCAATTCTTCCACCACTTTGCTCAGCGTAAGCCCCGTGTCCATTACGTCTTCAATGAGAATCAAATCCTGGTTGAACAAACTTTCCTGTAAACCAATCAATGTCTTCAATTGACCGGAACTTACGGTGCTCTGCATAGAGCTGTGCTTCACAAATGAAATCCTGCACGATGTTTTTAACTGCCGAGCTAAATCGGCAACAAAAATAAACGAGCCGTTCAGAATAGGCAGGAGCAGCGGTGTCTTGTCTTTATAATCTTCATCGATCTGGTTTGCCAGCGACTCAATTTTTTCGCTGATCTTTTCCGCACTGACAAACTTCCTGAATTCAATGTCCTTGATTTTCATCTTCTTCCTTCAACTTCGTATACTGCAAAAATAGGTTTTTTCCTGAATAGTTTGAAAATGCATTCTTTACAACTACAAATCTTTCATCAGGGACAGGTAGAGGCTGGTCATGGAGGCGATATCCTTTTTGTGCACTTTTTCATGTGGGGTATGCGGATCAAGAGAGGGAGCGCCTACAAAGCACCAATCGAAGGGAACGGGTGATCTCTGAAGTTCACCGCCATCGCTCGAACCGGAGCCTTCCACTTCAAGCTGAAAAGCTACTTTCTTTTTTTTCGCAACATTGATGATGCGATCCACGAATGCCTTTCTGGGAATATTTTTATCCCGCAATGAGATGGCTACACCCTTACCCAGTTCCACGCCATCTGTAGCCCAGGTAATATCAGAAATGAGCGCTTGCCTTACACCCCAACTTTTGTAGATGTGTTGGGCAAGGTAGCCCACCGTTCCGCCCCCGTGCTCTTCGTAGCAACTAAACACAATGATTCCGTCTTTTAGTTTTTCCGCCACTTTCAATGCATTATGAATTCCCAGCCTGTTATCCATGTAAGGAGATTGAATGAAGTTTTTGGAATCCCTGAAATCAATTTTATAGGTAAGCGGTGTGCCGCGGTCAATAGCTCTTCCGAATTTATAAAAGGCATGATGGTCTTTATCATACTCCAACTCACATTCGATCTCACCTTTGCTATCGCGCCCTACCAGAAGAGCACCTTGCTCTGCATCAGGGCTGCCAATGGGTAAGAGTTGATTAAAGTAACGAACACTAAAACCCACTGTATCCATATGGGCGAAAATGGCAGTGCGGGGTTTCCCAAACCTAAGCATAAGGCAATCCTGAAACTCATCGCTGGTGATGATTTCCGGCTTGCTCATCCAGGTTGACTTGTTTTTGGTAATGTAGCTTAGTAAAAAGGACTTCATGGATGCTTCAAATCCTGAAGGCGCCTGAACAAAACATAATTCTTTAAGCAGATTCATAACATTCAGAAGCAAATAAAGGTGATGAAAGTTTATTTTTCGATTTTAATCACTTCTTTCCTCACTTTAATTTAAATTTTGATCCCGAATTAGATTTTATTCCCATGCTTTTTGTTTTAGAGAATCAAAAATCGATAGCCAGCCAGTTTATCAGCGAACTCAGGGACAAAAATATTCAGGGTGATCGACTGCGATTCAGGCATAATCTTGAGCGGCTGGGAAGTATTATGGCTTATGAGATTTCTAAAAAACTAGTTTATGGCTCAAAGGAGATAGAAACACCTTTGGAAAAAACTACCGCTAATGTCATTAAAGTGCAACCTGTACTGCTCACCATACTTCGTGCAGGCATTCCATACTTTAATGGCTTTCAGCATTTCTTTGACCGTGCTGATTGCGGCTTTATCGGAGCTTATCGCAAAGAAGATGCAGACGCATTGAAAATAAAATTGAATTATGTGGCTACACCCAGCCTGGAGGGAAGGGATGTGATTTTAATTGATCCGATGCTGGCTACCGGATTTTCTATTTTGGAAACGTTGAACGCGATCAAGGATCGTGGCTACCCACGACATCTTTTTATAGCCTGCGTTGTGGCGGCTCAGGAAGGATTGGATTTTTTAAAAGCCAACGTGCGTATTCCCTATTCGGTATGGTGTGTGTCAGTCGATAAATCGTTAAATCAAAAACTCTACATTGTGCCCGGCTTGGGTGATGCGGGAGATTTGAGTTTCGGCGAAAAAATTTAATCCTTATGTGGGAAGAACTGTTGAAAGCGATTCCGGTTATGCTGTCGAGTGCTCTAAAATTTATTTTAGGCCCGATCGGAGGATTTGCCGCGGGGTTGAATCCCATCACCACGATTTTGGCTACCGTGACGGGCACCATGATTTCAGTTTTTGCCTTTACTTTTTTTGGTGAATGGATTAAAAAACGTGTGTTTTCCCGATTTCGTTGGGGTAGGCAAAAGAAATTTTCAGGGAATAGCAGGAAGTTTGTGAAGATCTGGAGAAAATACGGGCTGGTGGGAGTTGCCATGCTTATGCCGTTGGTACTTACGCCTATTGGCGGAACGATTTTGGCGGTAAGTTTAGGCGGAGTACGAAACAAAATAATTTTTTACATGTTCGTTAGCGCCTCGGCATGGGCCATACTATTCACGTTTGCTATTTACGCTTTTGGCAGAGCTGTTTTGCCGGGGTTCATTAAATGAAAGTATGCACAAATCTTAGATCTGATAAAAGGGGTTCAGAAAGCCATGTTAAATGCTTCAAAAACGCATCTTTCGGACATCCTCGTTGCAAACGAGGATGATTTTAGGAGTGGAGGAGTGGATTTTACGCTTTGTCGAGTAATGTCTCATCCGGCAGGATTTCAATATCGTGAATGAGTACTCGCTTGGCGATGGCCTGACCGGTTTTGGTGGCCGCCAATCCGCCCAACGCAGTCTCTTTATATCTTGTTTCCATACTGGCGCCAATTTCTCCCATCGCTTCAATTACCTCATCAACAGGTATGACACTGCTTACATTAGCCAATGCAATTTGTGCTGAACTATTGGCAATGGCAGCCGCACTGGCATTGCGTACAACACAAGGAATTTCCACCAATCCGGCTACCGGATCGCACACAAGGCCCAGCATACATTGTACGGTAATGGCCACTGCGTTGAAAATCTGATCAGTATTTCCCTCAAGGCAATAAACAATAGCGCCTGAACCCATAGCCGCTGCCGTACCCGTTTCTGCCTGGCACCCGCCCACCGCTCCGGATATGGAGGCTTTCTGTTCCATAATCAGCGCGATACCGGCTGCCAGCAGCATGGCCTCCAGAATTTTCTTGTCCGGAATATTATGAATTTCCTGAAGTGTATAAAGCACACCCGGCATGATGCCGCTTGCACCGGCTGTAGGTGCGGCTACAATTCTGCCCATACAAGAGTTGACTTCCTTGGCAGCCAGGGCACGGGAAATGAGATTTTGAAACTCTTTTGATAAAACAGTTTGAGGGTGATTGTAAACTTTCTTGGCTCCATTGTTGATCATGCCGGACCGCGAAATCATTTCTTCTTCCAGACCGGTGCGCACTGCATCTTTCATTACATCCCAGGCCTTGCCTAGCCCTTCCCAGATTTTTTCTTCTTCTCGTCCCTTTTGTTCTTTTTCGTAATTGAGAACGGCCTGTACCAGTGACACCTTGTTTTTATCACAATATTTCCTCCAACCTTCAAAGGAATCGAATAGAATGCTCATAGCTTTTGAATTTGTATGTCAAAGTTCAGGGTTTTAACGGTAGGATTCAAATACAATAGAACGGCTCATTCCATTTACAGCGCGATTGAATAGAGTCCAAACAAAAAAGCCCCGAATTTCTTCAGGACTTTTGAGTTAATAAGCGTTTAATCAGCTTGCATATTCCTCTATGGGCAAACAACTGCACACAAGATTTCGGTCGCCATAGGCGTTGTCAATCCTGCTCACAGCCGGCCAGAATTTTGTATCCCTTACGAAAGAAAGAGGATAAGCAGCTTTCTGTCGGCTATAGGGTCTGTCCCAGTTATTGGCTGTAATTACGGCTGCTGTATGGGGAGCGCGGGTGAGCACGTTGTTTTCTTTGTCAGCTTTTCCTTCCTCCACCTCACGCACTTCATTTCTGATCTCAATCAACGCATCACAGAAGCGATCCAACTCTTCCTTCGGTTCACTTTCGGTGGGTTCAATCATCAACGTTCCGGCAACGGGGAAAGAAACGGTAGGCGCATGGAAGCCGTAGTCCATCAGTCGTTTGGCAATATCTTCTACCTCAATGCCTGCCTTTTTGAAATCGCGGCAATCCACAATCATTTCGTGAGCACAACGACCGTTGTTACCAGTGTACAATATTTTGTAATGCCGGCTTAGTCTTTCTTTAATGTAGTTGGCATTCAGGATGGCCATCTTTGTTGCATTGGTCAAGCCTTCACCACCCATCATGGCGATGTACGCATAGGAAATTGCCAATATGCTGGCGCTGCCCCAGGGCGCTGCGGAGATTGCTGTGATGGCATGGTCTCCTCCTGTATTTACGACAGGATGTCCGGGGAGAAATGATTCTAATTTGTCATTGCAACAGATCGGCCCCATGCCAGGTCCACCACCACCGTGTGGAATGCAAAAAGTTTTGTGAAGGTTCAGGTGACAAACATCGGCACCAATGTTGGCAGGAGATGTAAGGCCAACCTGTGCGTTCATATTGGCGCCATCCATATACACCATGCCTCCGTTTTTGTGAATGGTCTCGCATATCTCTACGATAGACTCTTCAAACACACCATGGGTGGAAGGATAAGTCACCATCAGGCAGGACAGGTTGTCCTTGTGCTGTTCTGCTTTTGCTTTCAGATCGGCTACATCAATTTTTCCGTCAGCATCTGATTTCACAACCACCACAGTCATGCCTGCCATCACCGCGCTGGCCGGATTAGTGCCATGTGCTGAAGCTGGAATGAGCGCAATATTCCGATGCTCCTCGTTGTTGTTTTGGTGATAAGCACGAATCACCATAAGCCCTGCATACTCACCCTGCGCACCACTATTGGGTTGTAAAGAGACACCACTAAAACCGGTAATCTCCATCAGCCAGTTTTCCAAATCCCGGATCATTTCCTGGTAGCCTTGCGTTTGATCTGAAGGAGCAAATGGGTGGATGTTCCCTAGCTCCGGCCAGGTGACCGGGATCATCTCAGCGGTTGCGTTAAGTTTCATGGTGCATGATCCCAAGGAGATCATGGAGTGAACCATACTCAGGTCTTTGTTCTCTAATTTTTTGATGTACCGCAGCATCTGATGCTCTGCACGGTGTGCATGAAACACAGGATGCATCATGTAGTCAGAAGTTCTTTGCAGCGATGACGGCCAGGAAATTTTTTGTTCGTCCACTTTTACAGGGGCGGTTTTCCTTGCTGCAGTTGCAAATATTCCTGCAATCAATTCAATGTCTTTTGCTGACGTTGTTTCATCAATGGATATACCAATGTGGTTGGTATCAAAAATGCGGAAATTGACACCTTGTTTGTTTGCTTCTGCATGAAGGGTTTTTTTATTGGCTACCTCAACTTTGAGTGTGTCGAAATAATGCGTGTTGATCTGTTTCAAACCAAGCGCAGTCAATGCTTGCTCCAATGACCTGGCAAGCCCGTGGATGCGGAGCGCAATTTTCTTCAATCCTTCTGGTCCGTGATAAACTGCATACATGCCAGCCATCACGGACAGCAATACCTGGGCTGTACAAATGTTAGATGTAGCTTTTTCCCTCCGGATGTGCTGTTCACGGGTTTGCAACGCCATGCGATAGCCCGATTTTCCTTCTGCATCGATGGATGCGCCAATGATCCTGCCTGGAATTAAACGCTTATAATCTTCTTTGGAAGCAAAGAATGCCGCATGCGGGCCGCCAAATCCCATGGGGACGCCAAATCGCTGGCTTGAACCCACAACAATATCAGCGCCCATTTCTCCTGGCGATTTTAACAACAGCAGACTCATCAGATCGGTACCTACTACTACGGCTACCTCTTTTTCGTGGGCTGCCGCTATGAATGCGCTGTGGTCAGTGATGGCTCCGTTGTTGTCGGGGTATTGGACGTAGACACCGAATAAACCGGAATCGGTAATATCAAGTTTGCTGAGATCGCCAACAACCAGTTCAACATCAATAGGGGCAGCGCGGGTCATCAACACATCGATGGTCTGTGGAAATGTATTTGCATCCACAAAAAACTTTGAAGCATCTTTTTTTGCACCCTTGCGTGAAGCATGGAATAAGTTCATTGCCTCAGCAGCTGCGGTTCCTTCATCCAATAGCGAAGCATTGGCGATTTGCATGCCGGTAAGATCCATCACCATCGTTTGATAGTTAATCAAGGCTTCCAGCCTTCCTTGTGCAATTTCTGCCTGGTAGGGTGTGTAGGCGGTATACCATCCCGGATTCTCCAGAATGTTGCGGAGAATTACCCCGGGGGTAATGGTATTGTAGTATCCCGTTCCGATAAAAGACTTGAAGATTTTATTTTTTAACATGACCGCTTTGAATTCTCTGAGAAACTCGAATTCTGATTTCGCTTCCGGCAGATTCAGCTTTCTCTTTAACCGAATGTTTGCGGGTACGGTTTGTTCTATCAATTCATCAAGCGAGCTGGTTTTTACAGCTTTCAACATCTCAGCAACTTGAGTATCGTCCGGAGCGTTGTGTCGTGATTCAAATTTTTCTGAATAGTGAGGAAGCGTATTCATAGGATGTAACGGGGATATGCTTTAATTAACTTAGTGACTAATGGTTAGAAGCGTTCGAACTGAGAGAAAAAGAAGTTTCCTTCTATCTCGGCATTGGCATCTGAATCAGAACCGTGTATGGCATTGGCATCAATTGACTTAGCAAACAACGCACGGATAGTACCGGGTGCTGCTTTTTGAGGATCGGTGGCACCAATCAGTTTTCTAAAATCTTCAATGGCATTATCTTTTTCCAGAATCATGGGTACGATTGCTCCGGAAGACATGTATGCGCACAAGTCATTATAAAAAGGTCTTTCCTTGTGTATTTCATAGAATTTTCCCGCTAGCTCCCTGCTTAGGTGTGTTTTTTTCATCGCTACGATACGGAATCCAGCCTCCTGAATCATTTTGATAATTGCTCCGGTATTTCCTGCCCCTACCGCATCAGGTTTAATCATGGTAAATGTTCTGTTTCCTGCCATTATAATTTTTGTTTTCTGGGTTAGTGATTTGGGTATTGCCTTTTTTAAGACTCGCCTCGCCAATTGGCAGGCAAAAATAGTGATTACAAGTCGAGAAGCCAGTACCAAAAATCAAAGAAAGAAAGGGAAAATTTCCCTTTTTCTGTTCTTCGAACTCGTTCTGTTTTGCACTTAAGATTATGACCGGAATTACATGTTTGTAATCCTGTCATTTATCCCCATTTTTGACCCTCCAATGAAAGATTTAGCCGGATTCAAAACCCTTATTACTAAACACACCGATGTAATAATTGTTACCCATTTCAAACCTGATGCCGATGCATTGGGTTCGTCTTTGGGCCTTGCCGGTTATTTGAAAAAGAAAGGCCATCGGGTTAGTGTGATAACGCCCAGCGATTATCCCAACTTTTTGAAATGGATGCCGGGGAATGATCAGGTACTGGCACTTGATAAAGACAATATACAGGTAGAATCGAAAGCCAGATCGCTGGTCTCCAATGCCCAGGTTATTTTTTGTCTTGACTTTTCAAGTCTGAACAGAATTAATTCGTTGGGAGAAATGGTAAGGGCTTCGACAGCCAAAAAAGTTTTAGTGGATCATCATCTCGAGCCTGAACACTTTGCCGATTTTGAACATTGGGACCCGAAAGCGGCCTCTACCGCGGGGTTGATTTTTGATTTGATTGAGATGCTGGGTGACAAGAAGTTGATAGATGGTGATATTGCCAATTGTCTTTACGCGGGTTTGCTCACCGATACGGGTGGGTTTCGACATTCCAATACACGGCAAAGGGAATTTTTGATCGCCTCGGAATTGGTGGGAGCCGGCGCTGAGCCGTCCCGGGTTTCAAAAATGATTTACGACACCAACACGCTGGCCCGGTTGAAAATGACAGGATATGTGTTGAGCGAAAAACTTGTGTTGTTACCAGAATACCGTACAGTATACATTAAACTCACCCAGGAAGAGTTAAAACAATTCAATACCCAAACCGGTGACACGGAAGGGTTGGTAAATTATGGTCTTTCAATAGAAGGAATCAGGCTGTCGGTATTTATGTATGATCGAAAAGAGGAAATCAAACTTTCGCTCCGGTCGTTGGGCAACTTTCCGGCCAACGAAATTGCAAGAAAGTATTTCGAAGGAGGAGGTCACCGAAACGCGGCGGGAGGGTCGTCCAAACTTTCTTTGGATGAGACGCTACAGAAGTTTTTGTCAATACTTCCAGAATATAAAGATGAGTTAAATAAAGATGATTAATTTCGCAGGCTAAAATTTTACTAAAAAGGTGATGATGAAGATAAATAAACTATTGATTGGATCGATGTTGTTGGTTATGGCATGCACTTCCAATACCAAAGAAACCGCGAAGGGATACAAGTATACTATGTTAAAGGAAGGCTCCGGTGAGCCGGCTGCTATTGGTCAATTCATGATGATCAACATGACCTTCAAGGATGCCAAAGATTCTGTTTGGAATGATACACGCGGCAATGAAATTCCTATGATCTATCCCATGAGTGAACCGACTCCGGAAAGAGAAGGTGTTGAGGAAATTTTAGCGATGTTGAGAAAAGGAGATAGTGTTACATTTAAAATACCGGCTAATATCCTGTTTGAAAAAACATGGAAGCAGCCCTTACCCGCCGAAGTAGATCCAACAAGTGATTTTACTTTTTATATGGGTGTGCAAGACATTCTTACCGAGGAACAAATCCGTGCTCTGGAGATGGACTTTATGTCAAAAGCAAGTGCCAAACAATTAGCGGAAGATACCGCTCAAATTGATGCTGCGCTGGCAGCGGAAAATATACAAGCTCAGTCAACTCCATCCGGGTTGCGATACACGTTTACAAAAGAAGGGAAAGGGGAAAATGCCAAGCAAGGAAGCGAGGTAGCTATTCACTACGCAGGCTATTTAATGGATGGTACTTTGTTTGATACGAGCATGGAATCCGTAGCAAGAGAAAATGGGGCTTTCACCGAAGGGCGTCCGTATGATCCACTTTCACTTTCCGCCGGAAGCGGTCAGGTGATATCCGGATGGGAGGAAGCTATTTTATTAATGAACAAAGGTTCTAAAATGCGTGTATGGATTCCTTCAACACTTGCCTATGGGCCTCAGCGTAGAAGTGCGCTCATCAAGGAAAATTCCATATTGGTGTTCGACATGGAGTTGGTCGATATCAGGTAAAAATAAAATTTAAGAAATGAGATCTCTAATAATAACATTATGGATGATTAGCTTGATTCTTGGTTCGTGTAGTGAAGACGGGCAACTTACTGAAGAGCAGCAGCTTGCTAAGGATATCGAAGCAATCGATAAATATTTGTCAGATAATCAAATTATAGCTCAGCAAGATCCTAGTGGTCTTCGCTATGTGATTGAAGTGGAGGGCGCAGGCCTAAAGCCTATCTTGTCCAATACGGTGGTAGTTGAATATACTGGAATGCGATTTGATCGATCGATTTTTGACCAAACAAAAAATGGCCCTGTCTCTTTTAAGTTGTCACAATTAATTGAAGGATGGCAAATAGGATTTCAGTTGCTCTCGGAGGGATCAAAGGCAACACTATACATCCCATCTGGATTAGCTTACGGCATGACTGGTTTTGGCCCCATTGCGCCCAACACCAACTTGATATTTGATGTGGACCTGAAGGAAGTCAAATAGTTTAAAATTGATTTGCTTCGCTACCAACAACGCTCACAAGCTGCATGAGGTAAGCGAACTTCTTCGGGGTAGTAGCTTTCAGGTATTAAGTTTGGAACAGATAGGCTGCAAAGAGGAATTACCTGAAGAACAGGACACGTTGGAAGGTAACTCCTTGCAAAAAGCGCAATATGTTTTTGATCATTACCGGGTAAGCTGTTTTGCCGATGATACCGGACTGGAAGTGGAGGCATTGCATGGCGCTCCCGGAGTTTATTCAGCGCGCTATGGGGGCTCTCAGCGAAACAGTGAAGATAATATCGATTTGCTGTTGAAGAATTTGGAAGGAAAATCCAATAGAAAAGCCAGGTTCCGTACGGTGATAACGCTGGTATTGACTTCGGCTACGCATCAATTTGAAGGGATTGTTGAAGGAGAAATTTTGATGGAGCGAAAAGGGAAAGGAGGATTCGGGTATGATCCTGTATTTTTACCCGTAGGCATGACCCGGTCGATGGCTGAACTTTCCATAGAAGAAAAAAACGATATCGGTCACAGGGGTATAGCGGTAAGAAAGCTGGTGGATTTTTTGAGGGGTTGAAATTTTTTATCGTACAGACCGTGCCTCCGGCAGGCAGGCGCTGAGGTTACGAAAATTCTTTGTGTCCCTTTGAGATTTCTTTGTGGCTCTTTGTGTAATAACCTACTTATTGCATAAAGTACACAGAGGAGGCACTAAGGTTCACAGAGTTTTTTTTGCGCTGCCTTCTGCGTGGTGGGCTGGTTGCCCCTTCATGGGTTAGGGGTGCGATGGCTGAGCAGTGAGCTGGTTGCCCCTTCAGGTGTTAGGGGTGCGATGGTCCAAAACGTTGATCATAGAATTCCTTAATCTTTTCAATAACCCATGCTTGCTGCGCATTGCTCAGTCCAGGCCAGATTGGCAGACTTAACACAGTTTCCGATAGTTGCTCACTGACGGGAAAATCCCCTTTCCTGAAATTTAACTCTGCGTAAGCCTCTTGCAAATGCGGTGGAATAGGATAGTGGATCATGGTGCCAATTCCTTTTTTAAAAAGAAAAGACCTCAATGCTTCCCTGTATTTTGTTCTTATCACATAAAGGTGAAATACATCTGCGCTATCGTTATTCGAAGGAGGTAAAGTAATATCACCAATACCGTCCAAATTCGATTGGTAAATAGCGGCTACCTTCGTTCTTTCTCTGTTCCAATCATCCAGGTGCCTTAGTTTAACTCTTAATATACCAGCCTGCAATTCATCCAATCGGGAATTTATTCCTTTTACCGGATTCACGAACTGGTGTGACGACCCATAGTTCCTCAACTGTAAAGCCTTAGCATAAATTTCCTCCTTGTTGGTCGTGATAGCTCCTCCATCGCCCAGCGCACCAAGATTTTTCGTAGGATAAAAACTGGTAGCATTACATTCGCCAAAACTCCCTGTTAAGTTCGCTCCAAATTTTGCGCCATGAGCCTGTGCGTTATCTTCCACCAGGATGACGTTATGCCTCCTGGCCATAAGGGTAAGTGAATCCATGTCACAGGCCCTGCCGTAAAGGTGAACCGGCATGATCGCTTTGGTCCTGGACGAGATGGCTTTCGCTACCTGAGCCACATCCATTAACATCGTATTTGGATCGACATCGACCGGAACAATGGTAGCCCCGACATGAGATACCGCCAGCCAGGAAGCGATATACGTGTAGGCTGGTACAATTACTTCATCACCCACACCAACGCCAACCAGTTGTAACGAAACCTGTAGCGCATCCAGGCCACTAGCCAATCCCACACAATATTTTATGCCGTTGTAGGCAGCAAACTCGCTTTCAAAAGCTGAAAGTTCAGACCCGGTAATAAATTGACCTCGGTTATAAACCGTAGCGAAAGCTTTTTCAACATCATGTTTAATCTCATCATGTGTGAATTTCAGCGAACAAAAGGGAACCGATATCATCATTTTTCGTACTAAGGGGTAATTTATTGATGCCGGGGCATATAAACCACAATTGTGTCTCAAAAGACTGTGGACATAATTCCTTATTTTCGCCCCTTTAAATTGACATTTTTACTCAGGAGCATGAACTTTCAGAAAATCAACAATATTACCGGCTGGATAACCTTCGCTATTGCCCTTATCGTTTATTGGCTCACATTTGAAGAAACGGCAAGCTACTGGGACTGCGGAGAATTTATCGCTGTGTCTTACAAGTTGGAGGTTCCACATCCCCCTGGGGCGCCCTTCTTCTTATTGCTTGGCAGAATTTTCTCTTTTTTAGCCCTGGGCGATATATCAAAAGTGGCTTATTGGATCAATTTCATGAGTGCATTGGCCAGTGCCTTTACTATTCTTTTCCTTTTCTGGTCTATTACTCTATTTGGCAGAAAAATTATTTCCGCAGAAAAGAAAGACGAGTATTCACTTGATAAAATACTTCTGCTCATGGGTGCCGGTGCCATTGGCGCACTAGCGTATACATTTTCTGATTCATTTTGGTTTTCTGCTGTGGAGGCGGAGGTGTATGCGATGTCTTCTTTCTTTACCGCATTTGTCGTTTGGGCTATTCTGAAATGGGATGTAATCGAAGACGACAGCAAAGCCAACCGGTGGTTGATCCTGATCGCCTACATGATGGGTTTATCCATCGGTGTGCATATGCTCAACCTGGTAACCATTCCCGCACTCGGCTTGATTTACTACTTTAAAAAATACAAGCAGGCGACACCCTGGGGAATTTTTGCAGCATTGGTGTTCAGTGTGGTGATCATCATTTTCATCAACGACTTTATCGTTCCTGGTCTTCCTAGTCTGGCCGGAAATTTTGAAATCTTTTTTGTAAATACAATTGGTTTTCCGTTTGGTTCCGGTGCGCTGGTTTTTTCGCTGATCATAATTGGCAGTCTGGTGTATGGAATTCGCTACAGTCATGTGAAAAATAAACCGGTACTCAATACTTTTTTATTGTCAACCGCTTTTATCCTTATCGGTTACTGTTCCTATGCCACCATCGTAATCCGATCCAACTTCGATCCTCCCATTAATGAAAATGCGCCAAAGGATGTTATGTCTTTTGTTAGTTATCTCAAAAGAGAGCAGTATGGTAGTCGTCCCCTGATGTTTGGTCCCTACTAC
>CAYTBO010000020.1:41456-41657 GCA_964436055.1 uncultured Ohtaekwangia sp.
TAGACATCGCGTATGGCGCTCCCGTTTACAAAAAAGGGAAAGAAAAATATGAAATTGCCGATAGAAAATTTTCCTATGTCTATGATGAAGATAACTTCTTTCCCCGGGTCTGGAGCTCGGATCATGCGGCCACCTATCAATCGATCATTGGAATTCCCGAAGGACAGCGGCCTACATTTGGGCAGAATCTGTACTTCATGT
>CAYTBO010000021.1:0-41262 GCA_964436055.1 uncultured Ohtaekwangia sp.
AACCAGCGACCTACTGATTACAAGTCAGTTGCTCTACCAGCTGAGCTAAGGAGGCGATACGAAGTGCCTGTTGATACTTACTGATTGCAAGTCAGTGCTCTACCAACTGAGCCCTGCCTCCGATACAGCTTCGGCAGGCAGGTAAGGAGGCTTTTCTGGTTTTAGGGTTACAGGTTTCTGATCACAGGCTCAGGAACAGGTTAATAAACCTTAAAACCTGAAACAGGTAACTTGAAACCTTTAACCAAAGGAGGTGCAAAAATAAAGGAAGTGGAGACTATTCCAAACTTGCTAAGAAACAGTTTTTAGTAATTTGAGCTGCTTTTTGAGGGCCTTCAGTTCACCGTTTGCGACTTCCAGCTTTTGGTGGAATTCGCTCTTGAATTTCTCAGCATTTTTAGACCTTCCGAAAAACTCCACGTTGTTTTGCAGGATGGCGATATCGCTTTCAGCTTTATGTATCTGCTTGCGGATAGCCTGCTCACGATGCCGCATTTTGCGGTCGCCTTGCGGATCGTTTTTCAGGCTCCGCAATTGTATTTCCATCTCCACACGCACTTTCTCCTCTTCTCCCAGGGCCGGCATGGAGGCTACCATAGCATTCACAGCCTTGTCGAACCGGATTTTGATGGACTTTATCTCCTTACGGGGAACGAAGCCCAGGTTGTTGAATTTATTGATAAGCTCATACATTGTTTCAGGGGTTCCGCTCTTGGCTGCCGCATTGCGCTCCAGCGCCTCACATATTTCTTTCTTTTGCATAAGGTTTCCCTCCTGCTCAGCATCTTGCTGGCCAAACTGTTCCCTTCGTTTCTCAAAGAAGTAGTCACAGGCAGCTTTGAATTCCGCATAGATTTTTTCGCGCTGCTTGTCTGCTACCGGTCCTACCAGCTTCCATGCATCCTGCAGTTTCTTTAACTCCTCAGACGTCTTGTCCCAATCGGTGTTTTCTTTTAGCCCGTTGGCCTGAGCTACCAGTTGCCTTTTCTTCTCCAGGTTTTGCTCACGCTCGCCATCCAGTTTTTTGAAGAAGGCATTCTTGTTGTTGAAAAAGGTTTTGAACGGGGACCAGAATGACTTGTTTATTTCTTTGGACTGTGGGCGGGTCACCGCTCCTACGGCATCCCATTTTTTCTGCAGGGACAGAATGTCTTTTGTTTTCTGATTCCATTCCTTAATGCGATCGGTGGTGAAGGAGGCGAATGGACTTACCTCTTCGATCAGTTTTTTCTTTTCTTCTAGACTTTTCTTACCCGCTTCGTGCAGTGTAGCCATGTATTCATCGCGCCGGGCGTACACAGCATCGGATGCAGCCTTGAAGCGAGCCCACACGCTATCTTTCTCTTCGCGTGGTATGGGGCCCGTATGACGATATTCATGGTGGAGTTCGTTAAGTTCTTTTACCGCCATCTTGATGGAAGCGAGTGCTGACAACTTTTCAGCACGTTCGCACAACTCCACTTTGTATTCAAGATTTTTTCTGCGGTCGAGCTCCTTTAGTTCGAAGTAAATGCTGCGCTGGTCGTAGTAGAGGTCCACTAGCGCGGAGTAGTTGGCCCACAAGGTACGGGCGTGCGCATTGGGTACGGGGCCTATGCTTTTCCATTCCTTCTGCAGGTCTTTAAAGATGTTGAAGCCATTGGCTGTGTCTTCGCCGTCGGCCAGCGATCTTAGCTTGTCCAGTATCTCATTTTTGCGGATAAGGTTTTCATTCTTTTTCTGTTCGATCTCCGCATAGTACTTGCTTTTTCGGTTGCGCAGCAGCCTGACCGTGGCATCAAATTCGTTGTCGAGTTTGTCACCTGTATAATTGAAGTCATCAACTTCTCCTCCTTCGGTTTTAAATTTTTCCAGTGCCGCATCGCGTTCTTTATGCCGGATCCCTTCCATCAGCGGCTTAATCTCCCTGAGGGCTGTTTCGATTGTGTTGAAATTGGCTACGGGAATAAGCGCCTTCACGGCAATCACCAACTCTTCTTTGGAAAGTGATGAGTAGTCAGCCAGCGATTCATCATCGTGCTCATCGGCCGAATCACTTTTGCCTTTATCTTTCAAATCCTGTTCAGAAAATAATGAAGAATCACGTGATTTACGTGATGAATTTTGAGAGTCAAAAGGCGCTTGTGAAGTCTCCTCAGAATTATTTTTCTGATCCGTATGCAATTCCAATCCGTTTTCCATGAATATCTGCCAATCCTTTACAATAACGTAAAAAAAAATGAAATGGATCAATCAGTTCATGTTGGGATCTACGGGATATTTTGAGTACACGGAGAAGCGGCCACCCATTCTTTCGAGTGCGTGCCGCCACATCTCCTTGGGTTGTGTTTCGAATATTAATTTTGTATCAAATTTGTCGCTCACAATCCATGAATCGATCTCCAGTTCAGCCTGAAGTTGGCCGCTGGACCAGCCGCTGTAGCCCAGGAAAAACTTGATGTCTTTTGCATGCACTTGTTTGGTGTGGATGAGGGATTTAAGGTTGTCGAAATCGCCACCCCAATAAATATCATCCATGACATGAATCGCATTTTCGAGATTGGCACAGCGATGCAGAAAGTGAAGGGTATCTTGTTGCACGGGGCCTCCTACGAGTACCGTTGAGTTCAGGTCTTCAAGTTCTTCAATCACGTCACCGATTTGCGCTTGTGAAGGTTTGTTGAGGATAAAACCCATGGAGCCTTCATCGTTATGTTCGCATAGAAGTACGATGGTACGTTCGAAGTTCGGGTCTGGGAGGAATGGTTCGGATACGAGAATCCTTCCCTTGGATGGGGGAAGTTTTCCTTTGTATTTAAAAAACTCCATAACGAGAAGTTAAGCATTTTTATTTAATACGTGCAACTTAAACAGATTGTTGAAATGACGAAGGAATTTTTGTTTGAAATTCTCAGTTTCGTGTGGCCACGAACTAGCTGAGGTTCGTGGGGACACGAACCTTGGGTGGGTAGTTAGGTTTGTGAGGACACGAACCTTGGATAGGGGACTCGAAATATGATATTGGGAATAAAGTAGGGTATGAATAAGAAATGACTTGTTCACATTTCTTAATTTGAGCAAAATTTGTAGCAATGAAAGGTCTGGCTGAATTGCGAAGTGAGTACACAAAAGCAAAACTGGATAAGCGATCCGTGGACAAAGATCCGTTTATACAATTCAATAAGTGGTTCAAGGAGGCTGTGGAGTCGGAGGCATTAGAGCCCAATGCCATGAACCTCGCTACCTTGGCGGAAGGGGGAAGACCATCGTCACGCATCGTGTTGCTGAAGGGCGTAGAGGGCGCACAATTTCAATTTTATACCAACTATCAAAGTCAAAAGGGAAAAGAGCTTGAGCGCAACCCCGCTTGTGCATTGAATTTCTTTTGGCCCGAACTGGAAAGGCAGGTGCGCATCGAAGGTGTAGCCATACGTTTATCGGAAGAATCTTCTGATGACTATTTTCAAAGCAGACCACGGGAAAGCCAAATCGGTGCGTGGTCATCGCCACAAAGTTCATTCATACAAAGCAGGGATATCCTGGAAGCACGCGTAAAGGAAATTGAAAAACGCTTCGAAGGTCAACAAGTGCTACCTCGCCCGAAGCAATGGGGTGGTTATGGTGTAATCCCCCATGCGATAGAGTTCTGGCAAGGAAGGCCCAGCCGCCTGCATGACCGGATTGTGTACAACCTTGTTGATGGGGAGTGGAATATCAACAGGCTGGCACCGTAGGCGATCACTTACTAAATTAAATCAGTAAGCGAATGGACACCGACCGTTCTCCGTACGGTAAATCCTTCGCCATATTGCACACCTATTGAATGTCCTAACTCCACGCCACGGGCTTCCAACAACTTCATGAACCCTTCGCTTGAAATAAATGTCTCCGGTTCTTTGCTGGCGGGGTCATAGAATTGTGACTTGTACGCTTTCACCGACTCCATTTTTTTCTGCCAATAGGCAGAGATGTCTACAATGAAATCCGGTTTGATCAACTGACTTTGGATATAGTGATAGAGCGCTTTTGGTCTCCAGGCTGGCTGAACCCGGCCGTTGTCGTTGGTTTCAATTTTAGAAAGACCGGAATAGAAACAAGAATCAAAAGCTAGATCCGAACCTTTGCCATGGTCGGGGTGACGATCGTAAATGGCATTGGCCAAAACAATTTCGGGTTGGTATTTTCTAATTGCCTGAATTACTTTCAATTGATGGGCCTCATCGTTGCTGAAGAATCCATCTCTAAAGTTCAGGTTCTCACGAACAGCAAGTCCCAGTATGGTCGCGGATGTTTTTGCTTCCTCATCGCGCGTTTGCGGAGTGCCTCGTGTTCCTAATTCACCACGGGTCAGGTCAACGATTCCTGCCTTTTTTCCGGCAGCTACATGCCTGGCAATGGTACCGCCACAGCCCAGTTCTGCATCGTCCGGGTGTGAGGCCAGAACAAGGATATCTAGTTTCATTTAGTTGCCTAGTTCAGCTTCTTTAGTTGCGAGAAACTTTTCCGCATCAAGGGCACCCATACATCCTGTGCCCGCTGCCGTTATCGCCTGACGATATACTTTGTCAGCGGCATCGCCTACGGCATAGACTCCCTCGATGTTGGTACGAGTAGTGCCGGGCTTCACTTTGATGTATCCATTTTCATCCATATCAATTTGACCCTTGAAGATATCGGTATTGGGTTTATGACCGATGGCAAGGAAAAACCCCTGGATGGATAACTCTTTCTTCTTTCCTGTTTTGTTGTTGATAATGCGAACACCGGTTACGCCAGTGTCGTCACCCAATATTTCATCCGTCTCCGTGTTCCAGTGAATTTCAATGTTGGGTGTGTTGAGTACACGTTGCTGCATGATCTTGGAGGCGCGCATTTCTTCCTTGCGCACAAGCAGGTGAACTTTTGTACAAAGCTTGGATAAGTAGGTGGATTCTTCTGCAGCCGAGTCTCCCGCTCCTACTACGGCAACTTCCTTGCCCCGATAAAAATATCCGTCACAAATGGCACACGCTGATACACCTTTGTTTGCAAATTTCTTTTCCGATGGGATACCCAGGTATTTGGCTGTAGCACCCGTAGCGATGATTACCGATTCAGCCAACAATTCCTCCTTTTCATCCAGCGTAAGCTTGAAAGGATAGACAGAAAAGTCGGCAGCGGTGACTACTTTGTAATGTATTTTCGTTCCGAACCGTTCCGCTTGCTTTTGCAGGTCGATCATCATTTGCGGTCCATTGATACCATCGGGATATCCCGGAAAGTTTTCCACGTCATTGGTGGTAGTGAGTTGTCCGCCTGGTTCCCCACCGGTGTATAGTTCGGGTGTGAACCCGGCACGCGCGGCATAAATGGCCGCAGTATACCCTGCTGGTCCGGATCCAATGATGGCTACTTTTATAGGTTCAGTTGACATGATTAATATTTGTTGTTAAGATCTAATTTTTAAGTACCCGGATGCCCTGGATATTTGGATAAAAAAAGGATGTAATTAACCCAGGTAAGGTTTCAAAGCCTTACTTCTGGATGTATGCCTTAACCTCCTGATTGCCTTTTCTTTAATTTGCCTTACTCGCTCTCGTGTAAGGTTAAACTTCTCTCCGATCTCCTCCAGGGTCATGGCATGCTCGCCGTTCAGTCCAAAGTAAAGTGCGATGACATCGGATTCACGCTGGGTAAGTGTAGACAAGGCACGCTGTACTTCCCTGCGCAGGGAGTCAGTCATCAGTCCGGAATCAGGTGTCTCTTCGCTGTCGTTTTCCAATACGTCCAACAAGCTGTTTTCCTCACCTTGCACGAAGGGGGCATCCATCGACACGTGGCGTCCGGATATTTTCATGGTATCCACCACTTCGGCCGTAGTTACTTCCAATACATCGGCCAGCTCTTCCGGTGAAGGCTCACGCTCGTACTTCTGTTCCAGTTTAGAGAATGTTTTGGATATCTTATTGAGAGAGCCAACCCGGTTTAACGGAAGGCGTACAATTCTGGATTGTTCTGCCAATGCCTGAAGTATCGACTGACGTATCCACCACACCGCGTACGAGATAAACTTAAAGCCCCGGGTTTCATCGAAGCGTTGCGCGGCTTTGATCAATCCAAGGTTTCCTTCATTGATAAGGTCTCCCAAGGAGAGGCCTTGATTTTGGTATTGCTTGGCAACAGAGACAACGAAACGCAGGTTTGCTTTGGTTAATTTTTCGAGGGCAATCTGGTCGCCTTCTTTGATTCGTTTAGCCAATTCCACTTCTTCATCGGGCGTAAGCAAATCCACCTTCCCAATCTCCTGCAAATACTTGTCCAGGGATTGACTTTCGCGGTTGGTGATCTGTTTGCTGATTTTAAGCTGTCTCATTTAGCAATTGTCAGTTTACTTTCATGAACACGAAAAAACCAAAATTTAGTTCAATATAGGCGTATATCAAATATCAAGATTGCGTTGCTTCTTCCTTTTTTGGAGGCCGGGGCAACAAAACTTTTCTTGACAACCGGTACTTACCTGTTTTCTTATCAATCTCCACCAGTTTCACCTTCACCTGTTCCCCTACTTCCATCACACCGTCCATATTTTCCAGCCGCTCCCATTTAATTTCGGAAATATGGAGAAGTCCATCTTTGCCTGGCATGATTTCAACAAAAGCACCAAAAGGCATGATCGATTTCACAACACCATCGTAAACTTCGCCTACTTCGGGCACGCTGACAATTGCCTTTATTCTTCCGATAGCTGCATTCATAATTTCCTGATTATTAGAGAATATATTTACTACACCTTTACCATTAATTTCCTCGATTACTACAGTGGCTCCAGTTGTCTTTTGGATTTCCTGCACCACTTTTCCACCCGGTCCGATCACCGCGCCAATCATTTCTTTGTCGATGGTAATACTGAATGCCCGTGGCGCATGCGGTTTCAAATCCGCATTCGGCACGGACATTGTCTTCTTCATTTCGTTGAGGATGTGCATGCGGCCCTCTTTGGCCTGATTCAATGCTTCCTCCAGCAACTCATAGGTAAGACCATCTACTTTCAGATCCATCTGACATGCTGTAATTCCTTTTTCAGTACCGGTCACTTTAAAATCCATGTCACCCAGGTGATCTTCATCTCCCAGGATATCAGACAAGATCGCATGCTTTTTGGTTGCACTGTCACTAATCATTCCCATGGCAATACCTGATACAGGCCTGGTGATGGGCAGACCCGCATCCATCAGGGCAAGGGAACCGGCACATACCGTGGCCATGGATGACGATCCATTTGATTCAAGAATGTCAGAAACCAAGCGGATGGTGTATGGGTTTTCATTATCGGCGGGGATTACTTGCTTTAATGCCCGCATAGCCAGGTTGCCGTGACCTACTTCTCTTCTGCCCGGACCCCGGTTAGGTTTTGCTTCACCTGTAGAGAATCCCGGGAAGTTATAATGCAGGAAAAACTTATTGTAGCCTGAGAACATGGCACCGTCCACCATCTGCTCATCGAGTTTGGTACCCAACGTAACGGTGCTTAGTGATTGTGTTTCTCCACGGGTGAAAATAGCCGACCCGTGAGCGGATGGCAGGTAATCTACTTGTGTCCAAATTGGTCTGATTTCATTCAGCTTCCTTCCATCCAGTCGTACGTTTTCTTTTAGTACGAGGTCGCGGCATGCTTTCTTCTGTACCAACTTATAATATTTCTTTACGAGGTCTTTGTTTACCTCGGTATCTTCAGGAAGAGCTTCAAGATAGTCCTGGAGTGGTTTATTTAAATTCTCAGAGCGTTCCTTCTTATTAGGGTTTTGCTCATTGGCAATGGCAAAAATTTTGTCATAAAACATTTGATGAACTTCAGCCTTTAGCGCGTCATCGTTCTCTTCGTGGTTGTAGGTTCTCTTTACAGTTTTACCTGCCTCCTCAGCCAGTTCCACTTGCAACGCACATTGTACCTTGATGGCATCGTGTGCCTGCTTCATGGCTTCCAGCATATCTTTTTCACTCACCTCCTTCATTTCACCTTCTACCATGAGGATATTGTCTTTGGATGCCGCTACAATCAAGTCGATATCGGCTCTTTCTTTCTGCTCAAGGGATGGATTGATTACAAAATTGCCATCTACCCTTGCTACTCTTACTTCGGAGATTGGCTCCTGGATAGGAATATCAGAAACGGCTAATGCTGCTGAAGCTGCAAAAGCTGCCAACGCATCGGGAAGCGCGTTGGTATCTCCGGAAAGCAATGAAATTGCTACTTGTGTTTCTGCATGGTAATCGTCTGGGAATAAAGGTCTTATTGCACGGTCAACCAAGCGGCAGATTAGGATTTCATAGTCAGAAAGCCGCCCTTCGCGTTTCAAAAATCCGCCAGGGATTTTTCCCATGGAGGCGAACTTCTCTTGATAGTCAACGGCCATTGGAAGAAAGTCAACACCCTCTCTGGCATCGTGGCTTGAAACGACTGTGGCTAATAGTATGGTATTTCCCATACGTAGTATTACAGCACCGTCAGCCTGACGTGCCAGTTTTCCCGTTTCAATTGTAATTTCCCTGCCATCAGGAAGTTTGCAGGTTTTGGTAATTATTTTACTCATTATATCAGATATTGTGAACCATGCGGAAGGCATAGTCCGGGTGAATTAAAGCGAAAAGGGAACCATAATTGGTTCCCTAAACTTTTAAAGTATTTTATTTTCTTAAATCAAGGTCAGCAAGGATAGCCCTGTACCGCTCAATGTTCTCCTTCTGGAGGTAGTTGAGCAGTTTCTTGCGCTTTCCCACCAATTTTAAAAGGCCAGCTTGTGTTGAAAAATCTTTCTTTTGGTCTTTTAGGTGTGAGGTCAAATAGTTGATACGGTAGGTAAAAAGGGCAATTTGAGACTCAGGGGAGCCGCTGTCAGTTTTGGCCTTTCCAAAACCGTGTTTGCTGAATAGCTCTTGTTTCTTTTCTAGATTCAGGTACATCGCTTCTTAAAGTATATTTTTTCAATTTTAAAGCGCAAAAGTATGCCAGTAATCCTTAAAAAGCAAATTACCCAGTGGCTTGAGAAATGAGTTTTTTGCTTCTCAGCCACACTTTTAGCTTATCCCAGACCACATTGTAGAAGTCGGCATCGAAGAGGCGGGCATCTAGCCGTGCCTGCCGCAAGAAAAATAGTCCTACAAGAAACAAGATAGCATCGCTAGCCCATATACCTGCTGGAACAGATATAAGTCCCTGTTTTGACCATTTTTCCCCCAGCATCGAAAGCACATAAAATACTATGAAAAAGAGAATGGAGGCAAGAACAGGCACACCCAGCCCTCCCCTTTTTATTATTGCTCCCAGCGGGGCCCCAATCATAAACATAACAATACAGGCCAGCGACTGTGATAGAATTTTATTCCACTGTACCTGAAATATTCTGTACTCGTTTTTGTAATTGTTGATCTGGTTGGTGTGGTTGGTGATCTGGCTCTTGATGAGCCTGGCCTGGGCTAACGCGGAAGAAATTTCTAATTTCGATGGCTTGGCATTAAAGACACTGTCGGACCTGGCAATCAATAATTGCTTTAGGGAATCATCCTGTGGTGTAATCAATTTGGGAAGGGCTCGCTGAACTCTTTCCCGTGATGAAACGATTTTTTCATAAGTCGTACTTGTGGCTGTTTTAACGGAATCTTTTATTTCCTTGTACTTTGCCAGGGGTTCCGGAAATGGAACGGTGTCCTGTTTGAAATGATATTGAAAAGTACTGTTTCTGGTGATCGTAAACAAATTTAGTTCCTGATCTTGCACATTGCCCCTGATCGAATCCATATCAGTTTGGAGTTCGGTCAGGTTACGCATGATGCGATTACCCTGAAACCATTTTTTGTCCGTACGATTGAGACCAAAAGAAGAGAGATCGAACACAATCTGAGTCTTATCAAATTTTGTTTTACTTAAGGTTTGATTTTCTCCTGCCAGCCCCATGACGTTCTTGCTCTGCGATGAACCTTCACTGTAGTTATAGCCACTGAAAAGTTCAAGTTTAAGAAACTGGTCATTGAGGATGGTATACATTTTTCCGCTATCGGCAATAGTTACTTCTTTATTGCCGACTCTGTTTCGATGATCGTAGATAATTACACCCCTTAGCGATTGGCCATCTGGCAGTTTGTCGTTGACTTTAATGCTGATGTCAGGTATTGAACTATAGAAGGTACCCTCTCTCAGGTCAAGCGAAGGTTTTTTCTGTTTAATATCGTAGAGCAGGCTGTAAGCTTCCAGTGCGGCCTTGGGCACGAGGTTGTTATTGGCATAAAAGGCAATCCCCGTCAGGAAAATGACAAAGATGAAAATTGGAAACAAGCTGCGAACCATGGATATACCCAGGCTCTTGACCGCGGTGAGTTCAAAATGTTCACCCAGATTTCCATAGGTTATCAACGAGGAGAGCAGCACAGCTAATGGCAGCGCTACGGGTGTCATAAATATGGCAAAGTAAAAAAGAAGTGAACCCAACACGTCCCATCCAAGGTCTTTTCCGATGATATCGTCAAAGTACTTGAGCATGTGTTGCGTAAGCAGGATAAATACGACTACAAGGAAGGTTAGTATAAATGGCCCGATGAATGAGGACAGTATAAGTTTGTCGATCTTTTTCATGCTTTGGCAAAGATACACCTCAAAAACAAGGCCACTTCAGCAGACAAGAATAAAAAAAGGTAGCCAAAGCCACCATTTTAGTAGCGCGGGGGAGAGTTGAACTCCCGACCTCAGGGTTATGAATCCTGCGCTCTAACCGCCTGAGCTACCGCGCCTTTTTCTCATTCTTCAATACAAAGACACGAAAAAATCGTCCTCTGTACCGGGAGCGCAAACTTACAAACTTTTAAGATTTCTGCTATCCAATTTTTTTTATTTGTCCATCACTAAAAAATGCCATAACTTAAAAACCAATCCATTACAACCATGGCCAAAAACCTGTTTACGGAAGACTACGAGATACACGCATCCGCCAAAATGCTGTATCCTTACATAAGTACAGCAGGGGGCCTGTCGGAATGGTTTGCCGATGATGTATCCATCAATCCGGAAAAGATTTTCACCTTTGAATGGGACAATGAACTGCACAGGGCTGTGATAGCCTCGCACCGCACCAATCATTTTATCAAGTTTGAGTTTCTTCCGGAGACGGAAGAAGACAAAAAAGATCCTTCTTATTTTGAATTACGAATAGAGTTGAATGAACTTACTCAAAGTACATTTTTGAAAGTATCCGACTATTCAGACTTCGATGACCTCTCCGAGTTGAATGAGCTATGGCATGGGCTTATTGATAACCTTCGTAAGGTAGTAGGCGGCTAGCGTTCACCAAATAGCCAGGACAGTTTTATCTCCTTTCGCACCAATCCAAATTTTTGACTCATACGATAACATCAGAGAAAATTTGCAATTGGCGATGGTCGAAAATCTGTATCTGAATTTATTAAGAAGTTGACTGTAACAGAATCAGCTACGCATTGAAAGGCCTGGCTTTGCGTCAGGCATTTTTGTTTTTGTTCAGAATCCTTCTCAGGGCAAGAACATCTTGTTCGTCAACAAGTAAGAAATTTTCGAAGCAACCTTTCATGGGTTTTACTGAAGAAACTCATTCGGGTTTTCTTTTTCTGACTTTCAGTCCTTTCAATGAAACGGGTTTGTACTTATCGCCCCAGATACGTTTACATATAACCTCATGCAATTGTAATCTTTGCGAAGGGGTTAGACGGAGAAATTCCAAGTCCTTCTGTTTTTGTTCTTCCTTAAAGGAAATTTTTTTTACGACTAATTTTTTTTTAACCTTTTGCATACTTAAGGGCAATAGGTTAACCTCATGTTTTCAACCTAAGTCAATTTACCCCGGTAAAATCACGTTATTGATCTTCGGCTAAAGTTATCCCAACCCTCCTTTTGATAGGCGATACATAGACCGGGCATGGCTGGAACCATAACCCAAAAATGAGGTGGCATATCCAGAAGTGCAAGTCAAATACGAAATGGTTTGTCCTCATTCAGACTTTGATGACATTTCCGAACTGAACGAATAATAGGGATGGGTTAGTTGATGATCTTCGCAAGGTGGTAAGCCGGCTAGCGTTCACCAAATAACCAGGACGGTTTTATTTTCTTGCGTACCAATCCAAATTTTTGATTTGTGATCCGCTCGATGTGGCCGGTTGCATCCTCCACTGAATCGGTAAACAGGATCAGGTCGAGGTCCGACTCATCGATGGTCTTTTCCGTAACCATTTTGTTCAGCATTGCCCTCAGGTCCTTCCAGTACTCCATTCCAAATACCACAATAGGAAACTCCTGTATCTTCCCCGTCTGTATCAGTGTCATGGTCTCAAACAATTCATCCATGGTTCCCGCACCACCGGGCATTACTATGAAAGCATAGGAATATTTTAGCAGTAACACTTTCCTTACAAAAAGTGTCGGAACGTAATTGTAACATCCAGGTAGGGATTGGCTCTTTGTTCCTGCGGCAATATGATGTTGCAGCCAACCGTCTTACCCCCCACCGCTTTAGCGCCACGTGGTGCGGCCTCCATAATACCAGGCCCGCCTCCGGTCATTATGGTAAATCCTAACTTAGCCAGGGATTCGCCCAGTTGCATGGTTTTTTTATAATATTCATGATCTTCCTGAAACCGTGCCGAGCCAAATACGGTAACACAAGGACCAACGAAATGCAGCTTGCGAAAGCCCATGATAAATTGTGAAGCGATACGTAGCAAGGAGAAGAATTCATTCTTTCGGGTGGCAGGGCCTTCCAGAAAAAATTTGTCCTCATTAATTTCAGAACTTTCCATTATTAAAGGTTAAACCAATAGGTAAGCTTCAGTACGATAGCCCGGGATTTCGGATTGAAGTTCTGATTGGGCTGTTCAAATGAGTAGAAGTAGTTGTCTGTATATACAATAAACAAATCAGAAACCGGCTTGAACCGCCATTGAAATCGTGAATTAATATTCACATTGTTAAACTGGCTATTGTACTGAAAGAAAGTGGTGAAGAAAACAGAACGGGAAAGTGTCAGGTCAACCCGCGGGCTAAAAAGGTAAATGTCGGCAGACTGATAGGGTGCGGGCAGTTTTATTCTATTGTAGTTCATGTCCAGCGATAGGACACCGTATGGTTGAAGCCTGTAATTGAACCTACCCTGTACACCGGTCCTGGTTCCGTTAAAGTATTCGCCAGACAACACGTTGATGGAAAAATTGAACAGTGTACGCGGGTCGGATCGATAATCAATGTCAAATGAGTTGTTAACGTATTCAGTAAATGCCGGAAGTCTTACCGCCATTACTTCACTGGGTGAACCCGTAGGGTCAAAATCCCTAAACAAGAAGGTAAAGGTGTTCCTGAGGTTTACATTCAGCCTTGCATTGTTTTGAAATGATATGGCGTACCCCAGACGTATAGCATGGTCCGTATAATCATAAACATCGTCCCAAATAAAAGCGAGGTCATAGGTTGGCCCATGGTTTATGATTGATTTTGAATTAGGAAAAAACCTTATTTCACCCGAAGGGGATATGCGCTTATATCCGGTCCTGGGCAAAAAACCTACTGCCGGGTCGTAGCCGGAGCCAAAGGCCTGTTGAAAAAAATTGATGTCTACCTTTTGCGTATTATACAAGATGCCAAAGCCTTGTGAATAAGGGCTTTTTATTTTTTCAGGGGTAAATTGCCTGTGGTAAAAGGTCCAGCCGGTGATTTTGTTATTTAAATATGAAAAGTTGTAGTCTGCCCCCAACACCCTATTGAAATTATGCCCGGCAAGACGGAAGTCTGAAGAATCAGTTTTAAACTGCTGCCGGTTGACAAAAATTGCACGGATGTTGGAGTTGGTGCCAACCCTTCGCTGCGCTGCTGCCACGGTGTAATCATACTTGGGAACCCCAATGTCGCGTATTTCCTCGGTTTGCATGTGCAAAAGCCCTATTCGGTATTTTTTGTTCAGGTTGCCGCTCAGCCTGGCACCAAAGTTTATTTTGTTCTGCACGTTGGATCCGGTAGCCGAATCGCGGGCCACGCCAATGCGCCGGGTAAAGAAAGGCCGGCCAAAAGGATGTCCATAGGATGAAAACAAATCGGCATTTTCCAGGAAAAACTGTCTTCGTTCCGGAAAAAAAATCTCAAACCGGTCCAGGTTGGTCACTTGTTGGTCAACTTCAACCTGCGAGAAGTCCGGATTGACGGTAAGGTCCAGATTGAGGGAGGAGGTCACGGCAATCTTGGCATCACCTCCAAATTCCAAATCTCGTTTGGTTGGCGTTTCCTCTATGAAATCCCTACTTCCTGCCCCCGCAATGAAGGGGATCATGGAAACGTTCGTCTTGGGGGCCGAAGGTGGCTCGTCCCAGATCATCTCACCGGTGAAATTCAGTGAACCCACTTCAAAGTTCATGGGGGTCCATGGCCAAACCGATCTTTCATTCTCTTTGCTGTCGGATCGGTAAAGTTTTACATTCCATTTCTTGCTCCCTGATTTAAACCTCAGTGTCTTGAAGGGAATGGCAAACTCCGCTATCCAGTGGTCATCATATATTCTTGTTTCCCCATACCACTTATTGTCCCACGACAGGTCAAGATCATCCCCACGCAGGTATCCATTGGATATCAGCCCTTCACGTTGTACCCCCTCGGGGTTGAGCCCAAAGAAAAACCCACTGGTCACATCCTGGAAAGGATCCAGGATGATATTTAAATTATCCAGGCCAGCACCACGGAAATCCCTCCTCAATGAGGTGACCACATACTCGCCTGGCTTGTTGTCGTAAGCAATGGCACCAATATACAGGAAATGCTCGTCATAGGTGATCCTGTATTCTGTGCGCAAACGGGAGGCCGATGTATCATAAGGGAATTGTTGCATCAGCCCGTCCATCATCTCGGCTTTACCCCAGGCTTCTTCGTCCAGCACTCCATCGAGCACAATTTTGACGGATGTTTTATAGATTGTGAAACTGGGCTTTGGGTCAGCCGCAATAGAAGTCGATGCGCAAGAAAAAATTACCGCAATAAATGAGAAAATAGCCCTGGTCATCAACTACAACACCAATAATATCACGCGTAATTACAAAAAAGCAGTCGTTGGTACATGATAAATTATGATGGATGGCATAGCCTGATAAGGTATTTCAAAAATACAATATCAAAAATGCATAGCTTAGAATATTGCACCCGCAATGGTAGCGGTCATCATGGTGGCCAGCGTAGCCGCAATCATCGCTCTCAATCCCAATTTAGAAAGATCACCCTGACGGGAAGGCGCCATGCCTCCAATGCCTCCGATCTGTATGGCTATCGAACTGAAATTGGCAAACCCACATAACGCATAGGTCGAAATCCGGATTGCTTTTTCGCTCAGCAAACCTGCGTTTTTCATCTCAGCCAGGTTAAGGTAGGCAACAAACTCATTAAGTACCATTTTCTGACCCAAAAGACTTCCTACCGGCAACGATTCCTGCCAATCGACACCCATGGCAAAAGCAAAAATTCGGAATATTTGTCCCAGAATGTATTGAAGTGAAAAACCATCGTATGTTCCGTTCGTGGTTGTAAACACCCAGGCATTGAGGCCGGTGATAGCGCCAATCCCGTCTACCAGTATCCAGTTGATCGCGTATATAACCGCGATGAATGCGAGCAACATCGCACCAATATTTAAGGCCAGCTTCAGGCCATCAGCCGCTCCCGTTGCCAGGGAATCGATAAAGTTTACACCAATCTGTTCTTTATTTACTTTCAATTCGCTGTCAATCAACTCAGGTTGACTCTCCGGCATAAATATTTTGGCTAAGACAATAGCCGCAGGGGCATTCATAATCGAAGCGCTGAGTAAGTAACTGGCAAACTTTGACTGTTCCTCGATGCTATCTCCTCCCAGAAAGGAAACATAAGCACCCAGCACACTTCCGGCAATGGTTGCCATGCCGCCTACCATCAGGCAATTGATTTCAGCATTTGTCATCCGCGCTATGAATGGTCTCACCAGCAATGGCGCCTCCGTTTGTCCCATAAAAATATTGGCAGCAGCTGCCAGGCTTTCTGATCCGGACAGACGCATAGTGCGTGCCATAATCCAGGCAAATCCGTAAACAATCTTTTGCAGGACACCGAGGTAATAAAGTCCGGCTGATACAGCAGAAAAAAAGATGACGGTAGGTAAGGCCTGAAAGGCAAACAAAAAACCCAGGGAGTGTTTTACTGCCGGGTCATTGGAACTGTTCCTGGCTAAATCACCGTATAAGAACTCAGCACCTTTTTGCGCGAAGCCCAGAAAGACCACCAGCTTGCTGCTTATGAAAAAAAAGACCTGTTGGGCAATTTCTATTTTGCCGATAATCAGGCCAATAATAATTTGAAGGGAAATTCCGATGGCAACCAGGCGCCAGTCGATATGCTTGCGGCTTTTGGATAAAAGGAATGCCAATAAAACTATGAACGATAAGCCGGCGATTCCTCTCAGGTAGTCCATCAATAAATGTTCATTATTCGCTAATTGCGCTTGCTCAACTCATCCCTGATCTTCGCCGCTCTCTCGTAATCTTCTTTCTCTATTGCATCTTTTAATAATTCATTCAGTTTATCGACTGAGTAATTTTTGAAATCATCACCTGCTTTCCGCTCTTTTTTTACCTTGACTTTAGGTTCAGCCTGCGGTTCTACTTTTTCTTCCTCTTCTTCGTCTGTCAATACGATGCCTGCCTCGGCAAGAATATTTTCATAAGTATAAATAGGAGAATCAAAACGCAGGCCGATGGCGATCGCATCGGAAGGACGTGCATCAATTTCGTGCTTCTTTAATCCATCGGTACACACAATGCGGGCAAAAAATACGCCCTCCTTCAGATCGGAAATAACAATCTCCTCAACATGAAAATTGAAACTGTTTGAAAATGATTTGAACAGATCATGGGTCATGGGTCTGTTAGGAATAATTTTTTCAATCTCAATGGCGATTGCCTGTGCTTCAAACATCCCAATGATAATGGGTAATCGTCTGTTCCCTTCCGTTTCTCCCAACACCAGAGCAAAAGATCCTGTTTGAGATTGACTTGAGGAAAGACCTAATATTTCGAGTTTAATTTTCTTCAAAACTTCCGCTGATCAGTATTACCGAAATTAATTAAATATTGATAAACCCATTAAACTTCACCAGGATTAGTTGAATTAAAGTTTATTTGGCCGCTTTGATGGCTTCGGTAAGCTTAGGTACCACCGCAAAGGCATCGCCTACTATTCCATAGTCCGCAGCTTTAAAAAAAGGAGCTTCAGGGTCTTTGTTGATAACGACAATACACTTGGATGAATTGACTCCGGCCAAATGTTGAATGGCTCCCGAGATACCCACCGCAATATAGAGTTGGGGCGCTACCTTTACCCCTGTTTGTCCAACATGCTCATGATGGGGGCGCCAACCAATGTCAGACACGGGTTTGCTGCATCCGGTAGCGGCTCCTAATGATTTCGCCAAATCTTCCAATATTCCCCAATGCTCCGGCCCCTTCATACCACGACCCCCTGAGACAACAATTTCTGCTTCCGGTAACAACACATCGCCCGTTGCCTTTTCTGTATTGATAATTTTGGTAGCAAAATCCAAATCAGTGAGATTGGCAGAAAATTCAACCACCTCTGCGCTACCGCCTACCTCTTTCAGTTCAACGGCATTCTTCCTAATGCCAATTACCTTTTTGGCATTTTTCATTTCCACCAAAGCAAATGCCTTCCCGGTATAAATACTCTGCTTTACTACAAAACCAGCCTCTTTATTGGGCAAGTCTACCACATTGGAGGCAAGGCTGGCCCCAATTTTCACCGCGACACCTGCGGCAACCGGAGTGCCAAGCGAGGAGTTCGCCAGTACTAGGGTTTCTGCTCCTTCCAAATCCATCGCCTGAACAAGTACCGATGCGTAAGCTCGAATTATTCCCTGATTGAGCCTTTTATCTGAAACCAAAAGCGCTTTGCCCGCACCATACTTCCCTAAGCTTTCTAATTCACCCTTATCTATTGTACCTAACGCGATGGCTGTAACGGTCTCGCCCATAGCATGTCCATAGGCAACAGCCTCCAGCGAAGTTTTCTTTATCTTACCCTCTGCACTCTCAACAAAAACTAATATTGCCATAATACGATCAATTTAAATTTTATAAAATTTTTGCTTCGTTCTTCAACCGGTCAACCAATTCTGCAACATGGTCTTCACTGATCATTTTTACCGCGCCTTTTGGCGGCGGCAATTCATATTTCTGAAATTGTACCACGGCATTTACAGCAACCGGCTCAACCACTTTCAACGGTTTTGTTCTGGCCGACATGATACCACGCATGTTGGGGATTTTCCATTCTGCAATGGGTTCCTGGCATCCGGCCACCAGGGGCAATGTAACTTCCAGTGTTTCTTTACCTCCTTCAATTTCACGCTGCATTGTTACGGTTGTTCCATCAATATCTAGTTTCATCACTGGGGAAAATGCGGGCAACCCAAGCAACTCACCCACCATGCTATGAACAACGCCTGTATTGTAATCAATCGACTCGCGTCCCATGAGCACAAGGTCAAACCCCTCGGCATGTGCTGCGATCTGATTGGCAACAAAAAAAGAATCGGATGGAAGTGCATTCACACGAATGGCATCGTCTGCACCAATTGCCAAAGCTTTTCGGATAGTCGGTTCCGTTTCCACAAGGCCTACGTTTAGCACTGTAACGGATGCCCCCATCGTTTCTTTCAGCTCAATAGCCCGAGCCAGCGCATAATCATCATACGGCCCGATTATAAACTGGACACCCGCATTATCAAATTTTGTATTGTTGTCTACAAAGTTAATTTTGGATGTAGTATCCGGTACGTGGCTTATGCAAACTAATATCTTCATACTCCTATCAACAAAATGATTATCAAATCGTTAAACAAAACCTAGCTAAATTGCGCTCAAGATAAGGTATAAAATGTGAAAATTGGAACCCCGTCAACTAAAAACTAAATGAATCAGGAAAGGATAAACTTGCTGAGAAAATATGTTGGTGAAGATCCGGGTGAACCTTTCAACCGATATGCCCTGGCGCTGGAACTGGCCAATGAAGAACCGGATGAAGCTATTCCGATTTTATTGACGCTGCTTCAGGATTCTCCCTTTTATATTCCAACCTACTATCAGGCAGCTACCTTATTGATAGAGCAAAATAGAATAGAAGAAGCTAAGATCGTTTTAGAAAAAGGGATAGTAATTTGCAGACAGTCCAATGATCACAAGACATTACGTGAATTAAAATCGCTTGCTGAAGAATTGGATTAACGGCTATTCAATTTTTTCCTGAAATTCTTCTGTTTTTCTAATGTAATTTCAATTGATAGCACTAAATGAAAATGAATTAATCGAGCGTTTGCAAATGAAATCTGGGAGAACGAAATCACAAATAAGAGAATGGGTTCGATCAATAGCCAAGATAATCTGATTGGATTTTAGACTATAGATAAATTGAATCATTTCCGGATATGTAAAGCCCTATGACAGGGCTTTTATCATTTTATGGTTTTATGAATTATTGATCAAACCTGAAATACAATTTTACCTACTTTATTAGGCTGGGTAATATCCGCAAAAGAATCTGCTATCTTATGAAAAGGTCTGATCGAGTCTACTACCGGCCTGATTTTGTGCCTGCTGACAAAAGATAACATTTCATTAAATTCCGAATCACTTCCCATGGTGGTACCCTGAAGTGTCAACTGATTCCAAAACATACGGTACAAATCAATTTTGCCCGGCAGACCATTGGTAGCTCCATAAAAAACAATCCTTCCGTTAGGCCGCAACATTTTAATATAAGAGTTGATTTGATCCCCTCCGGCACTGTCGATGATAAGGTCAAAGCCACCTTTGGTTTTCCACAAATCATTGAAGCTGTTTTGCTTTTTATAATTGAATGCATCTTTAGCTCCCATCTTCAGAGCCTTCTCAATTTTTTCATCGCTGCCTGAAGTAATATAAACGTCGGCTTCCACTGCCTTTGCAAACAGGAAGGCAAACTGGGCAACGCCTCCTCCGAATCCGGAAATAAGAACATTGTTGCGCGACTTTAATCCACCTCTTCTAAAAAGAGCGCGGTGCGCGGTCAGGCCACCCAGTGGCAAGGTGGCAGCTTGCAAAAAATCCAGGTGAAAAGGTTTGTGGTGCAGGCGGTCAACATTCACAAGAATGTATTCGGCAAAAGTACCATCGACAGGCATGCCCAGTATTGTGTAATCATTGGATTGAACCTCCGGGTCATTTCCCCAACCAATATTTGGATTGATAACAACCTCCTGCCCTACCCATGGGTCATGAATTTCGTCTTTTACCGCTTCAACTATTCCGGCACCATCGGAACCCAGCGTAACGCCATATTTTATGCGTGGATACTTACCTTCCCTGATCCAGTCATCTCTTCGATTTAGGGCTACGGCTTTAATTTTTACCAGGGCATGACCCGCCTTTAGCTCAGGCTTTGGTATATCCTTTAGCTCAACCGTTCCCGGACTTGTAAGTACCAGTGCTTTCATTCGTAATAATATACGCAGAGCTTAGCAAAATAAAAAGCTTTTAAGGTTTATCCTCTATGTTTTGCCTCATCAGGGTCCGATCTATCAATTAGGTAATCACTATCCTACCGAAGATTAGAACGGTGTTTCGTCATCGGCAGGAGGTGGTTCCTGTCTTTGTTCGAAGGTATTAAGCCTGCTCTCCTTGGTAACCATCCCTGAGAAAGGGTTTTCGTTGGCCGGACCTTCAAAATCTGTAAACTTGGTGTATTTGCCAATGAACTTAAGTTTCACACTATCCAACGATCCGTTTCTGTTTTTGGCAATAATTACCTCAGCCATGCCTTGCGTCGGTGCACCATCTTCATCCACGGTGATTTTGTAATACTCAGGTCTGTACAAGAACATTACGATGTCCGCATCCTGCTCAATTGATCCCGATTCACGTAAGTCGGATAACTGAGGGCGCTTGTCACCTCCCCTGGTTTCTACACCACGGCTCAACTGTGACAGGGCAATAACGGGTACATTGAGTTCTTTGGCAACTCCTTTGAGCGCTCGCGATATAGAGGCGATCTCCTGTTCGCGGTTACCGCCAATTTCACCTTTCATCAATTGAAGATAGTCCACCACAATAAGTTGAATGTTGTGTTCCGCTTTCAATCGCCTGCATTTCGCTCGAAGTTCAAGAATAGAAAGGGCGGGCGTATCATCAATAAATATCGGTGCGGTAGAAAGTCGGTTGGTCTTATGAACCAATTGTTGCCATTCAAATTCCTGAATATTTCCTTTTCTGATTTTATCTGATTCCAATTCCGCTTCGGCCGATATCAACCTGTTTACCAACTGTATTGAAGCCATTTCCAAACTGAAAATAGCAACCGGGAAATTAAAATCTACGGCGGCATTGCGAAGCGCGGACACGATAAAGGCGGTCTTACCCATACCTGGCCGTGCCGCGATGATTACAAGGTCAGATTTCTGCCATCCGGAAGTAATGCGATCCAATCTGGAGAAACCACTGGGTATTCCGGTAAGCCCATCCTTGTGGTTTCGCTTCTCCTGAATTTCTTTGGTAGCCTGAAACATGAGGGACTTCATGCTATCGTAGTTTTTTCTCAGGTTCGAGTCGGCTATCTTATAGATAGATTGCTCCGTCTTATCCAACAATTCAAACACATCATTGGTATCCTCATAGGCATCGTGATGAACCTGCGATGCAATCTCAATAAGATTGCGTTTGATGGCCATTTCGATAATGATCCGGGCATGGTATTCAATATTTGCTGCGGAGCTCACTTTAGATGTTAACTCAGCGATGGCGTAAGCGCCTCCAATTACTTCCAGTTTGCCATTCTTGCGGAGCTGCGAAACAACTGTGCGCATATCCACCGGATCAGATGCTTTAAAGAGATCAATAATGGCGTTATAGATTTCACCATGCGCATCGGAATAAAAATGTTCGGGTCGAAGAAATTCAATAACGGCGGTGAGTGCATTTTTCTCCAACATCAAAGCGCCCAGCACGGCTTCTTCCAGATCAAGCGCCTGAGGCGGAAGCTTGCCAAGGCTCTCGGTGAGATCTCTCACCAGCGCTTTGCCTGACTTCCCTCCGCTGTAAGCAGAACTAGGCCTCAATGACGTTGATCTTTGCTCCATACTGACTTGTGGTTGTTGTAGTGTCGCTTTGCTTAAATGGGAAACAAACCTAATGAATGCGACTCGCCATCAGATAACCCATCTCCACAACTTGTCAACATTCAATAAACAAACCAAATTGTTAATAAATTGCATCCCATTAACTTTTTCTTCTTGGGTGAAATACGTAATGATTTTATATCCATGCAGTACCCATGTCAATTTTTCAAGACTGGTATATACCATTGTGTTGATTATCATTGTATATCAATCTCTTTTTTTAACTTAGTCTTTAACTATCAATTTAGGCCAAAATGTCTCACCGTCAGAAAGTTCATTTCATTGCTATTGGTGGAAGTGTAATGCATAATTTGGCGATAGCCTTAAAGACACAAGGACATCAGGTTTCTGGCTCTGACGATGAAATCGTTGATCCATCAAAGTCGCTGCTGGGCAAGCACAACCTGCTGCCACCGGCTTTGGGTTGGTTTCCTGATAAAATTGATCAGACCATTGATGCGGTTATCCTGGGCATGCATGCCAAAAAAGATAACCTTGAGTTATCAAAAGCATTGGCTTTAGGAATTCCAGTCTATTCATTTCCCGAATTTATTCACAGCCAATCCATCGACAAGCAACGGATAGTCATTGGCGGCAGTCATAGCAAAACAACGATAACGGCCATTATCATTCACGTCCTTTCGTATCATCGTCGCAAATTTGATTACGTAATAGGTGCCCGGCAGGAAAGCCTTGAGAATACCGTGAAGTTATCAGATGATCCGATCATGATTATAGAAGGAGATGAATATCCTTGTTCTCCCCTTGATGGTACAGCCAAGTTTCTCAAGTTTCAACACCACATTGCCGTATTGAGTGGAATTGCCTGGGATCATGCCAATGTCTTTCCTACACGGGAGGGCTACATAAAACAATTCGAACTATTGGCCGATGCCACACCCAAGGGAGGGACATTAATTTATAACAGCGAAGATTCAGTTACGGAAACAATTGGGAAGATTGAGCGAGTTGATGTGCAATCAATCCCTTATAAAACCCACGATCATGTAGTGGAAAACGGAGTTGTATACCTTTCAGAATCAAAAGAAAGAACGCCAACTCAACTTTTTGGCAAGCACAACCTGCAAAATATATCTGCGTCAAAAGAATTGCTAAAGAAAATTGGAATAACAACAGCACAATTTTATGAAGCCATTCCGTCTTTCAAGGGGGCAAGCGGACAACTTCAGAAGCTGAGTGAAAATGACTCATCCGCCGTGTACAAGGATTTTGCTCATGCCCCATCCAAAGTAAACGCATCAACCGATGCGTTAAAAAGCATTTATCCGGACAGACAACTGATAGGTTGTCTGGAACTTCATACATTCAGCAGCCTCGACAAAAAATATCTCCCTGAATACAGGGATAGCATGAAGTCATGTGATACCGCATTTATTTATTATAATCCCGAAGTTGTAAAGCGCACGGGGCTTGGTCCATTGGATGAAACTACCATCAAGAGTGCATTCAACCATAAATCCCTCACCGTATATACCGATATAAAAACTCTCGAAGAGTACATTATATCCATGTCCTGGAAAAATAAAAATCTGGTGATGATGGGTTCGGGTCATTTCAACAGTATTAATATTGCAGAACTTGCAAAAAAAATAACATCCTAAACAAGTTAACCGCCTAGATGAAGTTAAACCTGAAAGTACCATTGTGTTTTTTTGATTTGGAAACCACCGGCACCAATATCACACACGATCGGATCATTGAAATTGCAGTTATAAAACTAATGCCAGGCGGGGAGATACTGAAGAAATCCAGCCTTATTAATCCCGGTATTCCTATTCCCCTGGAATCATCCATTTTTCATGGTCTTTATGATAATGATGTTGCCGACAAGCCAACCTTCAAAGAAGTGGCCAAAGATTTTGCACGATTCTTTGAAGGCGCTGACCTTTCCGGCTTCAATGTTATCAAGTTTGATGTACCCATGCTAGTTGAAGAGTTCCTTCGAGTCGGTGTTGAATTTGACTATGAGCGAAAGCGTATCATTGACGCGCAAAAGATTTATCACATGATGGAAAAACGAAACTTAAGTTCCGCCTATCGATTTTATTGCAAGAAAGAGTTGTTGGATTCACATTCCGCTGAAGCCGACACACAAGCTACCATGGATGTATTGGTAGCGCAGATAGAAATGTACGAAAACAAATCAGTAACCGATAGTCTGGGGAAAGAAGTTGGTGTGATTCAAAATGATATGGAAATGCTTCATCAGCTAACTACATCCAATATGATTGATTTGGCCGGAAGAATGATTCGGAATGAAAAAGGTGATGCGATTATCAATTTTGGCAAACACAAAAACAAGCTTGTGTTTGAAGTGCTAAAGGATGAACCCTCCTACTACGACTGGGTAATGAAAGGGGACTTTCCCCTGGATACGAAGAGAAGACTTACCGAAATCAAGCTCAGCAGCTTTAATAAATAACGAAGGCCAAATAATCCATTACAAAGGCCTTAATCTGCGAACCTCTTACATGGATCTGCACTCAAATAAGCTTTTTTTAGGCTTGAATTGCAGAGTTATGGTTAATGTCTAGTATTTCTATAGATATTGCATATTATTGCAGGGTATTTCAATGCAAAGTATGTCCTTTAATGAAATTGAAGATAATCTAAAACCACTTGAGGCCTTGGATGGCCTGCGCTGGATAGACTCCATATTTGGATCACATGTGAAATTATCTTCCGCTCTGGGACCCGAGGCCCAATTGCTGACTTATTGGATCAGCAAGTACCAATTAAAATCAGAAATTTTTACTATCGATACCGGGCGACTATTTCAGGAGACCCATGATCTGCTGGAAATGACAAATACAATGTTTAAGACACGAATCAAAGTATACTACCCGGATGCACGATCGGTGGAAGAAATGGTTTCGAGTAGAGGACCCAATTCGTTTTACCATAACGTTGAAGATCGTATCAATTGTTGTAATGTCCGCAAGGTGATGCCATTAAAGCGTGCCCTTACTGGGGCAACTATATGGGTAACGGGATTAAGAGCGGACCAATCGCGATCGCGGAAACATATGAAAATGGTGGAATGGAGCGATGCCTATAATGTGGTCAAGTACAATCCACTCATCAACTGGAGCGCTGATGAAGTAATGAACCTGATTGAAACCCACAACATACCTACAAACAAACTTCATAGACAGGGATTTGCCAGTATAGGGTGCCAACCCTGTACGCGTGCCATTTCAAAAGGTGAAGATGAACGTGCTGGACGGTGGTGGTGGGAAAATTCCAATAAAGAATGCGGATTGCACCAGGCAACGAATCCGGTGACAGTTTAAGGTATAAATTATTAGAAAAATCTGTTTGTCCGTAGCTACTTCTTGTAATGCTCCATCGCCTCCGGTATCCAACCATTCAGATCAGAAATGCGGGTATCATGCGAAGGGTGTGTTGAAAGAAACTCCGGCGGTGCTTGTCCTCCGCTCAACGCTGACATTCGTTCCCAAAATTTGGGTGCCTCACTGGGATCATACCCGGCCATGGCCATAAAAATTAATCCCATGTAATCTGCTTCAGACTCGTGGCTTCTCGAAAACTTAAGCATCCCTACATTGGTGCCTACCCCAACGGCCTGCATGAAAATATTTTGAGTAGCCGTGGGATTTTGACCCATAGCGGCACCCAACGTCCCCAAACCAAACTGAGCTATCAATCCCTGACTCATCCTTTCTCTTCCATGATTTGCAACAGCATGCGCAACCTCATGCCCCATTACTACAGCCAGACCCGCCTCATCTTTGCAAATCGGCATGATGGCCGTGTAAAAAGCGACTTTACCACCGGGCATGCACCAGGCATTTACCGTTTGATCGTCCTCAATAAGATTAAACTCCCAGTTGAATCCTGCCAGTTGGGATGAAGCCCCCTTATCAGCCATATACTTTTCTACGGCATTCTTAATGTTATTTCCCACACGCTTCACCAGTGCTACCTGCTCCTGGTCATTGGACAATTTGCTTTCACTTAAAACCTGCTGATATTGATCGGAAGACATCTGATTGATCTCAGCGCTGGATATAAGGCTTACCTGCTTCCTTCCAGTTACCGGAACGGTCGCACAGGCATATATCATCAATAGACTGGCAAGGATTAACAAATACTTTGTCATAACTTTTGGAATAAGCCTTACAAAGGTAGTGCCGTAAATCAAAAAAAGGTAAAAAACCCTATTTATTGTTTTTAGTTTTACAGTATAGCCATCAAATAAAATGAGAATTTTTGCCATCGGGAGAAATTACGCTGAACATATTTCAGAGCTAAACAATGAGCGACCGGATGAACCGGTAATATTTACCAAACCGGATACAGCCATCTTGCGTAAAAATGCACCCTTCTATTATCCCACTATATCCAAAGATATACACTACGAGGTAGAATTAGTTCTGAGAATCTCAAAAGAAGGCAAGGCAATCGATCAGGCTTTTGCACACAACTACTATGATAGTATTGGCATCGGGATTGATTTTACAGCTCGTGATTTGCAACAAAAAGCAAAAGAAAAAGGTTTGCCCTGGGATATAGCCAAAGGATTCAATGGAGCAGCCCCCATTTCTGAAACTTTCCTGCCGGTGAGCAATTTTAAAGACCTTAATAATATTAACTTTACATTGGAAATTGATGGTGAAGTGAAACAGCGTGGCAATACAAGCATGATGCTTTTCAATTTTAATTACATCATCTCATATCTTTCAAAATTTTTTACACTTAAAACCGGAGATTTGATTTTTACCGGTACGCCAAAAGGCGTTGGGCCAGTAGTGATAGGGAATCGATTATCCGCATACATTGAAAATGAAAAATTGTTGGAGTTTGACGTTAAATAGTGCCGTTGTATTTATCTTTTTCATGATTGCGAGTGCCGCTATGGCGCAGTTTAGCGGGCCAACGGATGATTTAATCAAATCCGTTGAACCGGAAGTGAATTATTTATTTCCCGTGGAGCCAGGTTCGCCCAATTTGCTGGCGGGTACGATGGGGGAACTCAGGAGTAATCACTTTCATTCGGGCATTGATGTAAGAACTAACGGAAGGATTGGCCTACCAATAATGTCAGCTCAACAAGGTTTTATTTCTCGTGTGAGTATTAGTCCAGGAGGATATGGTAACGCTTTGTACGTAACACATCCGAATGGACATACAACCGTCTACGCGCACCTTGACCGTTTCTCAAAAAAAATAGCTGAATACGTAAGGCGTGAACAATACAAGAAAAAGACATTTGCTCTCAATTTGTATTTTTCAAAAGGTTCATTCAACGTAAGCCGGGGCGACACCATTGCTTTTTCTGGTAACTCGGGCAGTTCGAGCGGTCCCCACCTCCACTTCGACATCAGAGACAAAAACAATGAAGCCCTCAACCCACTGCTATTTAATTTCAATGAAGTAATTGATAACACGCCTCCCCTTGTACAGAAAATTGCTCTTCGAACCATGGACATCAATTCCCGTATCAACGATCAGTTTGGGAGATTTGAATTTTACGTTGTGAAAGATGGGGACAATTACAAATTACCTTTCCCAATTCTTGCGAATGGTACAATAGGAGTAGAATTCTTAGGTTATGACCAGATGGACAATTCCAGGGCAAAATGCGGAATCAACCACATCGAAATGATGGCCGCGGGCGATCGTATTTTCAAGCAGGTGATCGACAAGGTAAACTTTGGTGAAACGAGAAATATTCTTGCCGTAATGGATTACCCCACACTTCAACGAAACGGTGAACGATTCAACAAACTTTTTATTGATGACGGCAACGACCTCTCCTACTATGCCGGTACAAAAGGCAAGGGAACCGTTACCATAAAATCAGAAGAAGTACCTCTTAAGATTTTATTAAAAGATACCTATGAAAACCAAAGTGAGGTAGACCTGATACTTAAGCCAGGTAACCCGGCCACTGAAGTTTCATCCGTATCAGGAACATCCAAATCCTTGAGCTATCGACAACTTGAGAACATACTGGAAATAAAGAGTGAAAAACGACTGGGTGACAGCCTTACGCTTTATGTAAAAAAAGAGAATCTGAAACTCGCACCGGCCTATTCCAACCAAAGGCTAAACGTATTTCTTCTTGACCTAAGAAAAAATTTGCCGGACTCCATCCGGATCAGCGAGGAGAGAATTGTTACTGATTTTGTCGATATGATTCCATCCGGTGTATCCTACAAATACTACAGCGACATAGCCGATATCAATTTTCCAAAGGGAAGTCTATACGATACGGTATTTCTTGCCATGGCACATGAAAATATAACTAGTGAAATATTTAAAATCGGAAATCCGCTCAACCCGCTGAAAAAAAACATAACCATTACCCTTAAACCAACGAATAATTATTCCGAGAAATTTTCAGTTTACAGAATCGCGGGTCGGTATAATCAATTTGTGGGAGGATCATGGGTAAATGGGAAAATTACTTTTTCAGCGCGTGAGTTCGGTGAATTCAGTATCCTGCAAGATACCGTTCCGCCAACGATAACCAGGATATCTCTCAATTCAGGAGCAGCCCGTTTCAGAATTTCGGACGACTTGTCTGGAATATCCTATTTTGAAGCCAGTATCAATGGTCAATGGCTGCTTATGAATTACGATTCAAAAATCAGAACCATCTGGGCGGAGCGACTGGACAGCTCCATGCCTCTTCAAGGGGAGTTTGTTTTAAAAGTTGTGGACAATGCCGGAAACGAAAATACCTATCAACAAAAAATCCCTTAAACGCTATGAACCTTAAAATCGGACAAAAGGCCCCAGACTTTATCGTGAACGATCAGGATGGGAAACCCGTAACACTAAGTGAGTACAAAGGCAAAAAAGTAGTTCTCTATTTTTATCCCAAAGATCAAACACCAGGGTGTACTGCGCAAGCCTGCAATTTGAGAGATGACTACAAGCTATTACAAAAGAAAGGATATGAGGTGTTAGGCGTAAGCACTGATTCAGAAAAATCGCATCAAAAATTTATAGCGAAGGAGCAACTACCTTTCCGGCTATTGGCCGATACAGACAAACAAATTCATGCCAGCTACGGTACATGGATAGAAAAGTCGATGTATGGCAGAAAATACATGGGTACGGCAAGGGTAACATTCATTATCAATGAGAAAGGAATTATCGAAGAGATAATTGAAAAAGTAAATACAAAGGATCACACGAATCAACTGCTTGGACAGAAGGAAATCGTTGCTAAACAGTCAAACGTATCCCCGTCAAAGAAAATTGTGAGGAAACCTACCCGTAAAGCGGTAAAGAAAAAAAAGTGAGTTTACTCACTCAATCTTATCCTGTGAGTTCACTTCATTTCCAATGCCATTATTTTTGCAGGGTTTGTAAAATTGGCGCATATTCGCCCCAAATTATTACCCATGGCCCAACCCGACATCGCAACGCTTAAGAAACTTTCCTCACAGATCAGAAGAGACATCGTAAGAATGGTCCACGCGTGTCAGTCGGGGCATCCCGGCGGATCCCTGGGATGTACTGAATTTTTTGTTGCGCTTTATTTTAATGTGATGAAGCATGATAAGGCCTTTAACATGAATGGTGCGGACGAGGATATGTTTTTCCTCTCCAACGGTCACATCTCACCCGTTTGGTACGCTACCCTGGCCCGTTCAGGATATTTCGATCTAAAAGAACTTTCAACCTTCCGAAAGTTAAATACACGCTTGCAAGGTCATCCCGCCACCCATGAACATTTACCGGGAATTCGTGTGGCATCCGGATCGCTTGGTCAAGGCCTTTCCGTGGCGATTGGCGCAGCACAAACGAAAAAGTTAAATAACGATAACCACCTGATCTATGTGCTCATGGGTGATGGTGAACAACAGGAAGGTCAGGTATGGGAAGCCGCAATGTATGGTGCGCACAATAAAATTGACAACCTCATTGCCACGATAGATTATAACGGGCAACAAATTGATGGGCCCGTAGACAACGTATTATCCCTTCAGGATCTGAAGGCAAAATGGAAAGCCTTTGGTTGGGAGGTAATAGAAAGCAATGGCAATGATATTGAAGAAGTTATCAAGACATTGAAGCATGCCAAATCATTGTCGGGAAAAGGAAAGCCGGTGATGAACCTGATGCGTACCGAAATGGGATTTGGTGTAGACTTCATGGTAGGGTCTCACAAGTGGCATGGCGTTGCTCCTAATGATGCAGAGTTGGACAAGGCGCTGGCACAACTTGAAGAGACTCTTGGTGATTATTGAAATCCTGGCGATTGATAGCCGGAATGCTTAGGATAAAATAACCCAGGGCAGAACAGCGATAATAAATGCAATTAAAAACCAGAGCAAAAGCCTTCTGTCAGAATGAGATAATTGCATTAGCGCGTTTGAATTTCTACTCTAAACAAAAATTCATTCATAGGGTTGTTTTAAAAGTTTCCCAAACCTGGGCATTAACAACTCTTTAACATGTTACTCAATTCAAATGGATGTGGTATTATTGCAGCACTATCCCCGATACGCAAATGACGAAATTCACCTTCACTGAAAAGAAAGATACACGCTCCGGCTTTGGCGCTGGTTTGTTGGAGTTAGGCCGCAAAAATGACAATGTAGTCGGGCTTTGCGCTGACCTTACCGGTTCCCTTAAAATGGATGCATTCCAGAAAGAATTTCCGAAACGTTTTTTTCAGGTTGGCATTGCAGAAGCCAACATGATGGGTATAGCCGCCGGTATGACTATTGGTGGCAAGATTCCATTCACCGGTACATTTGCTAACTTCTCAACCGGAAGGGTCTACGATCAGATCAGGCAATCCATCGCATACTCAGATAAAAATGTAAAAATCTGTGCCTCCCATGCCGGCCTTACACTAGGTGAAGATGGTGCAACGCACCAGATACTCGAAGATGTAGGCATGATGAAAATGCTCCCGGGAATGACCGTCATCGTTCCGTGCGATTATAACCAAACAAAAGCTGCTACACTGGCGCTGGGCGATCATGTTGGTCCGGCTTATCTTCGATTCGGAAGACCCGGCTGGCCGGTGTTCACTGCGCCTGACAGGCCCTTTACAATTGGCAAAGCAGATGTGATGCTGGAAGGAAAAGATGTAACCATTTTCGCAAACGGGCACATGGTGTGGCAAGCAATAGAAGCTGAGGCTTTGCTTGCAGAAAAAGGAATTAGCGTAGAACTTATCAACTTGCACACAGTAAAACCTTTGGATGTGGAAGCTATCATTAACTCAGTTTCCAAAACCGGTTGTGCCGTCACTTGTGAGGAACATCAAATAAATGGTGGCTTGGGTGACAGTATTGCCCAGGTATTGTCCAGATTCAAACCTACCCCTATTGAAATGGTTGCCGTGAATGATTCATTTGGGGAAAGTGGAAAACCAACCGATTTACTTAAAAAATACGGCCTCGATCCTTCGAATATTGTAGAGGCTGCTTTGAAGGCTTTGAAACGAAAGTGATCTATTTCACAACAGATTTAAAGGCGCTGTTGCGCCTTTTTTATTACACTGGAACCAAGGGTAAGCCGATTATAAAACAAATGTGATGAATTCACTTACCCTCTCCTATATTGAGATACTAATTCAAATTCAATATAAGCCATGAAATCACTTGCCTATTCATTTTTCTTAATTACTATTTCCTTTTCAGGTTTTGCACAAAAAACCATTCAGGGTTTTACGCTAGAAACTGGTAAAACGCAATTCGCACTGGAAGAGAAATATGACAGCTATCTCAAAGCCTCAAATTTAGATCAATGGATGAAACATCTAACGGCAAGACCCCATCACCTGGGCTCACCGATGGGTAAGGAATATGCATTGTGGATGCGTGACCAATTCAGAAGCTGGGGCTATGAAGCGGAATTGGAAACATACAAAGTTCTGTTCCCTACACCCAAGGTAAGGACATTGGAAATGATCGCTCCTACAAAATATAAAGCCAAGCTTGCAGAACCTGCCATGAAAGAAGATGCAACCAGCGGACAAATCAAAGAGCAACTCCCTACCTACCATGGTTTTTCTGCTGATGGTGATGTAACGGGTGAGTTAGTATTTGTCGGATATGGAGTTCCCAGCGACTATGATGAATTGGATAAATTAGGCATTGATGTGAAAGGTAAGATTGTAATCGCCAAATATGGCGGATCGTGGCGCGGTATTAAACCAAAAGTGGCGCAGGAAAAAGGAGCAATTGGATGCATTATCTATTCAGATCCTGAAGATGATGGATACTATCAAGGTGATGTTTATCCTAAGGGTCCATTCAGGCCATCCATGGGTGCACAACGTGGTTCGGTGCTTGACCTCCCTGTCCGTCCCGGTGATCCTTTGACACCAAATATTGGCGCCACGGAAGATGCCAAGAGAATCGAGAGAGCGGAGGCGGATAACCTGATCAAGATTCCGGTTATCCCCATTGGATATGGAGATGCGCAGCCCCTGCTAGAGGCATTGGGTGGTCCCGTTGCACCGGAGTACATGCGTGGAAGTTTGCCCTTTACCTACCATATTGGTCCCGGTCCGGTTCGTGTTCGCCTTAACCTTGCTTTCGATTGGAAATTGGTTGATTGTCATAATGTGATTGCGAAGATGAAAGGAACCGAATTGCCAGATGAATGGGTAATCCGTGGAAACCATCATGATGCATGGGTAAACGGAGCCAACGATCCCATCAGTGGTATGGTTGCCTTAATGGAAGAAGCTAGAGCTATCGGCGAATTGGCAAAGACGGGATGGAAACCCAAACGCACAATTATTTATTGCGGATGGGATGGTGAAGAACCGGGTTTACTTGGGTCAACCGAATGGGTAGAACACCATGCGGAAGAACTGCAACAAAAAGTAGTAGCCTACATCAATTCAGATGGTAATGGAAGAGGATTTCTCTACGCACAAGGTTCTCACACCCTGGAACAAATGGTGAGTGATATAGCACGAGATGTAACCGACCCACAAACGGGTGTAAGCGTTTTGGAAAGAAGAAAATCGGTAATGGCGGCTAGTGCATCAACTGCGAAAGCTAAAAAAGAAATTATCAATTCTCCCTCGATGACTATCAGTGCACTTGGATCGGGTTCTGATTACAGTCCTTTTATTCAACACCTTGGAATACCCGCATTGAATATCGGATTCGGCGGTGAAGATGAAGGTGGAGAATATCATTCCATTTACGACTCCTATGATCACTATAAACGATTTAAAGACCCAAAATTTGAATACGGCGTTGCCCTGGCAAAAACAGCGGGTCGTGCTACCCTACGATTGGTCAATTCCAATATTCTACCCTTTGACTTCAAGGGTTTTCACAAGACAATAGATGGATATGTAAGCGAAGTCACTTCGTTGTTGGAGAATTTAAGAGAATCCACGGAAGTAGAAAATCAGATGATTAGGGAAAACAGGTATACCCTGGCCAGTGATCCTACAAAGACTTATATTCAGCCCAAAGCCAAGGACCCTGTCCCCTACCTGAACTTTAGTAATTTGCAAAATGCGGTAGCTTCTCTTGAAAAAAGTGCATTAGCGTACACCGAATTGGTAAAAGCCAATCCAAATCCCAATACCAACCTAGACAAGCTAAATAAGACCATATACCAGGCAGAACAAAAGCTGATGATTGATGCTGGCCTGCCAAGGCGTCCGTGGTTCAAGCACTCCATATATGCGCCTGGTTACTATACAGGTTATGGTGTGAAAACGCTACCCGGTATTCGTGAGGCTATTGAGCAACGAAGCTGGAAAGAGGCACAGGAACAGATCGAAATTGTATCTAAAAATTTATCAGAATACACAAAACAAATAGATCAGGCTGCTTCCCTATTGAAAATGAGATAGAATGGATACTAGATTCTACTATCTAGTATCTAGTATCTAGTATCCAGTTATCCGAGCAACACGTATCAATTATTCCTAACTGAGTTTTATGAAAAGATTAATCCTCCTTCCACTGCTTTTTCTAATGGTCGATACGTGGGCGCAACAAAATGACTACGCAATTACCAATATCAATCTCTTCAACGGGTTTGAAAATAAGATTTATCCAAATACGGTTGTCTTTGTAAAATCCGGAAAGATAGAACGGATCGGAAAAGCCGGTGAACCTATTTCATCAAATTATACAACACTAGATGGTGAGGACAACTACCTTATGCCCGGATTAATTGATGCGCATACCCACATGGATAACCTGGCTTCAGCAAAGCGAGCTTTGGAAACAGGTGTAACTACGGTACGAAGCGCCAGCGTCTCCGCCTTTCAGGATGTATCCATCCGGGAGTTGGCCAAATCAGGAAAAATACCCGGCCCTGACGTGCTGGCAACCGGTGTGTTTGTTACGCCGGCATTGGGAGAAACCATCCTGGCAGATCCTAAGTTGGGCGAACTTATGGGGGGCGTGAATACCGATGACGAGTTAAAGAAGCTGGTGAATGTAAATATCGACAGGGGTGTAAATTTTATAAAAACCCGCGGCACTGAAAGAGCCGGCTTACCTTATACCGATCCCCGTCAGCAAACTTATACGGAACATCAGCTAAAAGTAATCGTGGATGAAGCTGCTAAGCGCGATGTTCCTGTAATGGTTCATGCCCATGGCGATGAGGGCGCAAGAGCGGCCGTGAAGGCAGGCGCAAGAAGTATTGAGCACGGTACATTCTTAACCGAAGAAACGTTGAAGCTCATGAAAGAAAAAGGAACCTTCCTGGTACTCACGTACATCACACTTGAAGATCTTACAAAACCCGGGGGTGACTACGACAACCCGGTATTGGAGTTGCGCGGAAAATTTATGATGCCTATTGCAGAAAAGGTATTTAAGAAGGCTCATGCTATGGGTATTAAAATTGTCACCGGAGCGGATAACAGTTATACTGAGTCGTCTACCAGCCGGGTTTCGCTGGAAGTGGCACATTTCGTGAGAATGGGCATGACAAACTTTGAAGCTATGCAGGCAGCAACCAAAACCGCAGCTGAGTTGCTGAGGATAGACAAGCAAACAGCACGTGTCGAAAAAGGATATGAAGCTGATTTGATTTTGGTTCCTTCCAATCCGCTGGAGGACATTAACGCACTTCAAGACGTGTTGCTGGTAATGAGCAATGGTCAACTGGCATTGAAGCGGCTCCCCTTCGCAAAGAATTAATATTTTATTCAATTCTGAAACTTTAATCGTATTTTTACGATTAAACAATTACTGTGGGATTAACCAAGACAAAAGAATTCACCAAAAAGCAAAATGACCTAGCTGCTCTTGCCAAAGCATTGGGCCATCCGGCAAGAATAGCCATTCTCCAGTTTTTAGCTTCACAGGAGTCATGCATTTGCGGAGACATTGTTGACAAGTTGCCGCTATCTCAATCAACGGTATCGCAGCATTTAAATGAACTCAAGAAGGTTGGGTTGGTAAAAGGAAATATTGAAGGCCCCAGTGTATGCTATTGCATCGATAAAAAAGTCTGGGAGGCGGCAAAAATTAAACTATGGGATTTTTTCGATAATTATAAAGACTTGAATTGTTGCGAAACATTTTAGTTAAAAAAACACTAAATATTTTCGACACATTATTCATTAAATAAAATAAAATCATTGCATGAAAACAGCTGAACAACTAAAGGAAATTGTGAAAGAGACTTATGGCGGCATTGCCGATCAGAGCAAAGCCCAAAATGAAACCAGTTGTTGTGGCGCTACTAGCTGCTCAACCATTGATGAAGCTTTGATGGCGGAAGACTATTCTACATTGGCGGGGTATGTAAAGGATGCAGATTTGGGCCTAGGTTGCGGACTTCCCACGGAATATGCATTAATCAAATCAGGAGATACTGTTGTTGATCTCGGCTCCGGTGCGGGCAACGATTGTTTTGTTGCAAGGTCTGTAACGGGTGCGTCCGGTAAAGTAATTGGTGTGGACTTTACGGAAAGAATGGTGGAGAAAGCCAGAGCCAATGCCGAGAAACTAAAACTTAACAATGTTGAGTTTCGCATGGGCGATATAGAGCATATCCCCATTACTTCAAATGTGGCCGATGTCGCTGTTAGTAATTGTGTGATGAACCTGGTGCCCAATAAGAAGCAGGCATTTGCTGAAACATTTCGCATCCTTAAGAATGGAGGTCATTTTAGCATTTCTGATATCGTACTTGTCGGCAAACTTCCTCCGGCTTTAAAGGAAAGTGCCGAAATGTATGCGGGTTGTGTATCCGGCGCTATTCAAAAAGAAGAGTACCTAGCCATTATTAAGGAAGCCGGTTTTACTAACATTAAAATCCAGAAGGAAAAGAAAATCAGTATACCCACTGAAATACTTGGCTCCTACCTTGATGAAAAGGAATTAGCCTCCTATCATCGTGGTGATTTAGGAATTTACAGCGTCACGGTCTATGCTGAGAAGCAGGAAGAGAAAAACTGCTGCGGACCCGATTGTTGTAATTGATCAAATTCCTATGCAACCGAAAGTAATTAAAGATCCGGAGGCTTTCACCCGCTTTAAAGAATCACTTGATGCGGCAGGATTGCCCCATGAAGACCTTAACATGGCGGATCACTTGTTGATAGGGTATTATGAAATGGAAGACCTGATCGGTACAGGCGGTCTGGAAATTTATGTTGAATACGGATTGCTAAGATCAGTTTCCATCACAGCACACAATAGAGGAAAAAGGCTAGGTTCTGAAATCATCCGTCACCTTATTGAAAAAGGGAAAGAAAGTGGGTTGAAAGGCATTTACCTGCTTACGGAAACCGCAAGACACTTTTTTGCAAAGATTGGTTTTACAGAAATCGACCGCAGTGAGGCCGCGGAAGAAGTGAAAGATTGCGCTGAGTTCGCTCATGTGTGCCCAGCTTCAGCGGTGTGCATGTACCTTGATCTGGAAATGATGGATAAACAAATTGACAGGCAGCGTTAAGAAGTTGTTTTGCCCCGCTCGCCCTTTTATCCCTTTAAGTGAGCCAGCGTGCTGATACACCCCTTCAGAGGTTAGGGGTGTGGCTAGGAATGCGCAGGTTTATCATAACATAACACTTGCATAAAATTCTGACGAGTTAATTTCACCACAGAGTTCACAGCGTAAAATGCACAAAGCAGCACAGAGACAAATCCGTATAGTACATTCAGTAACCTCCTGTTGAGTGGGCTGTTTATTCATTAACGCATTTGACTATTCTCAACGTAAACCGGATTAAAGACAACATCAATTTGTAGCTGCTCAAATTACAAGCTACATTTGCGACTTACTTTTTGCTCCATGAAGCCGAATAAGTATTTCGTAATCGATTTCGACAGCACATTTACCAAAGTTGAAGCCTTCGATGCGCTTGCCGACATCTCCCTTAGAGAGCACCCCGATCGGGCCATCATAAAAAAACAAATTGAAGAACTAACCAATCAGGGCATGGATGGTTCCCTCTCCTTCCGGGAATCGCTGAAACAAAGATTGCAATTACTATCTCCAAATAAAAAACATTTGGAACAATTGGTAGTTGCTTTGAAAGGAATGGTCTCCGAATCCTTTAAGAGAAACAGAAGCTTTTTTGAAGAAAATGCCGATCAGATTTACATCATCTCCAATGGTTTTCATGCATTTATCGATCCCATCGTTACGGAATACGGAGTGAAAAAAGAAAACATCTTTGCCAACCTCTTTCATTTCAACGACAAAGGTGAGGTTATTGGCTTTGATGAAGAAAATCCACTCTCTTCCAACAATGGAAAGGTTGAGCAACTCAAAAGACTTAATCTTCCTGGAGATGTGTACGTTGTCGGGGATGGTTACACCGATTACGAAATCAAACACTCGGGACTGGCCAACAAGTTTTTTGCGTTTACAGAAAATGTTGAACGCAACAACATACTGAGCAAGGCCGATCACATCGCCCCAAGCCTTGATGAATTTCTTTACCTCAACAACCTCAACAGCGCCATCTCCTATCCTAAAAACAGAATTCATGTGCTCCTGCTTGAAAATGTTCATCCCGTTGCCATTAGGTTAATGAAAGAAGAGGGTTTTTATGTGGAGGTTTATCCGGCTGGCCTAAACGAAGAAGAACTTTGTGAGAAGATAAAAAACGTTTCCATACTAGGCATCCGATCCAAAACTCAGGTTACAGCCAACGTACTGGAATGCGCAAACAGGCTCATGGCCATTGGAGCATTTTGTATTGGCACCAACCAGATCGACCTGGAAGCTGCCGCTAAAAAAGGAATAGCTGTCTTCAACGCACCATATAGCAATACCCGGTCTGTGGTGGAGCTTGCCATTGCGGAGATCATCATGCTGATGCGCAACCTGCCCGACAAGTTTGCCTACATGCACGCGGGTAAGTGGGAAAAAACTGCAACGAATAGTTTTGAGATACGTGGCAAGAACCTGGGTATCATTGGATACGGTAGTATCGGATCGCAGCTTTCTGTACTGGCCGAAAGCCTGGGTATGAAAGTTTTCTACTATGATACAGACGAAAAACTGGCGTTGGGCAATGCCACCAAGTGTAGAAGTCTGAAGGAACTATTGACACTTGCCGATGTTGTTTCATTGCATGTAGATGGCCGCACTACCAACCTCCACATGATTGGTGAAGAAGAATTTAAGCTCATGAAAAAGGGGGTAATTTTGATCAACCTGAGTCGTGGTCATATTGTGGATGTAAAAGCGCTAAAAGAAAATATCCTCAGCGGAAAAGTAGGTGGTTGCGGAATGGATGTTTTCGAACAGGAGCCACTCAGCAATGCGGATGAATTTATTTCTGAACTTAGGGGATTACCTAATACTATTCTTACGCCACACATTGGCGGCAGCACACTGGAAGCACAGGAGAACATAGCCCATTTTGTTCCTGCAAAACTCTCTGATTATATCAACACAGGAAGTACGAGTCAGAGTGTTAATTTTCCAAACCTTGTTCTTCCTACTTTGGAAAACGCACACCGCCTCATTCATATTCATGACAACGTACCGGGTGTGCTGGCAAAGATAAACTCTGCTCTGGCCAGCCATGGGATCAATATTGCAGGACAATACCTCAAAACAACAGAGCACATCGGCTATGTAATCACCGACATTAACAAAGAGTATGACAAGGAGTTAATTAAAGAAATGCGTTCAATCTCAAATACGATAAAATTCCGCGTATTATATTAGAGGAATGCGAAAAGAGAAAAATCAAGGATCGATTAAGGAGAGGCTTTACGAGATTCAAATACTGCGAAAAAAATTCAACTAAAATAATAAAAACCCACCGGACCCGAAGAGGTGTTATGGAACCCCAAATACGACAAGTTTTGAGTTGTCCTAAAATCGCAACCTTCCACTGTTATCCTAACGACCGGCTGCCCGCTCGATGAGGTCCCGACAAGTCGGGGTGAGGCCTGATTTTGATAAAGAACGTCACTCGGTTTTGTTTTAATGTTAGGTTCCAAAAACTGTCCCAAATCCGAGTGGGATTTTATTGAAACAAATGTATGCTAAAGAAGATTGAAAAGAAGCCTTGAAAAAAAACTATTTTTTTTGTACACCAGTCATCTTTAAAATCATCATGCAAAATTTCGTCATGTTTATAATCAACGAAAATAAGTTGAAAAAAATATAAGTAAGTGAATCTTTATTTCGAAAAGCTTGTAGAACGCAAATTTTATAAAAGTTTTAACATTGAAGTATACTAATGATAAACCTTCGTATCCCTTCCGCACCCTAACCTCTAAAGGGGCACATCCGCGTTGGTTCCCATTTAGGGTGTTAAGGGGAGAGCAGGGCAAAAAACCTTGCCCTAACTTAATACTAAAGCATTGAAAAAGAATCTATTGTTTTGGTCGTTTGAGAAAATAAGTTTTTTAAAGGATCACTTAGTAACTATTTCAGAACCATTACCTTTGCACACCAGTATGCAGACGATTTTTTCTCCCGGCCCTTCTCAACTTTACTTTACAGTTGAAGATCATACAAAAAATGCTTTCAAACTTGGCATTCCTTCCCTCTCTCACAGAAGCAAAACATTTGAAAAGTTCTATCAGCATACACAAGAACAGCTCAGGACATTGCTTTCAATCCCCCACTCCCACCACATCTTTTTCACAGCATCTGCCACGGAAATCTGGGAGAGGCTGATTCAAAATCTCGTGATTGAAAAGTCAACCCACTTTGTAAATGGCGCTTTCTCTGAAAAATTTTATAAAGCAGCCATACAATTACAAAAAGCGGCGGTCGAAATAAAAGTAAAGGATGGGGATGGATTCACAGAACCTGTAAAACTGGACACCGAACTTATCGGAATAACCCACAACGAAACCAGCACCGGTGTTACCCTCCCCTACTCATTGATATACGAAATGAAAAGGCTGAACCCAAACGCGTTGGTATGTGTAGACGCTGTGTCCTCCATTCCCAACGCTGACTTTGATTACCGCAAAGTAGACTCCATTTACTTTTCTGTTCAAAAAGGTTTTGGCATGCCTCCAGGACTTGGTGTGTGGATCGTAAATGATGCATGTATTGCCAGATCAGAATCACTGCTGGCCAAAGGGCACAGCATCGGCTCACACCACACCCTACCGAGCTACCTGAGTGCCGGTAAAAAAAACCAGACACCGGAAACACCCAACAGCCTAGCCATCTACGTGCTGGGCAAAGTGGCTGAAGACTTCGTGAGAAGAGGAATTAATGCCATCCGAAAGGAAACGGTTTATAAATCAACAATTCTCTATAATGAGTTGAACAACAACACAACGATAAAACCATTTGTAACGAACAAAACATTCCAGTCACCCACAGTAATTGTAGCGGATTGCGGTGAACAAACTGCCGCACTTGCAGACTACCTTGCCAAAAAAGGAATTGAAGCAGGAGAAGGATATGGTGAGCACAAGAGAAGCCATTTGCGCTTTGCCAACTTTCCAGCGCATTCTAAAGAACAGTTTGAACAATTGGTGGATTGCCTTAGGGGGTTTAGTCCATAGTCGCATAGTCGATAGTCCATAGTCGATAGTCTTGAGTTGATAGTGGAACCAGCGCGCTGAATACCCCTTCAGGGGTAAGGGGTGCGACAGGAATCCGTAGTTAG
>CAYTBO010000022.1:0-41204 GCA_964436055.1 uncultured Ohtaekwangia sp.
ATCAAATTACGGTATTTAAATCTGTAGGAAATGCAGTTCAGGACCTTGCCGTAGCCCATTACCTATTGAAGTAAACACTTTTTACCTCAATAGGAAAGTCTGGGTGAAGTAGTCCGATTTGAAAAAGATAAGTCGGGAAAAATAGTTAAAGTCTGGCAGCACAGTAATTATTCCACAAAGCTGGATTAGTTATACCTCCATCCTCTTTCTGAAATAGAAGAACAATGGAATTCCTGCGGCTATCAACGCAAGTCCAATGATAGCTTCGCGTGGGCGGGTAGATATGGTATTGATAATGAGTGTTACACAAAAAAGTATATATAAACCCGGTATCACCGGATACCCTAAGGTTTTATAGGGCCGGTAAAGATCAGGTTCCTTCCAGCGCATAACGATCACACCAAAGGCTGTAGCTCCATAAAATATAAATGCTGCAAACACGAGCATGTCGGTGAGCTGGTCGAAGGTGCCTGACAATACCAAAATAGATGACCAGATACCTTGCAACCACAGTGAATTACCCGGAACGCGTGCCCGGTTGAGTTGCCCGATGGGTGAAAATAACATTCCCCGTTTCCCCATGGCATAATATATTCTGGATGAACTGAGAACTGAAGCATGCGTGCAAGCCAGCACTGTCACCAATATTAGGATGGAAATAACTATACCTCCGGGATCTCCCCAAAATACTTTAACCGCCTCTACCGCTGCAATCGTATTTGATGACCTGTAAATGGCTTCCAACTGGTCAGTAGATAAAAGGGTTAGGTAAGTGAAATTTACAATCAAATACAGGCCAATCACGATAAGCAGTCCATAAAGTAAGCTAAGAGGAATATTCTTACGCGGCTCCTTGATTTCACCCGCTATAAACCCCACCGAGTTCCACCCCTCATATCCCCAAAAGGCCGCCAGCATAGCTGTGAGTATAGCACTAAATCCAACTTCACGCATTGTAGGATTATGAGCGACTAACTTTACATCACTTGCATCACTTGACAATCCGAAAATTACGATCAACCCAATACCCGTCATGATCATTACCAGAAGTGCCGAACTCAATCCCATTCCTGTGCGGATGCCAAAAGTGTTGAAATAGGTGAGAAGCAATATCAACATGATACCCACAAACTTGACATTAAAGTCTGCGAAAGGATAGAATACCCCAAACAAACTGAAGTCGTGCAATGACGCTAGCATAACGGGCAATGCAAAAATACTATTGAGCGACTGAGCAAATACGTAAGCAAGCGATGCAATGGTGGCCGTCTTGAGAATAGCCAGATTGGACCAGCCATACAAGTAGGAGAAAAATCGATTGTAGATTCGTTTGAAATATACAAACTCTCCACCCGTTTCTGCGAGCATACCAGCTAGCTCCATGCTGCTCAAGGTTCCAAACAAAGTGACGATACCCGCCAGCGCCCAACAAAGTAACACCAAAAATGCAGAGTCAAGTTCGGCAGCCATCGGAGCCACCTTCTTGTAGATGCCAGATCCAAGAATATTACCAACAACAACGACAACCGCAAGTTTCAGGCCGAGAGATCTGTTGAGGGTAGCGCTGGTTTCCATCGAAGTAGAATTGATTTGAGTAGTAAGATCGCTATTCTGTTACAATATGTCACTCGGATTCTGCTTACCGTTTTCTGAATTTTCTCTCCCACTTATCAGCTTCCTTTTGTTTTTGGATTTTGCCCTCCTTCAGCATCTGCGCCAGACGTTTATTCATTTCTCCTTGTGATGTAAAATGATATAGCCCGCAATCTTCACACTGGTATATGGCCACGGGCCCGTTACCCTTGCCGTACTCATAAGCTATCCAAGCTCCTATCAGTGCTTCTTCTGCCAATTCTAAGGTTTGATAAACCCGTTTGCCGGAGGGACAGGAATTCATAGTTACAAGTAAAGCAATTATTTCAATATTGGTTTTAACAATTCAGGGGCTAAATACAGAACATGACCTATAAATGTTTGCAACTCCACTGCATAGTTGTCAACTTAGTGAAATTTCTAACCAGCAGCTAATGGAATTAACGTATTGGATTATTGGAATCACGGTACTGGTAAGCTGGTATTCATTTGATAAACCTCAGGTTCTTACCAAACTACTCTTGAATCCGTATGCCGTTTCTCACAACAAAGAATATTACCGTTTAATCACCAGTGGATTTGTACATGCCAATTTTCCACATCTTCTTTGGAATATGTTTTCCTTCTATTTTTTTGGTAGGGTGATTGAATTTTACTTTGACTATCTGTTCGAGGGCATGGGTGCCGTCCTGTTTATCGCCTTATATCTACTGGCTATCATCATTTCAGATTTACCCTCTTGTTTCAAACACAAAAACAACCCGCGCTACAATTCTTTAGGAGCTTCGGGGGGTGTATCGGCTGTTATCTTTGCCGCTATCTTGTTCCAGCCACTAGAAAAAATTTGCCTTTATGGTATCATTTGTTTTCCCGGTTTCCTCTTTGGACTAGCCTACCTGATAGGCTCTTACTACTACGGCAAACGAGCTAAGGATAACATCAACCATGCTGCGCATATTTATGGCGCACTGGTTGGCATGATCTTTTGCATCATTGTTTACCCTCGCGTTTTGATAGTTTTCTTTGAGCAGATCAAAGAATGGAGGCTTTTCTAATCGCATAGTCACAACGTTAAGAATTCGCTACCAACTATTCGTACAATTTCGTTTCTTGCGCCACATTTTAACAGAAAAAATATGATCCGGTCCTTATTTATCGCCTTGATGGCATTGAGTACAATCACGGTTTATTCACAATCCAAGAAAGAATTGCAGGCTGAAGTAAATCGCTTGCTGGACGAAAACAATAAACTTTCAGGAGAAATAGCTGAACTTAAAAATCCAAAGCCCACAGAACTAATTAACGAACATCAGAAAGCTAGTTATGGACTGGGTATTCTCATGGCCACCAATCTAAAAAGTCAGGGATCTGATTCAATCGATGTGAACACATTAACAGAAGCAATGCGTGACGTGCTGAATAGCAAAACTCAACAGATAGAAGAGCAGGAAGCATTGAGCATCGTTCAACCTTATATGGCAAAAGCCATGGAAAGGAAAACAGAATTAGTGAAAGCTGAAGGAATTACCTTTCTGGAGAATAACAAAACAAAGGATGGTGTTAAGGTGACTGAAAGCGGCCTTCAATATAAAGTGTTGCGAGCTGGCTCCGGCAAGGCAGCAACTGCAGAAGGCAATGTAACAGTGCACTATACAGGCAAACTTATTGATGGATCTGTTTTCGACAGCTCAGTGGAAAGAGGTGAGTCGGCAACCTTTGGTGTAAGCCAGGTGATTGATGGCTGGACAGAAGCACTATTACTGATGAAAGAAGGTGATAAATGGGAATTGGTTATCCCTAGTGAGTTGGCTTATGGTGAACGTGGTGCTGGTGGAAGAATACCACCCCATGCTACATTGGTTTTTGAAGTGGAGTTGATTAAGGTCAATTGATCTTATCGTTATATGAAGTAGATAGCTATCTTTTTTGAATAGGTAAATGAATTGAGGTTTTGAAAAAAAACAGTTTGAGCACTTAGCATAGCAATAATTCAAATGTTCGAATCATCTATTCAGTCTCATCAATAGTTTGTCCATTCTATTCCATGCCATAAATTTTATTTTTCTTGGAGCAAAATGATTCATCGGTTGAAGTCCTTGTAATGGTTAATTTACCAACCCCTTTTGGCATTTCCAATGAGTGAAATTAACAAGGTGCTTTTTATAATCAATCGCTTTTCCGGATCCGGATACCGGAAAGGGCTGGAAGGAAGAATAATTTCTCAGTGTGAAGCCAGAAAACTGGAGTGCTCTATCGAGTTTACTAAAAAGCAAGGACATGGTACTACCCTTGCCAGAATGGCCCTAAAAAAAAATTATAAAATGGTATTTGCTGTAGGAGGAGACGGAACCGTGAACGAAGTTGCGAAAGGATTACTTCATACAGGCATACCCTTAGGCATCATCCCCAAAGGATCAGGAAATGGTTTAGCACGTCATCTGCAAATTCCTTTAACGATCGACAAATCGTTAAAGATGCTGGATCTGGAAAAAATCGTGGCTATTGATACCTTCACCATCAATGACAGATTATCGCTCAATGTGTCGGGAATAGGATTTGATGGGCACGTTGCCGGCTTGTTTGGTAAGGACGGAAAACGGGGGCTAATCAGTTATGGGAGAATTGTGGTTAGCAATTTTATAAAATTCAAAGAATTCAATTGTGAAATTACCATGAATAATACGGCACTAAATCAAAAATCATTTCTCCTATCCATTGCCAACTCATCCCAATTTGGAAACAATGCCGTGATAGCGCCCAATGCTTCCGTATGCGATCGGCAATTAAATATCTGTATCGTACGGAAAATGAACCTTTTACAAGGTCTTGGTTTTATTGCACAACTTTTTACTAAAAAAGCGGACAAGTCCAGATTTGTATCATCGTACATAGCTCAAAAATTAGGTATTACCACATCCAATCCCATACCTTATCATATTGATGGCGAAGCGGCCGGCGTTAACTCAAATTTTAACATCCGTATTAATCCTGCCTCATTGCTCATCTCAATACCCAAGAGTAGTGATTTAGTCTAGGGATTAACTACGTTAATTGCAGACAAGAAGAACGCTATCAGGCATTGGAAATTGGCGCTCAAAAACATTCCAGAAAATAAAAAACCATTCCTCAATGTCTATCAGGATGAGTTGAATAAACTAAAGGAAAACAAGTAATTCATGTCGGTTCGATAAGGCCGGGCAACGGTGCCTGGCTTTTTTATCCTGACCTCTTGGCCTGGTAACCTTCTTTCAACAGAATACCAACCAGTTTTTCCCTTACATCACCCTGAATCAGGACTTCTCCGTTTTTACACGAGCCACCGACACCACATTTGGTTTTCAGAAGCTTTGTTAACACCTCAAGATCTTGCGAGGTTCCAACAAAGCCGGTCACCAGGGTAACTTGCTTTCCCGCTCGTCCGCTCCTATCCAGCTTTACCCGAAGGTGTTGTTGTGATGGCGGCAAGGTTGGTTGCTCATCTTGTTGGCTTGTGTTATACTCAAACTGTTGATCGGTTGAGTATACAACTCCCTGTCTGTTTTTCCAGGACCCTGATTTCTTTGACATAACTATTTAAAAAGTATAAATACAACCAAAATAAGCATCAAGAAGGAAACAATACTCAAATTAAACGGAAACTCTACGCTTTTTCTTACAACCACACCAAGCAAGGAAGTTATAAATAGCAGAATGGGCACAAATAGCAGATGGCTGTAAATGGGAGCAATCTTTACTTTGTAATCTTCATTTGGTGTCGATGCCGTTACAATTTTTCCAAAAAGTGGGGATTTTTCCAGTTTTATTTGTCGTACATTTTTGAAATGGACTAATTCTTCATTAAATAATTTTATGGAAATTCCACTCCGTGTTATCAATTCATCATGGTCATAAATCATGCCTCCTCCCCGACCTGTTCGGTACATTCGATTAATTTCCATGATGTCATCTTGCAAATAGTGAAACGGTAAAAAGAAATCAAGAGCAACAACAAAACAAACGAACAACGACACCCAACAAGCCCATCGGAATTTGGGAAGAAATTCAGCCATCAACTGATGTGTAGACTGTGTCTCTACGGAGTTGGATTGATAGGCACGGTTTCTCCGATAGGCAGGATCCCTATGATACGACTTTGCATGCGTTATAATTTCTTTCTGGTCTGCCAGTAAAACATCGTATTGAGCCCTGCGCTGTGGGTCGCCCAGAACTTCATACGCCTGATTGATTTCCTTGAATTTATCTTCCGCATCAGCAGAATTATTTTTATCAGGATGGTAAGTAACGGCCAACTTACGGAACGAGCGCTTTATCTCATCCTCCGTAGCCTCAGGCCTGACACCCATTATTTCGTAAAAATCAATCATTGGTGTTGCCAGTTTGCTTCACCTGTATATATAACAAAGCCCGTAAACATAACGGGCCTTATTATAGGAATCGTATTCGCGTATTATCTTTTTACCACCTGAGTGAGTACCGGCCGCCTTGAATGATTGACTACTTCCTCGGCGATACTACCTGCCAATACATGAGCAAATCCTGTTCTGCCATGTGTGGCCATAGCAATCATATCCGCATTAATACTATCTGCAAAATAAATGATGCCCTCCTCTTCAGAGATATCATTATAAATATTTACTGTATAGTTAGTCAGGCCTAGTTTTTTGGCAAACTTCTCCATGTAATCACGGGCAATGCGATCACGTTGAAAATCACCGGGTGTATTCACTCGTAGCAGATGAACTTTGGCATTGTATAAAGTTTGTGCCTTCTTCACTACCTTAGCAAACGCTTCCTCATCTTTAGACATGGAGGTTGCATAAACTATATTCTTAAAGTTGACCTTAGTCGGCTTTTTATGCACTGACAGCACCGGTACTTTTGAGTGACGTACCACCTTCTCCGTATTAGAACCAATGATCATTTCCGTCAGTTTGGATTGACCGCGGGTCCCCATCACAATCATATCTACCTTCTGCTCGGTTACGATGGCTTTCATTCCATGAAAAGCATTACCTAATCGCAATTCCCCATCCAGTTTAATATCGGAATACTTTGAATCCAACACCAATTTCTCAAGCCGCTTTTTTGATGTCTCCAACAGCTTATAGGTGTATAGTCGGTCTTCAAAATTTTGAATAGGCACTTCACCCATAACACTGAACGAGTCACTGCCGGCTTCTTCCACAACATGCAGAGCAATTACCTCCGCACCGGCTTTTTTTGCAATTTCATAAGCCACATCAAGTGCAGTAATAGAAGCTTTAGAAAAATCTGTTGGTACTAGTATTCTTTTCATTTGATTTGGTGTTAGATCCTTAAAAGTAAAAATACGTATTTCAACTAACAATAAAAATGCCTTTTATTGACATAGTATTTCATTGACAACTAGCTCATTTTGGTTGTTTGCAGGTTGGTGAGAATGAGAAAAAAATGCTCTACCGATAACCAGGCTCCCCATAGCGATCATCACAACCATACTCGCTTTTCGGTAACTGAATTTCATCCTGTTCAAGGCAATTCCCAAAACCCAAAGAAGACCGACCATTACGGGAATCGTGCCAAAACCAAAAATTAACATAAAAATTAAACCATCCACTGCGCTCCCCAGTGTCAGGCAATAGGTCAACGCCAGGTAAGTCAGACCACAAGGGAGCAATCCGTTTAACATACCCAAAAAAAAGATGTTTTTTCTGGCATGAAGCATAGCTCCAAATCTCAGCTTGAGAAATGAAGTAAATCGATGAACCAATGGTGTAAGTAGTGGGACTTTAATTCCATTGATTGCCCCAAAACCTAATAGAAGCAAAATTCCTCCTACCAGGTAGGCGAAAATATTTTGATACTGTGTTATTCGGATAAATCCTCCAATAATAGCCGCTAATAAACCAAGAAAACCATACGTGCTCACCCGTCCCAGGTTGTAAATCAACTTACCACCCATAAATGGATTTTTGGCGGTGACTGCCAACACCAAAGGACCACACATGCCTACACAATGCAAGCCTCCTGCTAATCCCATGAAAAGTGCGGTCCAATACATTTTAGAGTACAATCAGTTTTTCAAAATAAAATTGCCTTCCATCCATCGTCCATTGCATACTTGCCCTGTACAATCCTTCTTTATAAATCTCAATAGGAAAATTCTGTACCTCCTTATCCGATGCCTGAACCAAGAATTTTCTGTCCAGGTTACTGTCTGACGGTCGAAACAGCCGCAGTTCCCCGCGCTCAATTTTCCCAAAATCACGATATGTAACCGTTACGACACTTCCGTGTACTGATATTTCAGGAAGAAACTGGAGTGTTTTTGTGTTCTCTACCAAGGTGATCTTTTGCTGGTGAGCCAGTTCCTGCTGATAGTAATCTGTCGCAACAAGATTTATATCCTGCCGAATACAAACCGTGACCAGGCTTCCAATAAATAGTGTAAATAATACAAAGGCCACTACGATCCATTTTCCAAAATTCATATTCATTTCCTTTTTATTTCTTAAATGATTTTATGGGCCCGATAAAGCGTGCATTGGCCGTTTCAATTTTTTTTCCCTCCTGATATATGCCCAACACAACATTCATCTTCATTTCTTTGATCTCAGACTCAGGCATTTTAATCATAAATAGTCCTTTTAAAATGCCCTCTTTCGGAACAAGAATATCAGCTTCTCCAATCTTCTTCAATGAAGCAGTTTGTGGTGATTCAACTCTTACTTCTAATTCTACCTCTTCAAAAGTTTTATTTACGAATTCAATATTGTACACATTGGTTATTTGACCGTCTTCTGTTTTTGTATATAAAGTTCCAGGCGCCTTAAGCACTGTAGTCTCTATATCGGCACGTGTGGCAATAAAATAAATTAACAAAGTCATCAAGGCCGTCAGTACCAGGCTATAACCTGCAATCCTCGGTGTAAAAATTTTTAGTATTCCTTCCTTGATTGCGGTGTAAGAAGAATACCTGATCAAACCTTTGGGCTTTCCAATCCTTGCCATTACGTCATCGCAGGCATCAATGCACGCTGTACAATTCACACATTCCAGCTGCGTTCCGTTTCTGATATCAATTCCAGTTGGACAAACGTGCACACATAATTTACAATCGATACAATCACCTTGGTTTGCCGTTGTTGGCAAATCTTTTTTCAATTTACCACGAGGTTCCCCTCTCAACCAATCGTATGCCACTACAAGCGAATCCTTAACCAATAATACACCTTGCAGTCTGCCATAGGGACATACGGCAATACAGGCCTGCTCCCTGAATCTGGCAAAAACTCCATAGAATATTGCCGTGAAAGCCACCAGTCCGATAAACCCCGCCATGTGCTCACCGGGTGGCTGACTTATTATTTTAATCACCTCATCAACACTGATGAGATATCCCATTGCAAGGTGAGCAATTATCACTGAAATTAATAAAAAGATAAAATGCTTACCTGCCTTTTTTATAATCTTCGAAGAACTCCACAGTGCTTTATCCAGTCTTCTTTGTTCATTGGCATCGCCTTCAATCCAATATTCAATCTTGCGAAATACCATTTCCATGAAAAGTGTTTGTGGACATGCCCACCCACACCAAATTCTTCCAAAAGCAACGGTAAACAAGGTGATAAAAACAAAAAACGTAACCAGGGTTAATGCCAGTAAAAAAAAATCCTGCGGCCAAAACACCTGGCCGAGCACAATAAATTTTCTCTCAAAAAAATTGAGCAAAATAAAAGGCTTGCCGTTGTATTGAATGAATGGCCCCGCAAAAAGCATTGCCAGCAATACAATGCTAACCATTACTCTTTTAGTATGATAACTCCCGGAAGGCTTTTTGGGATAAATCCATATCCGCTTTCCTTCAGCATCAACGGTAGCTATTGTATCGCGAAACTCTTCATCAAACTCGTACAGGTTTTCCTTTGCTTGCAGGTTCATGACAAGTAATCAATCCGTTGCTTTAAAGTGATGCCTGTACTTCGGTTGTATCTGACACTGTAACTTCGGCCTTCGGTACATATAAATCGCCTTCAGGCGCTTTACCGTTTGGCGGGTTTGTTCCTTGCATGGTGAGTAAATAGCTGGAAACGTTTTGAATTTTTTCAGGACTAAGAGCTCCTCCCCACGCTACCATGTTTGTATTGGGTACACCATCCCTCACAATCCTAAACACATCCTGAATTGACCCACCGTGTACCCAGTAGGGATCGGTAAGGTTCGGACCAATATCTCCACCTCCGTCTACCCGGTGACAGGAAGCACAAATACTGTTGAACGTTTGTTTTCCATCAATGAGTGCAGCAGCTTCCGTAGTGAAAACAACTGTAGTCTCATCGATTTTCACGCCTGGATTTGCTGCCTGTAGTTTTTTGATTTGTTCTTCGGCAAAAGCTACTTCATTGTCATATTCCTGAATGGATAGCGGCAAAGAATTAGTCACATGATACGCAATCATATAAAATACCGACCATGCAATTGAACCATACAGCAACCACTTCCACCAGGGTGGGAGATGATTATCCAATTCCCGTATTCCATCATAATTATGATCCAGCATTACCGTGGCTTCCTTCTCAACGGGTACGGAATCGGTCACCCACCTGTCAAATTTGGTCCAAAGACCGGGTTCTTCTTTGTATTCAATTCCTAACTTTTCCGCACGTTCCACAGCCGCATTACGTGCCATGTGACGAAGTACCTGCACCATATAGAGGGCAACTGCAATTACCAACAACGCCACAACAAACATAAAGCCAGCGGTTATATAAAATAAAATCAAGGGATCATCCAATACAGAAGCCTCGGTAGTAGCTGACGACTGGGCAATGCTGCCTGTGGAAATAAGCACCATGGCAAAAACTATTTTTTCTCTTACGAATTTCATAACTGCTTTGATTTAATGTCCTCCTGATTCTTTGCACACACGCCATCTTCAAATGGTTTGTCGCTCATTTGAGCTATGTACTTTTTATCTGTCGTAAATACCCACCAGATGAGGACCAGAAAAAAAAGAAAGAAGATCACAAAAGATATCGTGGGCCATATCGAGATGTTGTCAATGTTTCTTAAAATGTCTTTGTACATAACAATAATTATTTAAGTCGTTAATTTTCTGCCTCCGCAACCTTATTGGCTTTAATATCCATTCCAAGTCGCTGCATATAAGCTATAAGCGCTACGATCTCAGCTTCTTGTGCTATTTCATAACCTTCCATACTCAGGTTTTCAGCAATTTTAGCCGCCTGTTTATCAAGGTCTGCGTTGGCAATCTCTTCGTATCCATCTGCATACGGCACACCAATTGTCCTTAGCGCGGAAATTTTCTTAGGAGTTTCCTCTTTGTCAATCATCTGTTCGTAGAGCCATGGATAGGCAGGCATGATGGAACCGTTGGACACATCACCTGGGGCGAGCATATGACGATAGTGCCAACTGTCCGCGTACTTGCCTCCTATTCTGTGAAGATCCGGCCCGGTTCGTTTTGATCCCCACAAGAAAGGGTGATCATACACAAACTCACCTGCTTTAGAATATTCTCCATTAACGGGATCATAGCGCTGAACCTCAGACCGGAAAGGCCTTACCATTTGCGAATGGCATCCGACACAGCCTTCCCTAATGTAAATGTCTCTTCCGTGCAATTCCAGTGGGGTATAAGGCTTTACACTGGCTATTGTAGGTATATTGGATTTGATTAAAAATGTTGGAACCAACTCAATGATCCCTCCGATTATTATCGCAATGAAGGCAAGCACAGTAAACAATATAGGTTTTGATTCGAGTACATGGTGCCAATAACCTCCGGTGCTGGCTGCTTTAACCATTGGTGCAACTTCCGCTTCTTCATTGGCAATGAATTTTCCCGCATAAGCCGTCTTCAGCAAGTTATACGACATAATAAACACTCCAGTGAGGTAAAGCGCTCCACCAACAGCACGCAGTATATACATGGGGATAATTTGTGTGGTTGTTTCCAGAAAATTCGGGTATGCAATAAATCCGTCAGGTGTAAACTCTTTCCACATCAGGCTTTGCACTACACCCGCTATATACATAGGCAAAGCATAAAACATGATGCCGAGCGTGCCAATCCAAAAATGAAGATTGGCTAACTTAGTTGAGTATAGCTTAGTACCCCACATGCGTGGAATAACCCAATACAGTATACCAAAAATTAAGAACCCATTCCATCCTAAGCCACCCACATGAACGTGAGCGACAATCCAATCAGTAAAATGCGCAATGGCATTTACATTTTTTAAAGACAATAATGGACCCTCCAGTGTGGCCATGCCATAAGCTGTTACTGCAACCACCATAAATTTCAAAACGGGATCTTCGCGTACCCGGTCCCAAGCTCCCCTCAGGGTGAGCAATCCGTTGAGCATACCTCCCCAGGATGGAGCAATGAGCATAATTGAAAAAACGACACCCAGCGACTGTGCCCAATCCGGTAATGCGGTATACAACAGATGATGTGGACCAGCCCAGATATAAATAAATATCAGTGACCAGAAGTGAACAATGGAGAGACGGTAAGAATAAACAGGTCGATTAGCGGCCTTAGGTAAAAAGTAGTACATCAAACCGAGGAAAGGCGTAGTGAGAAAAAATGCTACGGCATTATGACCATACCACCATTGTACCAGTGCATCCTGAACTCCGGCATACCAGGAATAACTCTTAAACAGGCTCACCGGAATCTCAACCGAGTTGACGACATGAAGAACCGCTACGGTAATGAACGTAGCGATATAAAACCAAATGGCCACGTACATGTGCTTTTCTCTTCTTCGCAGAATAGTACCAATCATATTCCAACCAAACACAACCCAGATTATGGTAATCGCTATGTCAATTGGCCACTCCAATTCTGCATACTCTTTTGATGTAGTCAACCCCAGAGGCAGGGTAATGGCAGCAGCGAGAATGATAAGTTGCCAACCCCAGAAATGGACCCAACTAAGCATGTCATTGAACATTCGGGTTTTTAATAGCCGTTGCATGCTGTAATACACTCCAGCAAACATGGCATTGCCAACAAAAGCGAAAATAACAGCATTTGTATGCAAGGGCCGTATCCTGCCAAAGGTGGTATACTGAAGATCAAAATTCCAGAGAGGATAAAACAACTGAATGGCTGCCAGCAAGCCTACCGACATACCCACAATACCAAAAATAACAGTAGCAATAATGAATGCTTTTACGATTTTGTTGTCGTAGCTGATTCTTTCTAATTCCATAGAAGTCCGGTTTTTAGCGATTTCAAACAATAAAAGTATAACCGGGCCCAGCGGCCAAATATGACTCCCCTTATCCAAACGAATGATTTTAGTCAGGTTTTAGATTAAAAAAGTCAATAAATCGAAAAAATTACTGCCATTATCCAGCGCGCTTACAAGCAGGCACACTTCTTGTACTAATTGTAATGTTTCAAAGCAATTCAGATATTAGAAACTCAATCAGGCTGATATGAAAAAGATTTTGTTACCATCCATTTTGATACTGATCACCGTATCCTTGTTTGCCCAATCCGAAAATGATCGCAGGGGATTTCAAGGCGTGGTTAAAGCTTCGGTAAAGCAAACCCTGGGATCCAATAACCAAAATGAAGAGTCTGTAAATGCGGAGATACAATTTTCAAGCAGAGCCATAATTGCAGAAGGGGATACGTATGAAATCGTAAAAAAGGAATTTGATGGAAAAAAAACAATTTTTACCTGCACAAAAAGGAGAGGAACTTTTGAGATATCGTATTTACCAGGCAACTCAATCCGGATTATTGAAATGGCAAATCCGTCAATCGAGATAGTTTATAAGTCACTTTCTGAATAAAAATCAGGCGAGCACTTGATTGATTAGCGATACGGTAAAAATACTCAGCAAAAACCATCCAACAAATCCTTCAATGATACACAGGTAGCGGGCAAAGCCCTTTGTAGGAATTCTTCCAAATCCTAAGGTGACAAAGCTGTTTATACTAAGGGTAAGCGCATTCACCAACGTTAACAATACTGATCCCATCACTACAAGAATCGGCATTAGGCTGGTTTTCTTTTTCCGTTGTAAAAACTGCTCATAACTGATTAGCAATCGATTTAAACTTTCGGTATCCCATTCCGATGGAAAGAAAAGATACAGCAAGGCAAAAGCTAAAATCACAAAAAACGACATCACCACAGCCAAACCAGGATCCGTGCCATGATTGGTATAAATTTTAAGTAATACATTGAGCTGCCATCGTAAGAATTTCCCAAATGATTTATCATTTAAGAACTCATACTTTAGTTTTCTTCCCTGAAGTTGTTTCATCTCACTATAGCAAGCATTGGCCGACTCCAGATCTCCTCTTGAAAGAAATATCGAATGAAGACCTTTATAAATGTTGATCAGATTGCTAAACCCTACATCGTCTTTTAGCTCTCCCCTCATTTCATCTCCATAATCGCCATAGCGAAGTTTATACCCTCCCAGCTGATTCCAGTAAAGTTCGTTCCACGTTTCAGAAAAAAGAAACTTCTCAAATGAGACATGAGCATTAAACGTATTACCAACGAGAAAAAAACGTTCCTCTGCTACGTTCTCAATAAAATAAACGTTCACCTCAAACCGGTTGTCACGCAAATCAAGGTTGAGGTAATTGCCCTTGGTGAAGAAAACTTTACCGGTCGGATCCCCATAAAAGCGACAGGCCGTAATGTAGAGGTCAGAACTTTCATTGTCTGCCAATTTGTAATTATTGAACTCTCCGTAGGCTGGAAAATCAAAATCAGAGCTTTCAATCAAAATACCCGATACATGGTTGTTGCCCATAGTGAGTGATCCGTTGATGTAACAGTTTGATAGTACAATTTCACCGTTTGTTATTTCATTGGCCTCAATAAATAAATCACCTCCGATGATACTGTCATTCTCCATGAATATCTCATGACCCACAGTATTATTTTTGATTTCAATATGAGAAGACAAGATTTCCGTTATCTCAACATCACTGGTAAATCGTGTGTTTTCAATTACCAAAGTTCCGATATCCGAGTTTGCAACAATAAAATTATCAACTGAACAGTGGCTGATCGTTAACCCTTTGAACACAAATTTTTCGAAATACACATTATTCTCAAATGTGCAATTTTTAAACACTAAATGAGTTTGAACTACCGCACGACCTTCTTGATTTATCTTAGACGGATATTGTGAAATAAAAAAATTGAAAAGATCATTATCTGATTTTACAAATGAAATCCGATACCCATCCAATTCAATAAGCTCATCGGTTGCTTGGCTGGCCCGCTGCAGCACATCCGCCATATCCATCGTTTTGGAAACATCCTGAGAAAACAATGCCTTGCAAGTGGATAAGGCGAGCAATAAAAGCCAGAACCCCCTACGAATCGGATAACTATTCCAGACAGATTTATACTTCATGTGTACTTGGCCTTGCTACCATGGTGAAAAATAATAACAGAATTCACCAAAACCTAAATCCCCAATAGACTATTTCCCGTTTCAACTGCAACATGTTTCCATTCACTTGCTACTTAGTCAAAGACGAGGTATCAGGTTAACCTATCCTATATGAATACGTTCTTCAAGTACTTATTCCTTATCGTTCGGTAAACATAAAAATCAGAATCAATCGTTGCAATGGAATGGATGTCTCTTGCCTCGGATGCTACGATAAGCGTGGCATCGGCCAGGTCCATGGGCACGCCCTTAAATTTCTCGCTGAGCTCGATGATTCTGATGACATGTACAAACTCCAGATCAAAGATGTGGAGTCCCCCCCTGTTGATCCATTGAAGAAAATTGATTTGGGTTTGCACACTGAAATCTAGCATGTGAGTAGCCTCTGTAATAACCGGCCAAGTAGAAATCAACGAATATTGACTTTTCTTAAGAAATTCAACAGCTCGCTCATGATACTGATCACTGCTGTCAAACAGGGCAATTAATGGCCCGGCATCAACGAGGGTGCTTAACATGAAGCTTATCCTTTAGTTTCCTTTTGTAGGAAGTCGAACGATCTTTCGACCCACTCCCTGCCAATCCAAAGAGATCCAACCCTGCATCGTAGGATGATTTGGCTTTTCTTTTTTGAGCCAGATACATCGCAAGGGCCTCTTTGACCACAACGGATTTTGACAGCCCCCGCTCCTCACAGTAACGGGTCAGTTCGGTCTCTTCTTCCTCCGATATTCTGACATTTAACATATTGGGTTTACTTTAAAGTATTTGTATTACAAATGTAATACATTTTAGTGAATTACCCAAATTATGAGTTTGAAAAAAAGTATTCGTTTAAACCTCTTTTACCATCCAATTCGGTGAGTTCATGGAAGAAGAACGAAGGTGGGATGGCAACAAGTTATCTGAATCAATTGTATGATTCGCTTTTGGCATCGTTTTATATATGACGATTGACTTTCGACAAAAAGAATACCTGGTGCAACCGAGAGGCGATTATGAATGAGGGACGATGGGCATTCTAACCAACTTTTATACATTGAATTTATAATTTCAAAAAAAATCCAGGACTCAATACTAGTCCTGGATTTTTTAATTTAAAAATCGCACAACTTACTTCGGCATTACAATCGCACCTACTCCATTATCCTGAAGCATTTTAGTGAAAGTAGCAAAATCTTCTTTTAGCAATTTGTCATATGCCGCCTGATGGGCTGATAGTTCCGCTTTCAATTTGGCATAAACCTCGTTGTGAGGATCAGAAGGACGGAAGTCAGCCGTAGCTGCGGTGGCGGCCAGGTAGCTCAGCTTCTCACCCAGCATGGCCGGCCAGCGTACTGCATCCTGTCCAGTACCTGTGATCTTTAACTGCACCAGCTTTCCTTCCAACGCTCCAAATTTTTTGTTCATATCGGCAACCTCTTTAGCCAATTTTTTATCGCCCTTGGTTTTGAGTACATCACCCAGATCCATCAATTGTCTGCGAATTGATTCCATTCCATTGATCATATCAGCAATTTCATTAAGGTCCTTGTGTGCTTTCATCATAAAATCTATTTGCAACTTGATGTCATCAAGTGTCCCTTCTGAGTGAGGGTCTTTAATGATGTTGATGGGGGATTTAAAACTTTGATCACCAGCTACAAGATGCACCTGATATGTGCCGGGAGGGACTAAATACGTAAGTGGACCATAATTCGGATTGGTACGTGTACGATTCTTGTCCAGCGGAAACCAGTCGGCTGCTTCAGGTTGTGTGCGCATTGTCACTGTCTTGGTGGGGTTGCTTTGCAGATCCCACCACACCCTGTTGATACTGGGTTTTGCTTTATTAATAATCGTTCTGACAGTATCCCCTGCCGTGTTCAGTATGTGAATCTTCACGCTATCCATTTCTGCAGCCGACCAGTAATTCAGCGAAGCTCCGTAAGGTGGATCTTGTCCGGAAGATGCTTCAGGAAAAAACTGCATTGTACTGGTGATCCCTTGAAATCGATAGGTGTCTTTTGGATTGAATAAAGCAAGTTTGGCATTGGTATCCTTAATTTGCTGCAGCGGACTGATGTCATCCAAAATCCAGATGCCTCGTCCGTAGGTACCCACCACCAAATCGTTGAAATGTTCAGGAATATCCATCCAATACATTGGTGATGTAGGAAGATTGCTCATGAAAGTCTGCCAGTTCTCACCATCATCAAAAGAAATATATAATCTTGATTCTGTGCCCAGGTAAAGCAATCCTTTACGTACCGGATCTTCTTTTACCATCCGGCAATAATTCAGGTTACCGCCCTCTATTCCTTTCGTGATTTTCTTCCATGTCTTTCCAAAGTTTTCAGTTTTGTAGACATAGGGTTGAAAATTGCCAACTTCATGCGCTTCTACCGTGAGATAAGCTTTTCCTTCAACCCATTTGGAGGCATCAATGTTCCTCACCGTACTCAATGCAGGAAACTCAGGAATATTTTTTGTTACGTTCGTCCATGTTTTTCCGCCATCCTGACTTAGCTGTACTTGTCCGTCATTAGTACCAGCCCAGAAAACTCCCTGCTTTACCGGTGATTCTTCAAAAGCATAGATCACATTGGCATATTCTACACCAATATTATCTGGAGTCAATCCTCCCGACTTCGTTTGTTTGCTTTTATCGTTCATCGTAAGATCAGGACTGATCACCTCCCAGGTTTGACCACCGTTGGATGTTCTGTGTACTACCTGACTGGTGACATACACTGTATTGTGATCATGCGGAGAGATGAGCAAAGGAAATGTCCACTGAAACCTGTACTTCACTTCAGCAGCCGAATGCCCGGTTGTAATCTCAGGCCAAACTTCCACATGACGGAACTGTCTGTTCTTCTCATTGTACCTGGTGACCACACCACCTAATGCTCCATAGCCTGATGCACTTGACCATACTACATCGGGGTCTTTAGGATCAGGTGTGGCAAATCCACTTTCTCCGCCCCCTACATCATGCCACATACCGGTAGGGATTGTTCCTGTACCAAAAAACGATTGAATGCGAGTACGACTTGGGCCCCGCATAGCCGGACCATCCTGTCTGTTGGTAAGCACATTGTAAGGAATATTTATATCGGTAGTAACATGGTACAATTGAGCAACCGGCAATTGAATCCTCATCCATGATTTTGTTCTATTCTCCGTGATAGAAACGCCTCCGTCTCCAGCTACAATAGCACGATCTCCATCCGTAGGATCAATCCACATGTCATGATGATCCCAATTTGGTTGAGAAGAAAAATTGGTGACGGGTTCAAGGGTACGACCTCCATCAATAGTATTATAAAATGTTGCTGATAGGAAATACACTTCATTAGGATTATCCGGCGAAGCTGTACAGCGTGTGTAATACGCTTGCCTTCCTGTCATGTTGCGATCGTGGCTTATCAACTTCCAATTTTTTCCTTTATCCTCCGAACGCCATAGTTCTCCACTTTCGGGTTCACCACTAATAGCTTCCACTCCGTCACCCGTTTCTATCAAAGCATACACTCGGTCCGGATCAGCGGGTGTCATGGAGAGGGCAATCTTTCCAACTGGCCCTTCAGGCAATCCATTTCCTTTTAGTTTTTTCCAGGTATCTCCTCCATCAGCAGACATGTGAAGGCCGCTTCCTGGTCCACCGCTGGTTCGGTTCCATGTGCGAAGCGACAATTGCCACATTCCGGCAAAAATTATTCTGGGGTTGGATGGGTCCATCACCAGATCCGAAGCGCCGGTATTTTCATCGACAAACAAAACCTGCTTCCAGGTCTTTCCCCCATCGATTGATTTATGAACACCCCTTTCTTTCTGAGGGGCATAACCATGACCTACCGCTGCAACGTATACTGTGTTTGGGTCGGTTGGGTGAACGAGAATTCTTGATATCCTGCCTGTATTATCCAATCCTATGTGGTTCCATGTTTCACCGGCATCCGTAGATTTCCACACTCCGTTACCTATTGAAACGTTGGATCGGATAAAAGGCTCACCCGTTCCTGCATAAATTACATTGTAGTCGGAAGGCGCTACCGCTAAAGCTCCAATAGCATGTACCGGTTTATCATCAAACACAGGTTTCCAATTCAATCCGCCATCTGTTGTTTTCCATATTCCACCGGTAGCTGCTCCTGCGAAATATATAAGGTCGTTGCCCGGAATGCCTACAGCACATGTGATCCTGTTGCCTACCGGGCCAATATGTCGGAATTTAAGTTGGGAAACCTGTTCTCTCGATAACGTTTGGGCAACGGTTAGCTGATTAATCGCTACAAGTATCAGGGTGATCCATAAATACCTGAAAGGAAATAATTGGTTTGAGTTCATAGGCTCTATTTTTTACATTAGTTTGGGAAGTAGGTAATATAGGTAAACTGAAATTCAATATAAAGGACGATTTCTCTACTGGTTTGCCTATATCGTAAAGGTGATATTTTGAAGGATGGCTCACTCAAATAGATTTGATTGTATAGTAGTCGGTAAAGGACTAATTGGTTCTGCCGCTGCCAGATACCTTCAAAGGGAAATTGGCAATGTAGCAATCATTGGACCCGATGAACCTACGGACATTTCAAAAGTCGCTGTTTTTTCCAGTCATTACGATCAGGGAAGAGTGCAGCGTATACTTGGTGTCGATCCGGTTTACACCTTATTGAACAAAAAAGCTTCCATCAAATATCCTTTGTTGGAAAAAGAAAGTGGTATTCAATTTCATCATCCTGTTGGATGTCTTTATGTATCACCCCATGGAAAGGATGATTATTTAAAAAATGTTCCTGCACAAGCCCAGCAATTTAATCTTGGGTATCAATTTCTGGAAACGGGAGAGATTATCCATAAGGCCATTCCAGATTATCATTTCCCTGAGGAATCATTTGGAATGCTTGAGCCGGGTCCGTCAGGACACATCAATCCATTGCAACTGGTGAGGGTACAATTGAGCATCTTTAAAAACAATGGAGGCGTGGCTTATAGTGAAACAGCTTCGGGGATTGAGCTTAGAAATAATAGCTATCACGTTACCACGATTGAAGGCAATTTATTTCATGCACCAAAAATATTGGTAACTGCCGGTGCCTTTTCAAACTTTATGAACCTGCTGCCCAGACCACTTGATTTGTTTTTGAAAAGTGAAACCGTCTTGCTCGCGCAAATTGGCAGACAAGAAGCTAAGCGACTGGCTCATCTTCCTTCGCTGCTCTATGAAATTGATAATGGAGAGATTGAAGGTGTCTATGCCATTCGCCCCGTCGAATATCCGGATGGCAACTTTTATTTGAAAATGGGGTGCAATCTGAAAACGGATATCCTATTCAACCACCTCGAACAAATTCAGGATTGGTTTCGAAATGGCGACAGCGACAGCAATATGAAAATACTGAAAGAAACACTGCATTCTATCCTACCGTCTATAAAAGTTGAGGACTACAAAACCAAGCGATGCATAATCAGCCGCACAAAACATAAATGGGCATATATAGGCAATGCGGATGGTCATCAATTATATGTGGCCGCCGGAGGTAACGGCTATTCCGCAATGTGCTCGGATACCCTTGGTCACATTGCTGCACATTGGATATTGCACAATTGCACGCCGGATGAATTTGAGCTAAAAACTTTTGATCCAGTTTTTAAATAAAGTCATTCTATTCGCTAGACCAGGTCAATAGCAATTCGTAAATATAAATTTCGACACCAGCCTCGTAATCACTGTCAACTAAATAAACTATTGCTCAGCAAGCTCCGTTATCATATTGTGAAAATATTATTTTCAAATAGACTTACCTATTGAAGTGCCTATATTGCACTCACTTTTTTTATGGCCATTGTAATAATTAATCCAAAAGGTGTAGAACCATGGATCGAAGCGCTTAAACAGGTCGATCCCACATTAGATATTCGTGCATTTCCAAATGATTCCAACCGGCAAGAAATAGATTTTGCATTAACCTGGCGACATCCTCATGGCATCTTCAAAGATTACCCCAATATCAAATGCATTTCCTCCATGGGCGCTGGTGTTGATCACCTGATGAAAGATCATGACCTGCCCCGGAATGTTGTTATTACCCGATTGGTTGACCCTTTTTTGGCGAAAGATATGTCAGAGTTTGTGTTGGCGCTCGTCATGAATCACCTTCGCGCCCTGAATGCATTCAAAATCAAGCAGACACAAAGCATCTGGAAACCCTCCTCGTATTTGAGAATCAACGATGTACGGGTGGGCATCATGGGTGTTGGCGCTATCGGAAAACAAGTTGCCGTGGATCTTATTAAATCCGGTTTCCAGGTGATCGGCTGGGCACGGACAAAAAAAGAAAATTCCAATTTTATTGTTTATGCTGGTGCTGAAGAGCTACCTGAATTCCTCCAACATACAGATATTTTGGTTTGTGTCCTTCCCCTTACTCCGGAAACGTCAGGTATTTTAAACAAAAATACGTTCACCCTGCTTCCAAAGAATGCTTTCGTTATCAATGTAGGCAGAGGGGAACATGTAGTTGAAAAAGATTTGATAGCATTTATCGCTGATGGCCATCTTTCAGGTGCCAGCCTGGATGTTTTTGCAACAGAGCCGTTGCCGGCAAGCAACAAATTATGGACCCATCCAAGAATTAATATCACACCCCATATTGCCAGCCTTACTGATCCGGACTCCGTGGCCCCGCAGATTGTCGAAAATTATAAGTTAATGAAAGAAGGAAAGCCTTTGGTAAATGTGGTCTCCAGAGAACTTGGCTACTGATCCTTTTTCTTCTTAGGTTTTTTATCCTCAAATAAGATACGAACTGACGGACCATAGGTGTCGTCATACTGACCACTTTTCATACTCCATATAAATCCGCCAAGAAAAATGAGCGCGATGGTAAGGCTGATTCCTATCAATAGTATAATGATCGTCATGGCATGATTCTTTTTGAGATTAAATTAACCATAAACGTTGTAAATACAACTACCGAAATGCTACTGATGGGCATCAGTATGGCAGCAACCAATGGTGTAAGATGACCGGTTACCGCAAAACTCAATCCCACTACATTATACAAAAGAGAAATGGCAAGACTCACTTTTAAAATTATAATAGCAGATTTAGACAGAGAAAGGTATCTATCCATATAGCCAAGCTTAGCCCCGCTCAAAATTCCATCGCATGAAGGCGTGAAAACTCCGGTATCATCCGATACCGTAATACCAACGTCACTTTGCTTCAATGCACCTGAGTCGTTAAGTCCATCACCGATCATCATAACAACGGCTCCCTTTCCTTGCAGGTTAGAAATGAAATTTAATTTATCCTGAGGGCTCTGCTCAAATGCCAAAACCGTTTTTGAATTGAAAATCGTACGCATTCTTTCCTCATCTGCCCGACTATCGCCCGATAGCAATGCCTTTACCACTTCTCCTAACCGAAACACCAACTCATCAACTCCATTCCGAATTGATGTTCCTAACTCAAAATAACCTTTGATCTCGTCGTCAACTGAAACGTAAACTCTTGACGCACCCGATGAATTCCATTTGTCCTCCGCCTCCACGAATACCGCAGAGCCTAACCTGATGTTGTGCCCTTGAATCACCCCTTGAATTCCTTTGCCGGGAATTTCTTCAAATTGTTCCGGAGTACTAACGGCACTGCCAGAAACAGATTTGGTAATCAGTATACTCAATGGATGCGTTGAACATTGTGTCAATGACTTAATCAGCCTAAGTTCATTCTCACTGATTCTGCCGTTCCAGCTAATTTGCTTCGATCCATGCGTAATTGTTCCTGTTTTATCGAATACGACAGCATTCACCTTCGCCATCTTTTCAACTACGCTTGAATTTTTCAGATACAAACCGTGAAGACCAAACACACGCAACATACTTCCATAGGTAAATGGAGCTGCCAGTGCCAATGCACAAGGACACGCTACCATTAAAACCGCGGTAACGATGAGCCATACCCTGGAGCTGTCCGCCCAGTACCAGTAGAGCCCCGTAGCCAAAGCAAGCAACAGCACCGACCAAGTAAAAAACTTTGCTACCTGATCCATCAAAGTTTTATAGTTTTGATGGTCCTTTTTATGAAATACGTCATTATTCCATAAGCTGGTAAGGTGGCTTTGTGAAGTTTTCCGCGAAACAATCATAATTGCAGGCTGGCCAACAACCCTTCCCCCCGCGTATGCCAACTCGCCAACCCTGATTTTAACGAGTCTGGACTCTCCCGTTACAAAACTGTAATCCACCTGTGCGTCATCACTCAGCAACAAACTGTCGGCCGGAATGATCTCGTTGTTGCGAATACGGATATGGTCTCCCTTTATCAATGTGTTCACTACACAGGCTTTCCATTCATTTCCCTCCTTTTTATAAACAGCCAGTGGAAAATAGGATTTATAATCGCGATCAAAAGCCAGACTTTCGTAAGTCTTATCCTGAAACCACCGGCCTATGAGCAGAAAAAAAACCAATCCAGCCAGGGAATCCAAATACCCAGGCCCTATTTGCAACAACACATCACTGATACTTCTCACAAATAGCACGAAAATTCCCAGGGCAATGGGCACATCAATGTTAATTTGACGCTGCTTAAAACTTTTCCACGCTGAAATAAAATAATCGCTACCGCTAAAAAGTACAACTGGAATGGAAAGAAAAATATTCAAATAAGAAAATACCCCTTGCAATTTTGCGTCTAAATGATCTATTCCCAGGTATTCGGGAAAACTGAGCAGCATAATATTCCCAAAACAGAACCCAGCTACTGCCAATTGAATAATCAATTTACGGTTAACCGAACCGGTCGTTGATTTCGCTTTATGATTTTCCAGGCTTATAAGTGGCTTGTATCCTGTAGATGCGATCAACGCAGCGACTTCACTTAATTTTACTTCTGAAGAATTAAAATCAATGGTTACTGTCTTTTTGGCAAAATCCACCTCAGATCTTAGGATACCGGAATTAATACGATTAAGATTTTCAAGAAGCCACACGCATGAAATACAATGAATAGCTGGGGCGTAAAAAGCTACCCTTACCAACCCATTTATTTCAAATAAAATTAGTTTTTCCCTTATGCTTGTCTCATCCAAATAGGCATAAGTTTCCTCATTGCTATCTTTTTTGATTCCAGGGTTATTTTGGAAATTGTAATATTCACAAAGATTATTTTCATTAAGAATCTCAAAAACAGTTTTACAGCCATAACAACAGAAGGATTTCTCTTCAATTTGAAATACGTCACTATCGCAGGGTTGCCCGCAATGAAAACAGACAGCATCTGTTTCTGGTTTTTCCGTCAGAAGGGGTTGAGGTTGACGCATGTAGTACAGTCTGTAAAACTATTAGCTGGACTTCCATGTCCAGATAGGGCATTCAATGTGGTTGACCACATCTTCCGCAATACTGCCACTCATAAAATGACTTAGTCCCCTACGACCATGCGTTGCCATAGCCACGATGTCACCCTTTACCGCTTTGGTGAAATTAGTAACCCCTTCTTCCTCACTCAAATCATTATACACATTGAGTGTACAATTCTTAATCATAAATCTTTTGGCGAAGTCATCCATTCGTTTTCTGGTAACTACATCGGATCTGAAGTTTGCCGGTGTGTTGACGTACAAGATGTGCAGGGTTGCCTTAAAAAAATCCTGAAGTGCTTTAACCCTCATGGTAAGTTCTTCTTCCTCATTGTGCAACGTAGTGGGAAACACGATATTTTTAATGCTTGAAGCCTTTACGGATTTCTTTATTGATATAACCGGCACAGGCGACCACCTAACAATTTTTTCAGTGTTGGATCCAACAAAAAATTCTTTAAGCCCAGATGCACCTTTGGTCCCCATCACCACCAGGGTAATCTTGTTATCCTCAACGAATCTACTAATGGCAGATGTTGGAGATCCATATTGAACATGAGTGACTACTTTAGGTCCGTCACTTGCCCATTTGGTTTTCATTTTGACAAAATCCTTGTCCGCCCTATCCTTCATCTCCTTGAGAAAGGTTTCTTCATACGATAGTGCCGGCATCATCACGCTGTCGTGCACCACCGGGATTTCAACAACATTCAGCAAGTGTATTTCACCTTTGCCTTCATTGGCGATTTCCACCGCAAATTTAAACGCTTGAATCGCAGAATCGGAAAAATCGCAGGGTACTAGAATTTTTTTCATGGGCTCAATTGTTTGTTTTAGCCGGTTAATCCAACCAGAATTTTACTTTTATCAAAAGTATTTTCTTCAGCGCAAAAGCCGAATGATTACCATCATAGTGCGCTATGACACAAATCACATTTTAGCCAGCGTAAGCCCGGAAACTACCGCAGCAAGTTGCCAATGCCAAAAAGAACTACAAATAAGAGGGTGGAAATAGCGAGTTGCTTTAAGTAAGGATCTAAATCCGCGGCACTCTTTCTGGAAACAGATAAGCCATTAATTAGAAAAAGTGGCGTGGTAATAAGGTATACGAACTGAACGGCTGAGATATAATTTACAATGCTATAAAAGAGGGCGGCTAAAAGCCCTCCGGTGAGCAACACCCAATGGTAGGTGATGGCCTTGTCCCTGCCAATCCGAACCGGAAGAGAATATTTACCCGCCATCCGGTCAGATTCGATATCTCGGATATTGTTAATATTGAGTACACCCATCGAAAAAAAACCACAACTCATGGCCGGAAGGAGGTGATCCCAACGAACAGCTTGTGTGAATAAATACAAGGATCCTAAAACTCCGATAATGCCAAAAAAAATAAGCACGGAAAAATCGCCTAAGCCCACATAGCCATAAGGCTTTCGGCCGACTGTGTAGGCTATAGCGGCTACTATGCTAAGAATTCCCAATCCGAAAAAAAACAGAATGGCCGATAAATTTCCTCCTAATGAAATAGAAATTAAGGCAACGCCACTAACAAGGCAAAGCACAATGAAAATAAAAAGTGCTTTCCTCATCGATTCTCTCGTTATCGAACCGGACTGGATCGCTCGGGTGGGGCCTACCCTTCCTTCATGATCTGCGCCATGTACTGAATCGCCATAATCGTTAGCCAGGTTGGAAAGAATCTGAAGAAAAATGGTGGTAACTGAACACAATACAAAAATATCCCATCGAAAAGCATTTACGGATGCAGCCAAAAATGCACCCATAGCAATGCACGACAATGCAAGAGGGAGTGTGCGGGGTCTGAATGCGTTTATCCACGCTTTGGTTTGCATAACTTATAATGCAAGATACTATTTCGTATCCTGATTTTGCAAAAGGGAAATTATCTCAGCATCCAACGGGCTGACTTTTGCCGGGAAAAACCCAATTACTTCCCCTTTATCATTTATTACATATTTGCAAAAATTCCACGACGGAGACTTGCCCGACTTAGCCTCCAGCCAGCGATAGAGTGGATGCTTGTCACCGCCCTTCACCGATATCTTGTCAAACATCTGAAATTTAACGCCATAGTTTTTTTCACAGAAAGCTGCAATTTCCTCATTGGTTCCAGGTTCTTGCCACAAAAAATTGTTCGCCGGAAACCCAAGTATTTCAATTTTATACCCGTACTGCTCGTGAAGTTTCTCCAGATCAGCATATTGGTAGGTATAACCACACTTTGAAGCTGTATTTACGATTAATAGATTCTTACCTTTATACCGATCAAAGCTAATTTCCTCTCCACTCAACGAGGGAATTTTGAATTCATAAATAGTACCTGCTCCATCCTGAGCGGTAACATCTGATCCAAACAACGATGAAAACATAATGACAGTAATTAAGATACCCACACCCATACTTATAAATACCTTGAATAACATCGGTAAGCCATCAATGGTTTAAAACAAATTTACATTCTCTCCGGCACATTGATACCCAGTAAATTCATTGATTTCTTGATCACCTCACCAACTTTTTCAGATAAGCGTACACGAAATGCAAGTTTATGCTGATCCGTTTCCGAAAAAATGGGTATTGTCTGATAAAACTGATTATACTCTTTAGCCAGATCGTAGGCATAGTTGGCAACCATAGCCGGTGAATAATCAGTTGCTGCTACCCGTAGCTTAGCCGGGTATAGCGCAAGAAGACTGATTAGTTTTTGTTCAGCCGGCAATAACTCATTCAAAGGCAATAATTTTTTATCTATGGCCAATGTACTTGCCTTCCTTAAGATTGACCTTATTCTGGCGTGTGTATATTGAATGAATGGTCCGGTATGCCCCTGAAGCTGAATGGACTCCTCCGGGTTAAACATCATTCTTTTCTTCGGATCAACCTTGAGCAGGTAAAATTTAAGAGCTCCCAAGCCAATCATTTCAAAAAGTACTTTGGCCTCAGCTTCGCCCATCTCATCAATTTTGCCAAGCTCGCGAGTTTGCTTTTCAGCCTCCGTTATCATTTCAGCCATTAAATCATCAGCGTCTACCACGGTACCTTCTCGAGACTTCATTTTTCCTGAAGGCAAATCCACCATACCATAAGACAGGTGATAGCATTCTTTTGCCCAGGTGTAACCTAGTTTCGCCAAGATTAAAAACAAGACTTTAAAATGATACTCCTGTTCATTCCCTACTGTATAGACCTGTCTTGCTATGTTAGGAAAATCACGAAAGCGCAAAATGGCGGTGCCGATGTCTTGCGTCATATAAACGCTGGTGCCATCGGAACGCAACAACACCTTTTGATCCAATCCATCTTCCGTTAAATCTACCCATACCGATCCATCTTCTTTTTTGAAGAACACACCTTGCTCAACACCTTTCAATACCTCTTCTTTGCCCAACAGGTAAGTTTCGGATTCGTAGTACAGCTTGTCAAATCGAACACCCATTTGGCGGTAAGTAGCCTCAAAACCGGCATACACCCAATTGTTCATTGTTTTCCACAAGGAAACCGTATCAGGGTCTTTCTGTTCCCATTTGCGAAGCATATCAACAGCCAGTTGCATGATGGGAGCTTCCTTCTCAGCTTGTTCGTTAGAAATCCCTGTCGAGGTTAATTGTTCAATTTCTCTTTTATAGACTTTGTCAAATTCTACATAATATTTACCAACCAGTTTATCTCCCTTAAGTCCTGAACGTTCTGGTGTTTCACCATTTCCAAAAAGTTTCCATGCGGCCATGGACTTACAAATGTGTATGCCACGATCGTTGATAATCTGAACTTTGTGAACTTTAGACCCAATGGCTTCATGAATGGCTGCCACACTCCAGCCCAGAAAATTATTCCGCAAGTGTCCAAGATGGAGAGGCTTATTGGTATTGGGTGAAGAATATTCCACCATAACCTCTTTTCCAGAAGGTCTTGTTACACCAAAATCACTTTCCTTATTGATGGTTTGAAATACGTTAAGCCAGATAGAATCAGCAAGAACAAGATTTAAAAAACCTTTCACCGCATTAAACCTCACTACAACCGTTGAATGAGCGATCAGGTAATTGCCGATCAGTGTGGCTGTTTCCGCTGGATTTTTTTTTGAGATCTTGGTGAGCGGAAAACAAACGAGGGTATGTGACCCTTCGAATTCAGGATTGGTAGGTTGTATTTGAAAATTCTCAGGATGTGAATTGAAAAGCGCCTGAAAAGCTTTTTCAATTTCAATCTTTACTATTTCAGTTAGGTCCATACTTACATATCAAGTATGTAGGCAAAAATCAATGGCGCCACGATAGTTGCATCACTTTCTATAATATACTTTGGCGTTTCTATACTCAACTTTCCCCATGTGATCTTTTCGTTGGGTACAGCGCCTGAGTACGATCCATAACTGGTAGTGGAATCACTTATCTGGCAGAAATAACTCCAGAATGGAACTCCATCCCTTTCCAAATCCTGATGCAACATAGGTACGACACAAATTGGAAAGTCCCCGGCAATTCCTCCGCCAATTTGGAAAAATCCGATTCCCTCTTTTCCTGCATTATCGGTATACCAATCTGCCAGCCAAACCATATATTCTATTCCACTTTTCACGGTTGACGCTTTCAATTCGCCTGTGAGGCAATAAGAAGCAAATATGTTACCCATAGTTGAATCCTCCCATCCGGGAACAACCATTGGCATATTTTTTTCCGCAGCCGCAATCATCCATGAATTTTTTGGATCAATCTCATAATATTGTCTTAGATCTCCACTGTTGAGCATTCTGAACATAAACTCATGCGGAAATAATCGTTCTCCTTTGTCTTCTGCATCCTTCCATACCTTGAACAGGTGTGACTGCAATCTCCGAAATGCCTCTTCCTCCGGAATACAGGTATCTGTAACACGGTTTAGGTGGTTTTTTAATAAATCCCATTCCTGCTCAGGTGTAAGATCTCTATAATTTGGAATTCGTCTATAGTGCGAGTGGGCAACGAGGTTCATAATATCCTCCTCCAGATTGGCACCCGTGCAGGAGATGATTTGCACCTTATTTTGACGTATCATTTCAGCAAAACTGATTCCCAGCTCTCCCGTACTCATTGCCCCTGCCAGAGTAACCATCATTTTCTTACCACTTTCCACGTGAGTTTTATATGCTTTGGCTGCATCTACAAGAGCGGCCGCGTTGAAGTGGAGATAGTTCTTTTCAATAAATTCGGAGATGGGTCGGTTTTTGCTCATCGTCAATCGGTTATGATAAATCTGGGGCGAAATTAAGGAAAACGGTTAGTATAGCTGCTGAAATTTTATCAAAAAAGACAAATAAAAACAGTGAATCGGAGTTACTATTTGAGCCCTTCGGCAGTCTATATTTCAAAGGTTTGTATTTAATTAGGGCATGAATTTTCACCTTCATAATTTCGTCATTGTTTGCATAACACTGTTGAATATTTTGCCCGGTTTCGCGCAGGGTGATGAAGAATTTACACTGGTTAGAGAAGTTGATTCCGTTTTCATTTATGAGCGTTGGATTAAGTTTCCAGGATCTAATCCACCCGAAGACGCAAGGGAAGTAAAAGGAGAATTTTGTGTACGGTCGGATTTTAAAAGTATTATCAACTTACTGAAAGATCCAAAGTGGATTATGAAAAGCCAGAAACATGTTAGCGAATTCAAAGTTTATCCTTTGGAAGTTGATACGGCCTGGCTTGAATATTCATATCATGATATACCCTGGCCGGTAAAGGATCAGGATCATTTGCTTATCTACTGTATCAAGTATGCTAATGAATCAAAAATGTTCATCGAATTTGAAAGTATAAAAAATGATAAGCTGGCTCCTGTAAGATCAGGGGTGGACAGAATGAACTTAATAGGTAGTTGGACATTGGAGAAATTACCAAATCACAAAATCAAGGCCACGTATCGAATTATATCTCAGCCGAGCAACATCCCAAGAATTTTTACAGATCCGATCATACGAAGGAACATTGTGATAACGATAAAGTCGTATATCCGGATTTTGGAAGAGCGGCCATAAAAAATTTATTCAACAGTAACTGGCCTGGTGGCTATTGCTTTAGCGGTTGCTTCCAGTATTTCGAAAGCACTTTCCGCCATTCTGTTTTCTGTGTCGAGGGTTGGGTTTACCTCCACAATCTCCCATGCGCACAACTTAGGGCTATTGGCAAGCTCCTGATTTAGTAATTTAGCCTCCTCTACAGTAAGTCCGTTTGGCACAGGTGTGCCTGTGCCTGTGGAGAAGCGAGAGTCAATGCTATCAACATCAAACGAAACATAGATCAGATCACAATGCTCAAGCATTTTAAGCGCTTCCTGAGCTGACTTCTGTGGGCCCATTTTCTTAACTTCTTCCGTAGTAATGAAACCCATACCGTATTTGTTGATCAGGTAATTTTCAGGTTTTTCCAAATCCCTGACAGCGATGTATACAAAATCTTCCGGATAAACTTTTGCACCCGGTATTCCCACATTTTTGATTTGCTCCCAATATTCAATCGTCTCATTTTTCGGATCATTGATTTTACATTCCAGGTTGTCAATATCACATGCCATAGCCACCGGCATTCCGTGCATATTACCAGATGGTGTAGTGTATGGCGTGTGAATATCCGCATGTGCATCTATCCAGATTACTCCTAATCTTTTTTTTGGATTTGCTTTCTTAATTCCCGCAATAGTGCCATAAGAAGTAGAATGATCACCAGCCATTACAAATGGAAATTTCTCATCAAGCAATGTTTCATAAACCTCAAGACAAACTCGTTCTTCCATGATCAGCACACCGTCAATGAACTTTGCATGGGCATGCTCCGCTCCATCAAAAAGCAATTCATTCACATTCTCAACTTCCACAGCGTCATGTTGCCTGAATAAATCTGACTTCAGGTCAAGGCTGGCAATCTTCATGGCCTCCACACCTAAACTGGCGCCCCGAGTACCCGCCCCTATCTCCGATTTCACCTCGATGATTTTTATCTCGTTCACGTAACTTGAAATTAATACTTGAAAAACTAAACCTGACCTCGAAAAACTAGACTAAAAGACTAAATTAACCCCTTTATAAATCAGGTAAAGGATATATAATAACGTGGTCAAAGCAGGAAAAGCGATCTGTCATGCAGATTTAAATTTCGAATTGTAAAGATGGTAAAATTATACCAATATTGCACCGTTTAAAAACCCATTTAAAATGAGATGAAGAGTTACCGTGACCTAATTGAGCAAACATTTGAATTCCCGCAGAAGGAATTTAAAGTATGGGAAAATGAATTGCTTTTTAATGATGTACCGCTTATGGACATCATCAAGCAATATGGCACACCTCTGAAACTTACTTACCTGCCCAGAATTAGTGAGAACATTCGGTTCGTGCAGGCAACTTTCAACAATGCCATTGAGAAATTTAAGTATAAAGGAAATTATACTTATTGCTACTGCTCCAAATCTTCCCATTTTTCTTTCGTGATGGAAGAAGCATTGAAAAATAATGTTCATATAGAAACCTCGTCCAGCTTTGATATACCGATTATTCGCAGTCTCTATGAGCAAGGTAAAGTAACCAAGAGCACTTTCATTTTGTGTAATGGCTTCAAAATGCCACGGTATACCAATCAAATTGTAGACCTGCTAAATGATGAATTTAATTGCCTCCCCATCCTGGACACCATTAATGAAATTGACATTTATGAAACAAAAGTTGACAAACCTTTTAATGTAGGCATTCGTATTGCCTCTGATGAGGAGCCTAAATTTGAATTTTATACATCACGCCTGGGTGTGCGATACAGTGATATCGTTCCTTTATATAAAGACAAAATTGAAAAGAGCAGCAAGGCCACACTTAAGATGCTACATTTCTTTATCAGTACGGGTATTAAAGACACAGCCTACTATTGGAGTGAGCTCAGCCGGTTTATTTTCAAATACTGCGAATTGAAAAAAATGTGTGGTTCACTTGACTCCATCGATATTGGTGGTGGATTTCCCATCAAGCAATCTTTGACTTTCCACTACGACTACAAGTACATGATCGAGCAGATTGTGGAGAACATCAAATGGATCTGCGATAAAAATAATGTACCCGTACCCCATATTTTTACAGAATTTGGTAGTTATACTGTGGGTGAAAGTGGCGCCATATTGTATTCTGTTGTAGATCAAAAACTGCAAAATGACAAAGAGCTTTGGTATATGATTGATGGCTCTTTCATCACACAAATGCCAGATGCCTGGGGGCTTAATCAGAAATACATTTTGTTGGCGGTAAATAAATGGGACGACCCGTATCACAAAGTAAATATGGGTGGACTCACCTGTGATAGTATGGATTATTATAATTCAGAGGCACACACAGGTGAGGTTTTCCTTCCTATGATCAATGACGAAGAGCCACTCTACATTGGATTTTTTCATACCGGAGCGTACCAGGAGTCCCTGGGAGGATATGGCGGCATCCAACATTGCCTGATTCCCGCGCCCAAGCATGTGCTGATATCCCGGAATGAAGATGGAGAAATTTCTACACAACTTTTTGCTCCTGAGCAAACCAGCGATACGATGATGAAAATACTGGGGTATGCTAAATCCGGGTAAAGTCAAATAGAGCTTTTTTGTATACATCTAAGTTAGTAGGGATTTTATGCCTAAAGCTTGTTGCCGAGTATACCATGAATACCTGCGTACTGAAAATAAAGACAGAGAATGATGTTGTAACCGGTGTCGTGACAAACACGGGAGAATTGACTGAGGATATCGTTGTGAGTGATGCGGATATTATGCATGTGTACACGAAGTCGCTCGATCAAAAATATTATCCCGCGAAAATCCTGAATCAATAAAAGTCGCTCTCTGTTTTGATTTTTTATTGGGGTATCAAAAAGGAGTTTAATGAGAAGGTCTTCATTTTATTTTGTTTAGTGAGGATGGGGAGAAAGAATTTAAAACCGTATTTGGTGAAAAGAGACTCTATGAGAACCCGACCACATATATAAATATCACTTCAAAAGTGACACCAACGTTTGCGACTGCTGGTTGCGAAAATTGGTTTGTCAAGGCCAACGTGCCACACAATGCATCCGCTCGGCCAGAATATGTTCAAGAGAAGAGAAAGCATATCGTGGACAAAATCAACCGGGGTGTTGAAAACGAATATTGAATCATTTCTAGAAATAGAAGATACATTTGATCCCTACGTGATCGAGCAGCGAACCAGCGCTTCTGGTGGTTCGTTGTATGGATATTCTTACAACAATAAATTCGCAGCTTCCTGGAGCCATGCCAATGAAAGCAGCCGCATCAAGAACATGTATTTCTTAGGAGGCAGAGTGCACCCGGGCGGAGGTATTACACTTGGATTGCTCAGTGAAAAAATTGTAAGCGAGATGATTGCCAAAAAAAACTGAAGTAGACAAATTACCTTAGTGAACGGGAGGTAACACCAACGGTATGCATCTCTTGATTTTGGATATACAAGATAATGGATGTATTCTCCATTTTTACCTGCGGTAGGTTCACTTCTACTTTTTGTTGGCGCTCCAATGGCTTCGAAATAAAGTACCGCACCACATTGTCATGATGTAATTTGCGCCCACTGTTTTCGCCACGAGGCACAATGTTTTCAATATCTTTCTCCACAACAGCGATGTTGATTGTCTCGCTGGAAGGTGATTGATCTATTGAGTAGCTGAACGATAATTTTTCCTTATCGATCGACAAGTCATCAACTCGAATTATATACAACGGTTTTTGAGCCGAGGCTTCGCCAATCAACTTCTTTGTTTCTTCCACATCTGATCCTACTGTTTCGCTCTTTCCATTCACCACTATTTGTGGGGTATAAATGGAACGCAAGTTCATGATTTGGGCATAGCTTCGTTGGCGAGCGGTAAACTCTTTTTGGCTGTACGGATCTTTCCAGCCCAAGTAGTTCCAGTAATCTACGTGAAAGGAAAGTCCATAGACCAGTTTACCAGATTCATTGGCTTTTTTAATTATCGTAGTTAGGTTTTTATCCGCTGCCGGGCAACTGGAGCACCCTTGCGAGGTAAATAACTCAACTACTACAGGGTTTTGTTGTGCATTGAGACCAAAACTCAGTAAAAGTAAAAGCAAGCCGATTGTCTTTTTCATAGTGACTAGTTACGAGGCTTGTTCTGCCAAGGTTTGTCAAGTGGCTGACCGATGGCTTTTTAGCATTAAACATTCAGTCTTAATGCATATTTTATCGTAGTTTACTTTCAGATTTTGCTACTGAAACAGTGTGTAGGCAGATTTGTTTCATCCCACCACAACGGAAGTGTTCTTTGATAGATTCCACATAGAAGATCCGAACATCCCTATTAAAGAGCTTGCGGGCACGGTAAAAGAACTGATTAAAGAAGGGAAAATAAAAAACTTTGGGATGAGCGAAGCAAATGGAAAAAGCAGCAGCAAAGCACATGCCGCGCAACTACTAACTGCTTTGCAAAGCGAATACTCGCTGATGACAAATCAACCTGAAAATGATGTGATTAAAGTTTGTGAGGAATTAGGAACAGGTTTTGTATCTTATAGACCGCTAATTCAGGAGATTCTCAATGAGCCGATAAGCAGTAGACTATTTTATGTCTCTACATTATCATCGGGATCACATGGATTAAGATAGCCACCAATTGGTGTAGTTCTCGGCTTTAACATGTTAAAAATATGGTAGGCCGGAAACGGGTTTGTCCCTTCATAGACTAAGTACGCCTGCACTGGTTACGTACCAAGGAAACATGATTGGTATTGTCGGTGCTCAGAATATTGCTGAGTTTTTTGCTGATTAAAAAAGCTCAGAATAAAAGATAAAAGATTTTACACAAAATCATCTTGAATTGGAGGCAACTGAATTAGCGTATATTTCCGAATAATTAATCCGATTCGTTTACAATTCATAATGAAGCACTCAAGACATGGCCCATAAAAAAGCAAAGATTATAACTCCTTGCTTTTTTAGCTTCAATCAAAATGTTCTTACTCTATAACTTATTTCTTTAGTGATCTCATGAAATTTACGAGTTGCCAAATCTCATCTTGATCTGGAAGCTTCTTTTTGTATGAAGGCATGTCATCACGACCTTCTAATGTTTTATAAAACAAAGAGCCATCACTTTGCTTTTGAGCATCGGCTGTTGTTAAATCCCCTACTTCGGTGTCAAGTTGCGCAGCTTTTGTTCCATCTCCCAAGCCGGTTTTACCATGGCAGGATGCGCAATGTTTAGTCCACAATGCTTTTCCCGCTTTTATAGATTCAGCATCTGATTTTACCGGATTGCTCATTTTGTCAAACTTGTCCGGGACAGGCCAAGGCTTATTCTGCAATGGCCTAAAGGAAAAAAGCATCAGGCTGGACAGAAAAATAACTGAAAAATACAAAGAGTTGATTTTCATAAGTTCTGAATTTTTGAGTTTCTGATTTTAATTAAGTTATAAACAATTACAATATAATGACCCCATACTACGCCCATCAAAACAATAAAAGTGATAATCATCCATAGCGGAGGACTATGACTCCATAATTCACGTGTTCTCTTTTCATCGTCAGCCGCAAGAGCTATGCCCCAGGGTTTTACAATTGCAGCCGCAACGCTTCCGTATTCATCAATATCTTCCGCTTTAGCTATCAGTACAAGATTTCCTTTTAAATCACCAGGCAGATTATTAACAACTTCAATACTAGCTTCGCCATTTTCATCTGTCGTTCCTTCACCTATTTCAAGGTTGCCGAAATGACGTTTCACAAAGAATTTTACATCGGTTTCTGCAATCGGACCATCATCTGCAGGGTTATATAAACGAACCGTGAGAACATATACTGAATCTTGATCTTCACTTGCAAGTACCATGCCAGCTTGCCGTATTGATAACTCTGCTTCGCCGGAATTTATTGAATCATTGCCATGATAAGAGGATGTAAACATCCATAAACTATCTTCACCAAAAAGCAATTGGTTAACTCCGACCATTAAAGAGGCTACTCCCTTTTCGTCTGTAAGTGATTTGCCAATAGGTTTTGTAACGGTGTCGGCAATCATCGAAAACTGAATCCATTCAAATGGAACATTCTGCAATCCGCTTTCACGTCTTGTCTTAATAGCGGTTTGGAGTAATATCGAATCACCATTTACCTGGGTGCCAGTTAAACTCATGCGGGCAGCGGTCTTCTTTACCCCCTCTCTCTGTTGCTCTTGTGAAAACAATGGAAAGCATAGAAACATCAGAACCCCAAGGGTGATTGCCGGTTTTATACCACTACATAAGAATGACTTATTCATATTTTTTTAGTTTCAAATTCAGATACTGGAACAATCGTCATAAACCTGGAAGCAAGTGTGAACAACAAGAGAAAAGTTGCCACACCACCTACTGTAAGCGCCCACTCAACCCACGTTGCTGAATAGGTAGTCCATTCAATTCGCGTGTCTTGCATGGGAAATAGTGTTGTTTCCAGGGTAGGCACAACAATCAAATAACGCTTAACCCACATAGCCAGCACCATAAATGAAGCGGCAAGGGTAATTAAGCCAGGTGTTCTGAACTTAGGTATCGCAACAGTTAAGATGGGGATTGCAATCCCTGCAATGTTTGCAAAAAGAAACAATCCACCGAATTCGTGAATGTTAAATAGCTTTGCTATCAACTCCGCATTCCATTTTTCCGAACTGTACCAATCGGTAAGATATTCAGAGAAGGTAAAATAGCCATACGCAGCTCCCAGCACCATCATGATGTAGCCGAGGTATTCAAAATGTTTGTCCTCCAGGTAATCGTGCAGTTTATACACCTTGCGAAATATCCACATAGCAATAATAAGCACCCCGGTGCCTGAATAGATAGCCGCCAAAACGAAGTAAGGCCCAAAGATGGTGCTGTGCCAGCCCGGCCTGAGTGTCATTCCGAAAATCCATGACAATACAGAGTGAACTACAATCGCCATTGGAATGATCATGATCGACAATAAATTCATGGAGGATAACAGTGATTTGTTCTGCTCCGGTGTGCCTTGATAATTCAAGGCTAGAAAAGTATACAGGCGTCTGCGCCAGTTTTGTATTTTCAATTCTGTGGCATCGCGATAAATCGCAAAGTCTTTGATCGTTGCCAGATATAAAAATAAAATACCGCCAACGAGGTAGGTGCTGATCGCCAGCACATCCCAGGTAATGGGCGACTGAAGGCGAGCATAAATAATCAGGTAATGAAGCCTGTCGAGCCTGCCAACGCATAATAAAATGTATACGGGTCCGATAAGGGTTGCTATTACTGTTATAAGTTCAGCAACACGGATAATCGGTTTACGCCACTCCACATGAAGCAAGTGTAATATTCCTGAAATCACCGCTCCGGCATAGCTGATGCCGATGAAGAAAATAAAATTAGCGATGTATAATCCCCAGACAACGTTATCGCGCATACCCGTAACGATGTGACCCTGGCTTTCCTGAATGTACAAGGCATAACCAGCTAACGCTATGGGTATTAAGAGGAGATAAACCCACACCATTCCTGCCCGGCTAAATGATTCTATCTGTGGGGCAAATTTGCGTAAGGCTTCTGATTGTTTTTGATTCAACTCCATGGTAATACTGTGTTATTTATAAATCTATAACTTCTCATTCCACTGCAGCGCCTTCACCCATAATATCTTTAAAGCGTGCTTTCAGTTCATCAGATTTTCCATCCAGTCCACGCTCAACCGGGAAGATCCGGTCACGGGGTGGCAGATAATACACTCTTGGTTTTGTGCCGAGGTCTTCTGCGTAGCGATAACCTCCACGCTCAGCAATAATCTGACTGAAGCTAATGGTCTCATCTCCGTTGGTTACCACATCTTCAACCTCATCACCGAAATAGAATACACCGTTAGGACATGCTGTAACACAATCCGGAAGTTTGCCTTCACGCACCATATCCGGGCAGAAGTCACATTTATCTACAGTACCCATTTTACTGGGCACGCTGGTTTCGGGGGAATAATTTAATGCGGCCACTTCAGGAGTAACTTCTGGTTCATCCCAGTTAAAAACACGTGTTGAATAAGGGCATGCCGCCATACAAAATTTACAACCAATACATCGCTCATTATCAATAAGCACAAGGCCATCGGTACGTTTGAATGTGGCATCCACTGGACACACCTTCACACAGGGAGGATTATCACAATGGAAACAGGTTTTGGGAAACCAATATGGCGCAGCCTGTTCGCTGTCTTTCATCAACTTGACAGAAAGCCATTCTTTATCTTCTGGGAGATGATGCATTTTCTGACAAGCCGTAATACACTTCCTTGCATTTTTACATTTCGCTAGGTCAATCACCATAACAAACTTTTTACCTGGTATTCCCATCCGTGCTTCTTCGCGGCTAACACCAACCGTTTTGTGGATATGGCGCAGATGTGATTCATCGATCTCAACCATTTCACCATCAGGGGAAAGCAATTTTACTTTTTTTCCGGCTTCGGTATGTTCGTGATTTGACCCTGAACCGCAGGAACAAGCCGCACTTCCACAAGCCGCAGCAACACCCAGCGTGCCTAACTTATTTAGAAAATTTCTCCGGGTATTTGAAGTTGTGTTTTCTGGTTGCTCCATAGTGATCTATTTATTTTCATTTTTTGAGTTTGTCCATTTCAGAATTTCCTGATTAGAGACTTTGGTGCCAGACTTCGCCCCTTGCACAATACTTTTCTTTACCTCTACCAACTTTCCATCCAGCGTGAGTAGTATAACTGTATCTTCTTCAGGTGTTGCTGATTCAAGAGCTTGGGAATTAACCACAGGTGTCAGCATTGCCCCCCCGGTCAAAAGGCCTAAGGATAAAAATTTTCTACGGTTATGTTTTTCACTTTTCTTCATAGTCTGTTTTCTTAAAAACTCCACAAGCGGGTAATGTTAAATCCAATCAAGAATTGTCCTTCGCGGTAATCGTTCTGATTAAACATGTTGTTCAACTGGGGAATAATGTTGTAGTAGTTCGAAAAGAATACCTGAAAGGCGTGTGCGCTGGTGTTAAACTCTGCACCAAATGAAATATTTGGCTGAGGATTATTCGTAGTGTGTTTTGTAAGCGGCTGATCATAGTTAACCATAATCACTGTGCCGGGTGTTACTTTAAACCGGGCACCTACTGAAACAGCTATATGATCATTATTCATTTTTCCCTGAATATTTCCTTCCGCATCTGCAAAGCCTTCTACCGCATTAAAGTGCGAAAAGCTTGGAGCTACTTGTACAGAAAATTTATCGCTCACTTTTCGTGCTATGATAATCTGATTGAAATAAGATAGCCGGTCGGTTCCATTCACAAAATTATCTTCAGGGCGTGTATCCACGGCCACATTTCCAAAGTAGGTAATGCTCACAGGCCAGCCACCAGAACTCATCTGTTTTACCAATGCGTACTTGGCATTGAAATCCCAGGTGAGGTTGATTTTAGAGAAACCAAATCCTACAATCAATTTGTCGATGGGCACGTAGCTCATGCCAATACGAATATTGGAAGGAGCATAGATACCATAGAAATCATCGTAGCCATTCTTCACCGTTCCAAAGCGGTGCATAATGTCCATTTGCACGGTGCCTTTTGCGGGTACCATCACACTCTGATTGTCAATTATCCACGTGCTTTCAAACGTGCTTTTTACTGGCTTTGCAGCTTTTTTTTCAACAGTAGTTGTATCCTGAGCAGCTACGAGCATGGTAATACTCATCAGAAACATGGTGAGTATCAAAGCCGGGGTCGTTTTGTAATTATATCTTAAGTTCATACTGTTTATTAATTAGTTGTTGAGGGCTCCTTGTTCTATCCAAGCCAAAATGATGGCATTATTAGTGGCGTTAGTACCACTGGGAGGCATTTGAAGCCTTCCTTCGCTGCCGATCATCCATAAATACAGCTCACTGTTTGCCGGATTTGTGGTATTGACATAACTACCCGATATCAATGCATTATATGCATTGGAAACACGCAGGTCAGGTGCAACACTTCCGTTATGGCAGCCTGCCATATTACAATTGGCATTAAAGATGGGGATAAGATCAGCACTGAATGACACAGGTTCTGTCACAACAATTTCTTCCTCCAAAATCTGATCGTAGGTGCAGGATGTTGCCATCAGGCCTGCTACTACCCAGCAAATAATCTGCACTTTCATATTCAACTTCATTACAGTATGGTTTAGTGTGTAAATAGTACGATGTTGAAAATTTCTTCAACACCGTACAGAATTTCAATTAATAATTGATACCGCGAAATATCATTCCAATATGCTTGTAGTGGTGAGTGAATTGCTACCCGTATGGCACGTTACACAATTAGTAGTACCTGTTGAGCCTGCGCCCGCGTGACTTCCGCTCTTGAGCCAATCCCAGGTATATTTAGGCATCAATGCCTGCTTTACCCAGTTGGTTTCCATAACCGGCACAACAGACCAATTGGCACTATTCACATTACTTACCGCCAATGCCTGGATTGTATTCGCGCCCGCATCTTTGGCTACAATATAAGGTGTAGAGATGTCGTGGGTTACAGCAGCGTCACCTGCATCGTGCATCGCAAAGCTAAAGGAATACTTGGTTCCGCCTGGCAGCCCGGAAAGGTCAGCATCGTTTGCTGAACTGGAGGCTAATTTACGCTTCAGGATAACCGTCCATTCATTCTTGGCGGCATCATAAGATCTTGTTGAAGTAATGTCGTGCTGATCGGAATTATAGATAAAACCAACCCCGCGAACTACCATGGCATTTTGGTTAGAGGCAGTCCACTCGGCATGTA
>CAYTBO010000023.1:0-40744 GCA_964436055.1 uncultured Ohtaekwangia sp.
TTGTGTATTGCACTTATCCCCCAATATCCCGGGGATAACAGCATTGCTGTTATCCACCTTATATAATTTTAGGGTTAATCTAGTGAGTTTTTTAGGCTCACCCCACTATAACAATCCCTTTTTTTCGAATTTTCCCCTCTCAACTAGCCATGCCATCTATTCCCTTATCTGCTTTCTCTGGCAATAAGTCTCCGATGATTTGTTCTATTTGCGTTATTTGCAACAAATCCGGTGTGGTGAAAAGACAAATTCTCCATCAGCTCATCAATATTTTCTGGACTGTGCTGGCGTTCGCGCCCATTATAGCTTTCTGGCTGGCTGCCGGACTGAATATTGTTTTCTATCTGCTCCTCACACTCAGCCTGTGTGTGCTCTTCCTTCCCGACAGGATCTACCGGCAAATTCAGATGAGTGACCATATCCGCGATTATGAAAAACTGTGGCTCAAGACGTTTAGAAAGTTCACCCAGGAGGGTGACTATGTACAACAATTGATCGCCAGGGGACAAGGAACTTTAAGGATGTCCAGAACAAAAAGAAATTTTATAAACTACGGCAAGACCATCGCCATTTATGAACGATACCATCTGCTTTGCATGGTGTTCTTTCTGGTCAGCGCCATCTATGCTATTGTTCTTACCAACTTGGCCATCGCACTGCTCATCACCATCGCCAATATCATTTACAATGTCATGCCGCTGCTGTTGCAGCAACACAACCGGCTCCGAATAGCGAAAATGTTGGAAAGGTTGTCGTGAGAAGTTTAGTTTCGCTTCACCCGGATATTTGTCGCACCGAAAACTATCCGCTTGTGAATAGCGGCATCACCGGCCAGGCGGATTTCAGGTTCACCAAAAGCGGTGATCTTCAATTCATCATGGGCGCTTACCGTTAGTCGGCCTTCACCGTAAATTCGTGAAGTGGTGGTGTTGCTTTCCAGCTTTTGCGTATCAATCCGGTTTTCACCAAACAGACGATATACCTGATGGCCTGCCATCCCTGATTTTATCGCTATGTCGTTGCTGCCAAATATGGATGCCTTAAATTTATCAGTCTCAAGAGAAGTCAGGGTAACTTCATTGGCACCATATACCTTCAGCTTGAACTTCTCTGCCTTCAGCGGGCCATTGCACACCAGACCTTTCTCACCACGTATTTCTACTCCACGCAATTCGCTGTACGTGATGTAGGCGGTAACCGATGAATTGCCATACCGGCTGTGTCTCACTTTGTTGCCCCCATAATAATACTTCTCTTTTTTTTCCACAAAGCGCGCATCATCGAGGTATACATGCAGCTTCCTTCGCTTCACCTTCACGTTTACGTCCTGTGGATCGATGCCAGCATATTCTAGCCGGATGGACTCCTGCTCTCCTTTTTCCAACACGATGTTCACAAATGGAGAGGCTACTATGCGATCGAAAGACGCCAGAGGTTGAATTTCCGATTGGGCAAAGACCGAAATGGAAAGAATGAGGACTAACCAAAAGGTGGCATAAAAGGGCTTCATATTATTTGTTTTTAGAATGATTGTGCAGATCTAATCCATAGATGTTTCAACCCGTACAAAGGTTGCATTGCGATATGTATTTATTCGTCTTCTAAACACACGTTTTGTGTCAAAACTCAATTTCCAATTTATTAGGCCAATGAATTTGGAAATCATTTACTCAGATCGCAGGGATTTTACCGGATTATCAACAGCGGCCCTGAATGCCTGCAAACTCACAATACCTATCGCGAGAAAAAAAGCCAACCCGCCGGCCAGCGGAAACGTCCACCAGGGTATATCGATACGGTAAGGATATCGTTCGAGAAAAGAATCCATAGCATACCAGGCCGCCGGTGCGGAAACAACGAAAGCCAGCAATACAAGTTTGGTAAAGTCTTTTGAGATCATTATCACCACAGCCATCACCGTAGCGCCAAGTACCTTGCGTATGCCGATCTCTTTGGTGCGCTGCTCCGCCGTGAAGGCCGCGAGTCCAAATAAGCCCAGGCCGGTGATGAGCAAGGCAAGGAACGCAAACAGGTTGGCCAGCTTGCCGATTAGATCGATGGTTGTGAATTTCTTTTTGAACTCCACATCCGCAAAGCTGTATTCAAAGGGGTATGCAGGATTGAGTTGTTTAAATGTGGCTTCAACCTTTTGAAGCGATTCCGGTAAGTGGTTTGTTTTTGAAAGCCTGATGGTGACAGCACTTACCCATTCCGGATCAAGTATCATAAACAGGGGCCCGACAGCCCTGAAAGGAGATCCCATCAAGGTATTGTCTACCACGCCAATCAATTCTTTCTGTCCTCCCCAAAGCGAAAGCTTTTGGCCGATAGGATCTTCCAACCCCATCATGTCCAGCGCCACTTTGTTGATGAGGATGGAGGAGGTATCGTTTTTAAAATCTTCAGAGAAATCGCGGCCCTGCAATACCTTGATGCCCATGGTTTTGGTGTAATCATATTCAGTAGCAATGGTAGAGAAGATCACTTTTAAACTTTCCGGTTTTCCGGGCCAGTCCAAAAAATTATTGGACCAAATCTCAGTAATGGGGCTGTTGCTGCGGGTTACCGATTCCACGACACCCGTACGAAGCAATTCCTGTTTGATGGTATTGTAATTCTCACGCAACTCATTGTTGTATTGTACCGTAATCAGGTTCTCCTGATCATAGCCAATATCCCGGTTCTTTACATGCTGAATCTGATAGTACACCACCAGGGTGCCTACGATGAGGATAATGGAAAAGCCAAACTGCAGGATCACCAAAAGCTTACGGGGTGTGCTGGCGCTCTTACCTACCTGTATTTTTCCTTTCAACACCTTCACCACATTGAATGAGGAGAGGTACAAGGCGGGATAACTTCCCGACACCAGTCCGGTAAGAAGTATCAAACTCACCGTGAATATCCAGAACGGAAGTGTGAGGTAAGGCACAAAAAGTTGCTTCTCAACCAAATCATTGTAAAAGGGGAGCACACCTTCTACAATAAAGATAGCCAGCACAAAGGCAATAAAGGTAATGAGCATGGATTCACCCAGAAACTGAAAAACAAGTTCCTGTCTTTTCGAGCCTACGGATTTTCTAATGCCTACTTCCCTTGCCCTTCTTTCCGACCGTGCGGTAGCCAGGTTCATGAAATTGATGCAGGCAATGATGAGAATGAAAACGGCGATCACGGAGAAAAGATTCACATAGTCAATCATACCACCGGATTCCTTTCCATTTTCGAAATTGGAATGCAGGCGCCAGCGACTGAAGGAATGAAGAAATAACTCTTTCTTCACCTCATCGTCCTTTTGCTTCACCATCAATAGATCCTTGATCTGAGATTGTACCAGCTCTTTGCTTGTGCCTTCACCCAATTCAATATAGGTCTGAAAAGAACTGTTACCCCAATTTGTTTCCGCATTCTTGGCCCAACTTTGTGTCGCCAGCATGAGGCTGAACGGAACGAGATAGTCAAATTCAAACGAAGAGTTGGATGGAATATCTTTTAAAAGGCCGGTTACTTTTACATCCACGTTATTATCCAGCTTGATGATTTTATTTATCGGATCCTCCTCGCCAAAAAAACTCCGGGCTGCCGATTCTGTTAAGACGATAGAGTAGGTGTCATCCAACACATCTTGAGCCGTACCTTTCAGTAAAGGAAACTGAAACATTTCCAGAAATTCATAACTGGTATAATATCCCCGCTTGTTGAGTTTCACATCATCTACCGTAAGCAAGTGCGTGCCTCCCCAGTCGCAAATGGCCGCATTTTTGATATCGCTGAACTCATCCTTTAAAGCGTTCTTAAGCGGTTGTGGTGTAGATATCCAAGAGTTGATTTTGCCATCAAAGTGGGCATTGGTCCACACCTGATGCAGTTGGTTTACATTGGTATGAAACTTGTCGTACGAGGTTTCATCTCGTACCCACAGCAGAATAAGAATACTGCAGGCTATGCCGATGGCCAGGCCGCTGATGTTGATAAACGAATACACGGAGTTCTTCATCAGACTTCTGATGGCAATTTTGAGATAGTTTTGTAGCATGAGGTTTGATTTACCCTTTTAATACCTAAAAATATGCCAAAGGTTACATTACCTTATTGACAGCTCAAGGAGCACTTAGTTGCATCAAAAAATACAAAATTGAACAGGAAGGTGTACGAAAATGATAAGATTAGGAAGTGAATTGATTTCCAATAAAAAAACTGTTGATCTATAATCGGGCCTACTGATACCGGTCGTGGTATCGCATTTCCTTTTCGCGCTCTACATCTGAGCGCTCCCTTTTTATCCTGACTTTAGCCGGTGGGCCTACCATAATCGGCACCCTTTCCACTTCTACGTTGGCCAACTCGAGTCCATAAATAGCTTCCGTAGATAGGCTGAACTTTTTAATGAATCGATACCCTTGAATTATAAGACTATCAAAAGTGGAAATCTCACTGTCGATAGAGGCTAACGAATGGAGTATCACAAATTTGAAGTCAGCCGGCATGCTGTGCTTTTTCAATGAATCGTAATGGCTCACTAAATCGATCTCTGCATTTTCAGCCATGTCATGCAAAATCCTGTTAAATAAAATATTTACACGATGATCAGATTTGAAACCAAGTTTGATTCTGATGAAAAAGCATTTTTTGGGAATAATCGTGTCTACAGAATACTTGCTTGTGTACGGACTATCTACCGTGTCTACGTGGATAAACCAATAAACATCGGCCCGCTTCGGTCGCTTCTTAAATATCGAGTATACGATGTTGGAATCTATTGATCGCTTGCTGTCAGCCACCGCCATGTATACCAGGTTCGTTGCTTCTTTAGGAATCGTGTTGTCGGCTTGCAAATCCTGTATCAAAGGCATATAATGCTTCAGGTCAACAAATTCAGTATGCCTGTCTCTGAGTCCGCGTGCCTTTACCAGAATAAACATCAGCATAAAGAAGAACGTGGCAATAGTAAATGTAAACCAACCGCCATGTTCAAACTTGCTTAGGTTCGAAACCAGGAACATGCCTTCCAGTGAGAAAAATACCATCGCCAGCAATGCAGATCGCAGTCGGGACTTCTTGGTGGTAGTAAAGAAATACACCAACAACGTGGTTGTCATCAGCATATCGAATGTGATCGCTAAGCCATACGCACCTTCCATGGCCGAAGACTCTCTGAATATCAACACAACCAGAATAGTACCACCTAGCAAAATCCAATTGATAGCCGGCAGGTAAATCTGACCTTTGATTTGACTGGGATAACGTACGCGCGTGCTCGGCCACAGTTTTAATTTCATAGCCTCATTCACCAGGGTAAAGGTTCCTGAAATCAACGCCTGGCTGGCGATAACGGCCGCCATAGTGGCAATGATGATACTATAAATGAGAAACCCGTCGGGCACGATAGCGTAAAATGGAATTTGACCGTTGAGCTGTGATCCCTCCAGGGTGAGAAGCCAGGCTGCTTGTCCAAAATAATTGATGAGTAAACAAATCTTCACAAACCCCCATCCAACCCGGATGTTGTTTTTACCGCAGTGGCCGAGGTCTGAATACAATGCTTCAGCGCCCGTAGTACACAGAAAAACCGCACCCAACAACCAGAACCCTCCGGGATAGTTCATCAATAAGTTGACCGCGTACCAGGGATTAATAGCTTTTAGTACAGTCAGGTTTTGTGACAGGTGAATCATTCCCAATACACCCAGGGTAACGAACCACAGCAACATGATGGGTCCAAAAGTTTTTCCTACTACACTGGTGCCAAACTGCTGAAAGAAAAAAAGCAACACAAGGATGATGATAACGATGGGCACGGTGGGAAAATCAGGATTTCCGATGGTAAGACCTTCGACTGCCGAAGAGATACTGATGGCCGGGGTAATGAAACCGTCCGAGATCAGGGTGGCGCAACCAATGATGGCCAGGTAAACTACCCATTTGGCTTTATAGCGCCTTACCAATGCATAAAGTGCAAAAATTCCACCTTCCCCTTTGTTGTCCGCATTGAGTGCGAGATAGACATACTTAATGCTGGTGATAAGTGTCAAGGTCCAGAAAACGCAGGAAACGCCTCCCAGCACGAGATCTTCCGTAATTACGCTGTTACCGACAATCGCTTTAAACACATAGAGTGGAGAGGTGCCAATGTCTCCATAGATAATTCCTAGAGATACAAGAACTCCTGCGGAAGAAAGTTTGTGTTTGATGGTACCTGAATCCATTAAATTTCTTCTTTTGGCCTGCCGATAATCAGGCGGTTACTCCGGTCATACGAGAAATAACTCCACACCCAACTGAAAAAGGTAAACACTTTATTCCTAAATCCAATAATGGAAATCAAATGAACAAACATCCAGATATACCAGGCAAGGAAACCCTGCATTTTGAGTTGTTTCAAATCCACGACGGCTTTGTTTCTGCCTACGGTAGCCATACTTCCCTGATCCCTGTAGGCAAACGGTTTCATGGGTTTTTTACCAATCAGGCTCTTGATATTTTTTGATAATAACCTTCCCTGCTGCATGGCTGGTGGCGCTACCATAGGATGACCGTTGGCAAAATTTTTATCGCCTCCCATCAGCGCAACATCACCAATGGCAAATATATTCTCATAACCCTTTACCCGGTTGAATTCATCTACCTTCAACCGGTTTCCTTTTCCGATTGACTCTGCTTTCAACCCGTTGATGGGATTTCCTTTTACACCGGCAGCCCATATCAAAGTTCGTGTAATGAGCTTTTCGCCGTTGTTGAAATGTACTTCATAGCCATCGTACGATTTTACAGCCAGGTTGAGATGAACTTTAACACCCATCTTCGTTAAATACTCCAGCGCCTTTTCGGATGCTTTGCCACTCATGCCGTTTAGCAGGCGCGTGCCTGCCTCCACGAGATGAATGTCCATGTGCGTCAGGTCAAGTTCCTTATAGTCTTTGGGAAAGACATTGTGTTTCAATTCTGACAAGGCCCCTGCCAGTTCCACACCGGTAGGGCCGCCTCCTACGATAACGAAATCCATAAGGCTGTTCATGATCACGTTATCATCGGTAAGTAAAGCAAACTCCAAGTTCCGGATAATCCGGTTCCTCACTTTGATGGCATCCGTAATGGTTTTCATAGCCATGGCATTTTGTTCCATTGCCTCATTGCCATAATAATTGGTGGTAGCCCCTGTGGCGATCACTAAAAAATCATACTTAATTCCTCCGATAGAAGTTTCTATGTAATTTTCTTCCGGTTTGATGTGATTTACCTCGCCCAGACGGAAGTAGAATTCTGCTTGTTTGGCAAAGCGTTTTCTGAAAGGAAAAACGATAGAACTTGTCTCCAGTCCGGAGGTAGCCACCTGATAGAGTAGGGGTTGGAAGGTGTGGTGATTGTATTTGTCAAATAAGACTACCTGAGCTTTGAGATGTCGCAACCCTTTCACTAGCTCCAGCCCTCCGAAACCTCCTCCTATTACGATTATTCTGGGTATCCCCAGGTCATCGATTCGGGTCCTTGTAGTGATCAAATCGGGGTTCAAAAACGCGTTTTTATGAAAATCGGGTGCGAAGTTAAGTTAACCAATATGAATTCATGCAGGGTTGAAAAATTATTTTAGGGCAGGGTTCACATATCATTCATAATCAGGGTATTTTTGAGCCTTTAAACACAAATAAAGTATGATTAAGAAGCTCGTTTTTGTTGTCCTGGTGGCAATTATTTTTATCAATTGTGGTGGTGCTGAAAATGAAAAACTTCGTACCGAAGTGGATAGCCTCACCCAAAAGCTGGAGGAAAGCCAGCAAGTGGCCAATACCCTCCAGGAAGTTGGTGTTTTGATGGATTCAATTGATGCTAACCGTCAATTGCTTCGTGTCGACATGCTTGAGGGAACTACGTATTCAGACTACACTTCCAGGATGAAGGACATCAATGATTACGTGAAGGAAAGCCAAAAAAAGATCGAAGACCTTGAAAATGCACTAAAAAAATCACGGGGTGCATCCAATGCCTATTCCAATACCATTAAAAAGCTAAAAGCTGATCTGGAGACCAGAAACAAAGAGATTATGGAGCTGCAGGCCCAGGTAGACAAATACCGCAATGAAAATCAAAACCTTATTCAAACGGTGACCTTGCAGGAAGCGGAATTGACGGATAAGCAAATACAGATACTTGAAAAAGAACAGGAGCTGGCGTTAATTGAAGCACGTATTCAGGAACTCATGATACAAAGTAAAATGAGCGAAGGAGATTCCTACTACGCAAGGGGAGAGGCCATTGAAGAGGCAGCCAACAGAACCAAGCTTGCGCCAAAAAAGAAAAAGGAAACATTAAAAGAAGCGTTAGAAATGTACAAGAAAGCCCTGTCACTGGGTGTTGCAAAGGCGCAGGCTAAAATCGCAGATCTGGAAGGAAAAGTTAACTAAGTTAAGTAAGTTATCTAAGCGGTTCCGGTTTCACTGCCAATCAAGAATAGGATGTATGTGATGTACCCCGCCAAGAGGATAACTGCTTCCCAACGGTCCAGTTTTCGTTGGCTTAGGGTAAACATGAAAATCAGAAGGGCTATACTGGCTGCTATGACGATGAATATATCGAAGTTGAGTACTGCATTATAACTCATCGGACTTATCAGTCCCGTTGTACCCAGGATCAGGCAAAGATTGAAAATATTCGAACCAACTACATTGCCGATTGCGATATCCGTATTTCTCCGGAATGCGGCAACTGCAGACGTTGCCAGTTCGGGTAGCGAGGTGCCGGCAGCTAAAATGGTAACCCCAATAAGTCGTTGACTCAACCCGTACCGCTCGGCAATCAACACCGCGTTGGAAACAGCCAGTTCGCCACCACCTAATAGCATAATTAATCCGAGCAAAATCATGCCACCTGCAATGATGGGCTTATACATTTTGATGGGAGCGTCCTCGCCATAATCGCTGGCCGATTTCATCGTGCGATAGACGTAAACCATAAACAATCCAAAAAATCCTAATAATATGAATGAATCAAGTCTGCTTAGTGAATCTGTTGTACCGCCCCAAATCATCCGGTCATTGACCAAAACAAATAGAAGCAATACCGCTCCGATGGAAATGGGGACTTCAAACTGAACCGTTTTGCGCTGAACCACCAAAGGGAAAATTATTCCGGATACGCCAAGGATAAGTAGCAAATTAAAATTATTGCTTCCCAAAATATTGCCAAACGCGGCATCATTATATCCTTTGGTAGCTGACACTATGTTAACCAATAGTTCGGGTGCTGAGGTGCCAAAAGAAACCACGGTAAGACCGATAGCCAGATTGGAGATATTGAATTTTTTGGCAATGGAAGAAGCCCCGCGAACAAGAAAATCCGCACCCTTCACCAGAACAATAATTCCAGTAATCAATAATAATATCTCGTTGAGCATAGACAGGATTAACTATAAATATAAAATCATTTTCCTCTAATAAAACTGTTACCCCCTATAAAATTGGGCTATTGAGCCTTTTGCCTGAAAGGCACTTTACCCTTTTTATGCCTTTTTATAAGGATATAAAAAGGAACATGGGAATGCTCCAACCCCTCAATTTTATCACTATACCGGCCTAATATCTTGGCTGGCAATGCTTATTATTGCACTTCATGAAATTATCACTCGAAGCCATCAAAACACCCATTGCCAAAGAAATGGATGAGTTCGAAGTGAAGTTTCGGGCCTCGATGAAAACCAACGTTTTTCTGTTGGATAAAGTAATGAGCTACATCGTGAAGCGGAAAGGAAAACAGATGAGGCCTATGTTTGTGTTTCTAAGTGCCGGAACGAGTGGAGCCATTTCAGACTCTACGTATCATGGTGCATCTTTAATAGAATTGCTTCATACGGCTACACTTATTCATGATGATGTAATTGACAGTTCGAATTACAGGAGAGGGTTTTTCTCGGTCAATGCACTTTGGAAAAACAAAATTGCTGTTATCGTTGGCGATTTTTTGCTTTCGAAGGGACTGCTGTTATCGGTCGATAACAATGAGTTTGAGCTGCTTCGAATCGTCTCTCAAGCCGTTAGGGATATGAGTGAAGGGGAACTATTGCAGATTGAAAAAGCCAGAAGACTGGATATTACCGAGGAGGTCTATTATGAAATTATTAGACAAAAAACCGCTTCTCTGATTGCTTCCTGTTGTGCGGTAGGGGCCAGTTCTGCGGGAGCCTCTCCTGAATCGGTTGGAAAAATGAAACAGTTTGGTGAGTATGTCGGGATGGCCTTCCAAATCAAAGACGACCTTTTTGATTATGGCGATGATGAAATTGGAAAACCACTAGGCATCGACATCAAAGAAAAAAAGATGACGTTGCCCCTGATTTATACTTTGTCCAAGTCATCCTGGCTGGAAAAAAGAAGAATTATCAATATAGTAAGAAACGAAAGTGAAAATCCAAAGAAGGTGAAAGAAGTAATTGAGTTTGTAAAAGGGGCTGGTGGAATAGAGTATGCCAAACAATCTATGAATCAGTTTCATCAAAAGGCAATCAATCTGCTAGCTGAATTACCTGAAAGTGTTTATAAAAATTCCCTTGAACAGCTGGTTCAGTTTACCATCGACAGAAAAAATTAGTGTATGATCGTTAAAGATCAATTAGCCATAGTAACCGGAGGCAGTAAAGGTATCGGTAAGGCAACTTGCCTGGCCTTATTGGAGGCTGGCTGCCGGGTAGCAGGCTGGAGTCGCTCTGAGATAAATATTAATCACTCTAATTTTAAAGGTTACAAAGTCAATGTGAAAGATCACAGGGACGTAGAAAAAGCTTATAACCTTACGGATAAAGATTTCAAGACAAGTCCGGGTATACTAATTAACAATGCCGGCCTTGGCTTTGAGTATCCCCTTGAAGAGCTGCCGATTGAAAAGTGGAACGAGATGTTCCATACGAATGTTGACGGAATATTTTTCTGCACACGGCTTGTGCTACCATCCATGAAAACGGCTGGCAGAGGTCATATTATAAATATCTCCTCCGTAGCAGGAATAACCGGTATCCCCGGCATGACAGGATATTGCGCCACCAAATATGCAGTCAGGGGTTTCTCACATGCGCTATACAAAGAGGTGAGAAAATATGGCGTTAAAGTAACGTGCATTTATCCGGGTTCTGTAAAAACAAATTTCTTTGATGATATTCCTTCCGTAGCGGTAAATGATCAGATGATGATGCCTCAAGATATTGCTTCTACCATTATGCACTGCCTGGCTTCACCAGACAATTATCATCATGTGGATATAGAAGTAAGACCGCTAAAGGGAAGGGGCTAGTTTACGCGGTTTCGCCCCGCTTCCTGTATTGCGTAATTTTTGATTTGCTCGAATATGCCAGCGTCCATGGTTTCTGTTGCCGGTCCGGTTTCTGAAGGTTTGAAGTCACCCTCGTATTCCCACCATTTTCTAGCGTATTCGCGTGCTTTGGATTTGTCTACATCAAAGTAGTTGATGACAGAGTCGGACACGATCCACGGTTTTTCTATAGTTGCATATTTTTCAAAGATCATGGACCTCATCTTGGTTCCCATGGAATCATTCTGGAAGTGAGATACGGTGTAAGACATGGTCTCCGGCTCCGTCATCATCATATCCCAATATTTTTTTGAAGTAACCACCTGAGAGGTGGTAAGCAAATAACCATATCCACTCTCCAGGGGCTCCTTGGTTATGAGACATTGCGCTTTAAAAACTTTCTTTTTCTTACCAAACAAAGTATCAAACAAGGCCATAATTCTTCTCTTTTCAATTTATTACCTCCTTAGATACTCAGATTGGGGTAAATAGTTGCATTCAAAATGTAATTTTTTAAGTGAAGTGTTTATTCAGCGCACTGAACTGCATTTTGGGGTAAAAAAATTATGAGCCGGTATTCCGTTTTTGCTTTTTCTCATAATTTTCAAAGAAATCAGCCAGACGCTCAACGGGCGGCTTTTTGGCAATGATTTTTTTCTTTTCATCCAAGATGTAGATAGTGGGTGTAGTGAAAGCATCATACAGTTTTTGGTAATTTCCAACGGTACTCCTCGGTCCATTTACCGTGATCCAGGGCATTTTCATTTCCTTTATATAATCTCTCATTTTCGACATGGATGTATCAGCACTCACGGCATATACCTCCACACCAAAGCGATCTTTGTTATTGTTGTAGAAGTCTACGAGTTTGGGAGTTTCAACTTTGCAGTGTCCACAGTCCGGATCAAAAAAGAAAATGATTGTATATTTTTTCTTGATATCGAACAAAGATCGCAAGGCCAGGTTTTGATCTTGCATAATCAGGTTCTTCGCAGGCTTACCGACCAAGCTTAATCTGAGTTTATCGGCATATTCCTGCATGCTTTTTTTGATTGAACTGCTCACCCAAAAATCCATTTCTCCGGAAGCAAAGTAGGTGTCATACAAACGCACATACACTTCGTCCAATCCCATGATCTTTGGATTTTGATATTGAGTCACTGCGTTCCATACTAAATATTTATAGGTTTCCTGATTGTCTTTTACGCGAGCCACCAATGCATTGATTGCATTCATGATTGTATCTGGATGAGGAATGAATAATTTCTCTAAGTATTCGGTAAGCTTTTCGGAATAAAGCGGTTTGGGTAAACGAAGAAGACCATCATCTGCCAGATTAAAATTATCAAAGAAGTGATCTCTGTAATATCTATATTGAAAGGATGAGTCAATACTTCCATCTGCTCGTGTGGGTGGATCGGGCACTTCAATTGGCTTAGTCGCTTTGAGCAAACGGGCCGTCATTGTTTGCGGATGCTTTGATATTAGTTCGTGTTGATAAGCAACCACCTTTTCGTTTACTTTTTGAACATTTGCTCTTGCTGTACTTTTGGCTTCAGGAGTTGCGGTACTATCTTTCAGTACGGAGACGTATGGCGTAGCTTCCTGATTCCTGGCCATATTGAAAAGCATGTTTTCAAAAAAAAGGTTATTGTCCTCATCGCCGGTCACTTTCATATTGCGTATATAATCCTCCGTTGATGTCTCCATCAGAAATTGTTGATCATCACTCACTACCATGTCAAATATTCTGGTTTTGTCCAGTACCAGAAAGTACACTCCGTGTGGCAGTAATGAAGCACTTTCGAAGGTGAATTCCCCTTTCGAATTTACACTCGCTGTATCTTTTAGATACGTTTGCTCCCCATAATAATAGCCCAGCATAGCCGTTGTGTCTTTTAGTCCATGGATCTTAAAATTGATCTTGTACCCGGATTGAGCAAATGATGTGAGGGAAATAACAACTCCAATGATAATAACACTTATACGCATGATTGTTGAATATCTTTAAGTGAACAAATTTCTAAAATTCAGCGGCCAAATCAACGACAATTAATAGGCCAAGTTATAAATTGGTGACCTATTTAAGGATTTTTTAACAGATGATGTATTATTTGAAATTAACAGCCTACTTTCAACTAATTTTGAGGCAAGACGGTTCATGTCGTTAAAAATTCAAAATCTTACAAAAGTGTATGGGCAGCAAAAAGCTGTCGATTCAATTTCCTTTTCCGTGAACCCGGGTGAGATTGTTGGGTTTTTAGGTCCCAACGGAGCAGGAAAATCCACAACCATGAAAATGGCAACCGGCTATCTTCCACCAACATCGGGAACTGTGGAAGTGGGTGGATATGATGTGCTGGAGGAGCCCCTGAAAGTAAAGCGCCTGACGGGTTACTTGGCAGAGCACAATCCGCTTTACCTGGATATGTATGTTCATGAGTACCTTCAATTTGCAGGAAAACTCAATGGGTTGAGATCGAAGGACCTTACTAATAAAATTGGAGATATTGTGTCGCTCTGTGGGTTATCAGCGGAACAGAATAAAAAACTGGAGTCGCTTTCGAAAGGTTATCGGCAACGCGTGGGCCTCGCGCAGGCATTGTTGCACGATCCCGAAATTCTTATTCTGGATGAACCTACCTCTGGCCTCGACCCGAATCAGATACTGGAGATCAGGCGTGTTATCAAAGAGATTAGCAAAAATAAAACGGTGCTTTTTTCTTCTCATATTATGCAGGAAGTACAGGCCCTATGCGACCGGGTAGTCATTATCAATAAAGGGAAGATCGTTGCTGACGACCTTCTTGCGCACCTGCTTAACAGCAAAGGCGCTGCTTCCATAATCGTGGAGTTTAAGGAAGAGATAAATGCAACTGATCTTTTGGCCATTGAAGGTGTGGCTAATGTAATTGGTATTTCTGTCACACGGCTCAAAGTAGTGGCACACCCAGGAATAGATTTGAGAGGAGACTTGTTTAGGTTTGCATCCGATCGTAATCTTTCACTAATTGAACTGAAAGTTGAAGAGCACTCCATAGAGGCTATTTTCAAAGAACTCACAGCCGAAGCGACTGCACCATGATCCAGATATTCGCGAAAGAATTCAATAGTTTTCTCAGTTCACTGATCGCCTACATTGTGATGGCCACATTTCTTACTGCAATCGGTATGTTAATGTGGGTTTTTCCTGATACCTCTGTGTTGGATTATGGATATGCGGATATGGATACCTTATTTTCATTAGGACCTTATCTGTTTATCTTTTTGATTCCCGCCATTACCATGCGGAGTTTTGCTGAAGAAAAGAAACTGGGAACCCTGGAGTTTCTGCTCACCAAACCGCTTACTGACTGGGATGTTGTGATGGGTAAATTTTTGGCCGGCTTTGCGCTTGTGATCATTGCTTTATTGCCTACGTGTGTGTATTATTTTTCTGTGTATCAATTGGGTGAGCCAATTGGTAATGTAGATACACCGGGTGTAATTGGATCATATATCGGATTGGTGTTTTTGGGTGGCGTGTTTTGTGCCATTGGAATATTTGCTTCTACCATTTCACCGAATCAAATCATATCGTTTATTGTTGCAGCATTTTTGTGTTTGATTTTTTATTCTGGATTCGATGCATTGTCATCACTGACCAGTACAGGAAGTCTTTCATTACAGATCAAGCAATTGGGAATTTTGTACCATTATGAGTCCATGAGTAAAGGACTGATAGACAGCCGCGATCTGATTTACTTTTTCTCCGCAGCAGGCTTGATGATGTTATTGACAAAAATAATTTTGAGCAGCAGGCAGTGGTGAACTGGAAAAGCAAGAAACTCGGAGACCTATTGTTACTAGCCAACGGCCTGGTAGCGGTGTTGATTATTAACATGCTTGCGGAATTTTATTTTTTCAGAATTGACCTTACGGAGGAGAATCGCTACACGATCAAACCCGCAACAAAAGAGCTCCTCGCCAACCTTGATGATGGAGTATTTATTGAAGTTTTTTTGGTGGGTGATCTAAATGCCGGATTTAAGAGACTCCAAAAATCCATTAAAGAAATATTAGCTGAGTTTAGGATCGCTTCAGGCAATAAGCTTAATTTTATTTTTTCCGATCCAGAAGTAGCAGCAAGTCAGAAGGCACAAAGTGAATTCATGAGTGATCTGGTTGCTAAAGGAATTACGCCCACCAATGTTATTGACAACCAAGGAGGACAACGAATTGAAAAGATAGTATTCCCCGGTGCGTTGATAAACTATAATGGTTTTGAAAATGGGGTAACCCTGTTGAAAGGAAATCGTGCATTAACCGCTGATCAGGTTTTAAATCAATCCATCGAAGGTCTGGAGTATGAACTGGCGAGTGCCATTTATCAATTGGTCAATTCAGATCGAAAAAGAATTGGCCTGCTTACCGGAAATGGCGAACTCGATAGTTTGCAGATAGCCAGTTTGAACAATGCCTTGCTTGATCATTATGACGTATTTAAGATTGATATTAAACGGAAACGGTCCATTGAAAACTATGATCTTTTGATTTCACCCAAGCCTTCCATGGCTTTCAGTGAATTGGACAAGTTGAAGTTGGATCAGTATGTAATGCGTGGAGGAAAACTATTACTACTGCTAGACAAGATGGATGCTGCAATGGATAGCGCCTCCCGACAGGACTATTTTGCGTTTCCATACGAACTCAACCTGGATGACCTGCTATTTAAATTTGGTATCAGAATTAATCCTGATTTAATTCAAGATAAAATTGCAGCGCGATACCCTATCGTTACTGGCATGGTAGACAACCGCCCTCAATTGATGCAGATGGATTGGCCCTTTTTTCCATTAGTAAATAACTATGCAGATCATCCCATTACGCGAAATCTGGATGCATCCATGCTCAGGTTTGCCAGTAGTATGGATACGGTAAGAGCGTCAGGGATTAAAAAAACACCTTTGATGCTTTCATCTCCCGGTTCACGAAAACTGGGGGCACCGGTGAGGGTAAGTGTCAATGACCTGCGATTGAATGTGGATCCAAATCAGTTTCAGTCAGGACCAATTCCCGTTGGTTATTTATTGGAGGGAGAATTTACATCGTTGTTTAAGGACCGGTTTCTGCCTGAAGGAGCAGACACAACTTCGCTCATTGAGAGAAGTCAACCCTCAAAAATTATTGTGATTGCTGATGGAGACGTTGCCCGCAATGATGTCAACCCGCGCACCGGGCAACCCCAGCAGTTGGGCTTTGATCCTATTTCTTCTTATACTTTTGCCAATCAGGATTTACTGTTGAATGCTGTAGCCTATCTCATTGATGATGCAGGATTGATAAACGCAAGAAGCAAAGAGGTGAAAATAAGGCCCTTGAATAAAATAAAGATTATTGAGGAACGCACATACTGGCAGATGATTAATTTGGCTGCGCCAGTCGTTCTGATAATCATAGTTGGACTTATTCATTCTTTTGTGAGAAAAAGTAAATACACAAAGCATTGAAACAAACACAAAAAAATAAGACGCTGGCCGGCCTGCTGTTAATGTTGATCGTAGTAGTGGCTATACTTTTTTTTTCGACCGACAAAGGCGGAAGCTTTGTTGAGAAGGATATTTTCAGGATCGAAGGTTTATCAGGGGTTGATAAGGTGATGTTGCAATCAGCTCGATCGAAAGTTGAACTCACCTATGATGGCACGAGATGGAAGGTAAACGAAGCATACGATGCGGATGATCAGTTGGTCACCGTTCTTTTTGCCACTTTGCAACAGGCCACGCCAAAAAGGAAAGTGCCACAAAATCAAATTGAAGCTATAGGCAGGATGTTGGAATTGAAGGGTACCAGCGTTTCATTGTATCAGGGTGAGGAGATGCTGAAACAATTTACAGTGGGTGGCAACGAAACAAAATCCGAGGCATACTTTGCCGATGTACATAAAGAAGCGTATGTAATGGCCATTCCGGGATACCGGGTTTATGTGGGCGGCATTTTTGAGCTGGAAGAATCAGGCTGGCGAGATAAACGGATTTTTAATTTTAACTGGAGGAATTTTAAAAAACTTAGCGTGAGATTCCCGGCTCAGCCTGTCCAGGATTTTGATGTTGAAGATTTGGGTTCTGGTTTTCAGCTTGCTCAAGCGCAAAGATCAGATACGACCAGATTGAATGATTATCTTGATGCCGTCTCTCTTCTAGTTGCCAAACAGATCATCCCGGAAGGTTATTCATCCAGCTATGATAGCCTACAGGGTACCGATTTATCAATAAGTATTGAGGTTTATGATTTGGGCGGTAACCAATTTCGACTGGATCTGTTCCGTCAATCACCAGACGATTCCGATGTGTTGGGAAAAATGAACGAAAAGGAATTGGTCCGTTTTGATCGAAGCCAGGTAGTACCCATTTTGAAAACGAAGGATTATTTCCTCAAGTAGGACTTTAGGTTGCTTTACGGCCCTGAAAAGTGCATTTCCAGAATTGGTTTTTCTTCATAACTTTACCGCCATTACAACCAAAAACCACTGACGTACGATGAAGTTTATTGTCAATTCAAGCTACTTATTAAGGCAGCTTTCTAATATCAATGGCGTAATTACTACCAACCCTGTTGTTCCTATTCTTGAAAATTTTCTTTTCGAGATCGAGAAAAATATCCTGACGGTGACGGCTTCAGATCTTCAGACCTCTATGATCACGGAGATTAATGTGGAGTCGAAGGAAAAGGGAAGCATAGCGGTGCCGGCACGAATCTTATTGGATACGCTCAAGAACCTGCCCGATCAACCGGTAACTTTCTCCATTGACGAATCTACATACAGCATCGAAATCAGCTCCGATAACGGACGTTATAAGCTCAGTGGCGAAAACGCAACCGACTTTCCAAAAGTACCCTCTGTCTCTAATGACTTCTCCGCCTTGATATCCTCCGATGTATTGGCCAGGGCAGTAAACAATACGATCTTTGCGACAAGCAGTGACGAACTTCGTCCGGCGATGACGGGTGTTTATGTAAACCTGGGAGAAAAGAACACCACCTTTGTTGCCACAGACGGTCATCGTCTGGTACGCTATCGCAGAAATGATATCAAGTCGGACAATGGAAATGCAATTATCATTCCCCGCAAAGCGCTTAATTTATTAAAAGCTACCTTACCCACTGAAAATACAGACGTAAGCATCGACTTTAACATGTCCAATGCTTTTTTCAAATTCGGAAGTATCCGGATGATTTGCCGGTTGATTGACGAGCGATTCCCGGACTATGAAAATGTAATTCCTTCTCAGAATCCAATCAAGATGACCATCAGCCGCACAGACTTGTTAGGTTCGTTGAAACGGATCGCGATTTACGCCAACAAGACAACGCATCAGGTACGGTTAAAAATTACAGGCAGTGAGTTACAGGTGTCAGCCGAAGATCTTGATTTTTCAAATGAGGCTAATGAACGCCTGTCGTGTGAGCACGAAGGTGAAGATATCGAGATTGGATTCAACGCTAAGTTTTTGATCGAGTTATTAACCAACCTCGATGCCGATCAGATCAAACTCAACATGTCCGCTCCAAATAAGGCCGGAGTTATACTTCCCGTGGAAAAAGACAAGGATGAAGACATTCTGATGCTGGTAATGCCGGTGATGCTGAATCAGTATGTATAAAACGATGAAAGCGGTACCGCGGTACCGGTTGCCGTTACTTCAGTTCTGAAAAGTCGAAAGAAGTTTCCAGAAATTTGGTAGTAAATTTACCAGACCTGAAGATCGCATTATCCATTAGTTTCAGGTGAAAAGGAATAGTTGTTTTAATTCCTTCAATTACAAATTCACTTAGCGCACGTTTCATGCGGGTAATTACTTCCTCGCGCGATTGACCACTGACAATAAGCTTGGCAATCATGGAATCGTAATTAGGGGGGATGGTGTAGCCTGCGTATACGTGACTATCTACACGCACACCATGACCCCCGGGCAAGTGTAAATTCAAAATTTTTCCAGGGGAAGGCCTGAACCCATTGGCGGGATCTTCCGCGTTGATTCGGCACTCCATGGCAAACAAGTTTGGAAAATAATTATTTCCGGAAATCGGAACTCCCGCTGCCACTTTTATCTGTTCTTTGATAAGATCGTAATCAGTGACTTCTTCGGTGATAGGATGCTCCACCTGAATGCGTGTATTCATCTCCATAAAATAGAAGTCCCCATGCTTATCCACCAGGAATTCAACGGTGCCAGCACCTTCATAGTTAATCGCTTGCGCGCCTTTGATGGCTGCTTCACCCATTCTCTCCCGCAACTCTTGCGTTACTATTGGTGAAGGAGTTTCTTCTACCAGCTTTTGATGTCTCCTTTGGATCGAACAATCACGTTCAGACAAATGACATACTTTACCATATTGATCTCCAACAACCTGAATCTCGATATGTCTTGGCTCCTCAACAAATTTTTCAAGGTATAGTCCATCATTGCCAAAAGCCGCTGCCGATTCCCTCTTGGCATCATCCCATGCTTTCTTAAATTCCGATTCATCGTTGATGATGCGCATTCCCTTTCCACCGCCACCGGCTGTGGCCTTTACAATCACAGGGTACTTAATTTTTTTAGCAATTTCTATGCCCTCTTCCATTGAGCTGAGCAGGCCATCCGAACCGGGTATGGTTGGAACTCCTGCTTTTTTCATGGTATCCTTGGCAGTGGATTTATCACCCATTAACCTAATCATCTCAGGTGTTGGACCAATAAATTTTATTCCGTATTCATGACAAACGGAGGAGAATTCTTCATTTTCAGATAAAAAACCATAGCCTGGATGAATAGCATCTGCATTGGTAATCTCCGCGGCAGAAATAATTCTGGGAATATTGAGGTATGAATCCTTGCTGGGCGGTGCACCAATGCACACGGCTTCATCGGCAAAGCGAACATGAAGGCTTTCCCGATCGGCAGTTGAATAAACAGCAACCGTTTTGATATCCATCTCTTTACACGTGCGTATTACACGTAAAGCGATCTCTCCTCTATTGGCAATTAGTATTTTTTTAAACACAATACGTCAATTAATGAACTGAATAAAAAACTTTTAAGGATTTTGAAAATCAACAGCTCAATTTAGTCAGGCTCTACCAGAAACAATACTTGTTCGTATTCCACCGGTGTAGCGTTTTCCACCATTGCCTTGACAATGGTTCCGGAAACTTCCGATTCGATTTCATTAAATAATTTCATGGCCTCGATAATACATACCGTCTGGCCTTTTGTAATTTTTTCGCCTACCGATACAAACGCAGGTGTATCTGGATTAGAAGATCTGTAGAATGTCCCAATCATGGGAGATTTTACTTCGATAAGATTTTTTCCGCTGTTAGCCGCTGGAGATGTAGGTGTGGATCCTTGTGCGGCCGATGGGGGTGGAGTTGTCAATGGCTGAGAGGGAACAACAGACGCTTCTACAACAGGCGCTGGGCTTGATTTAAATACTTTTTGATCAGGCTCACGTTTTACGTGAAGTTTCAATTCTTTCGTTTCTATATCTACTTCATTGAGTCCGGAATGTGCAATGAAGTCAATAAGGTCTCTGATTTCTGAGGTTTTCATTTCTGAGGAGGTTTGAACAAACGATTTTTTCGAACCAGAATCGTCCGGTTTCTTTAAAACTTCTTTTTTAATTGCTTTAGCCATAGAATTTATTTTACGCGCTCCAGGTACTCACCTGTTGCCGTATTTACTTTTACGTTATCACCACTGTTGATAAATAGAGGCACCCTCACTTCAGCGCCTGTTTCTACCGTTGCCGGTTTGAGTGTACGGGTTGCGGTGTCACCGGAAAGCCCTGGCTCCGTATACGTTACATTCAGGATTACGTGAGCTGGCGGTTCAGCGGTTATGGGGTCTGTACCATTTTCAAAAGCAATAATTAAGGTAACGCCTTCTTTCAAATATTTGAATGAATCGCCTAGTAACGCCTTATCCAGATAGATTTGTTCGAAGGTCTGATTATCCATGCAAACCAAACTATCCCCCTCTTCATAAAGGTATTGATATTCTTTGGTCTCCACCCTTAATTGATCGACCGAATCGCCTGGACGGAATCTGTTCTCAACAATTTTACCCGATCTTACATTTCTCATTTTCACCTGATAAAAGGCACGCAAATTCCCAGGTGTTCTATGCAGAAGTTCTTCCACCTTCACAATTTCTCCGTTATAGCGAATAAAATTTCCTTTACTTAAGTCTGAAACAGTTGCCATAAAATCAGCCTATAATTTACAAATGAATTAATTATTAACAACAAGCATTATTGTGAGTTGTAGGCCCACTTTACATAAACCGACCCCCAGGTAAAGCCACCGCCAAAAGCGGCCATTATAATAGTGTCTCCTTTGTGCAGTCTCTTTTCATAGTCCCAAAGCAACAAGGGTATAGTGCCACCTGTTGTATTACCGTACTTATCAATATTCATCATCACCCGGTCTTCCGTAATACCCATTCGTGAAGCGGTAGCATCGATAATGCGTTTATTAGCCTGATGTGGTGCCAGCCAGGAAATAACTTCTGACGTCAAATCATTACGATCCATAATTTTGGCCGCAATATCTGCCATGTTGGTCACAGCGAACTTAAATACGGCTGCGCCTTCCTGAAATACGTAATGTTGTCTGGCATCAACCGATTCATGCGTAGCGGGTATGCGACTTCCTCCGGCTTTCATATGGAGGTATTGGGCACCGGTTCCATCACTTTTGTGGATGGAATCAATCACACCCAGGTTTTCTGATGTTGGTTCCAACATCACACATCCGGCCCCGTCACCAAAGATGATACAGGTAGTTCGATCCGTGTAGTCGAGAATGGCCGACATCTTATCGCCACCAATCACAATTACTTTTTTGTAAGCGCCCGATTCGATAAACTGGGCGCCTGTAGTAAGTGCATAAATAAATCCGGAACAAGCAGCGCCTATATCAAAACTAAATGCATTCACAGCACCAACTTCAGCAGCTACCAAGTTGGCGGCAGCGGGAAAAGGCATGTCGGGTGTAATCGTGGCAAAGATGATCAGGTCAATTTCTTTTGGATCTGTCTTGGTTTTGGCAAGCATGTCTTTGACAGCTTTGGCTCCCAAGTAAGAAACGCCAAGATTTTTGCCTTTCAGAATTCTTCTTTCTCGTATTCCCGTGCGACTGGTAATCCATTCATCGCTGGTTTCAACCATTGTTTCCAACTCTTTGTTGGTGAGGATGTAGTCGGGAACATGTCCGCCTACTCCGGTAATGGCTGCCCTTATTTTGGTCATCTTAAAATTTTCTTAACGGTTTACCTACCTCATCAATAAAAACAAATGCCCGATCTGTGAATCGAGCATTCGCTAAAATCTAAATTACCTTAATTCTTCTCCATTGCGCATGGCAACAGGTTCATTAGTTCAAATTCTTTTATAAGAAGAATGGGCATGGCTTAAGCTAAGACCTCCTTCTCCATTACCACGTTTCCTCGGTAGTAAAGTTTGCCTTCTTGCCAGAAAGCGCGATGGGGAAGGTGATGTTCGCCGGTTGTCGGGCAAACGGTAAATTGCTTCGGTTCTGCCTTGTAATGCGTTCTTCTTTTATCCCTTCTGGTTTTCGAGATTTTTCGTTTTGGATGTGCCATGCCTGAATTAGTTTATGTTAACTTTTTTAATTTATCCCAAATAGGGTCTGTCTTATCACTTTCAATTTCTTCATCGTTCGACGAACTGTAAACCATTTTTCCCTCTTCATTTTCATCCTGATCCTGAAATCTGGGATGTAATTTTTTCATTGGTATTGCCAACCCAATGAATTCATACACCAATTGCCCCATATCCAGGATTGAACGGTCGCGACTGATTATGGTAATTTCATCCGTCAATTCTTCATCCTGTTCGCCATACTTAAAGAGCATCCTCTTTTGTATGGATATCGGGTAATCAAAAATTTCCAGACTGCGGTCGCAGGTTAGTTTCGCCTTTCCTTCAATTTTAAAATCAGCTTCAATGAACGTTTCGTGTTTATCCAACACAATTTCTACACTGAAATGTCCTTCCGGGAGATAGCCTTGGCCGTATTCTTTGATAAAGCGCTCATCCAACGTATAGCTGAAATGATGGGCTTTTAAATCCAGCCCTGCAATGTTAATGCTAAGCGGCTTCACCGGGGGTACTTTTTAAAATTAGCGGGCAAATTTATTACGTTTTACCGTATTTTCCCCTTTTTGAGGTTCATTTTCTTATGGACTTTGGGAACCGATACGTGTGTCTTAAATAAATTCAGCCAAAACGCGCCTTTTTAGCTGGTCTGTGGTCAATCTATTTCGTTCCTCGACCATAAAATCAACTGCATTCTTTTTGAACCCCAGCTTTATGGCAATCCCTCTGCAGAATATCAGTTCGCTTTCAAATAACTTTTGATCAGCAAAAATAAGATCAATACAGGTATTCAGGTATTGAAATTTCTGGTCTTCCGACAAAGCGCCTAGCGATCCTATTGTTTCCGGATTGCGAATCAGGCTTTCAACGGCCTCCTCAGGGAAATTTCTTTCCTTGGCGATCTTAAATATCATTTCACGTTCACTCTTAGCAAAGTGTTTGTCAGCCTCAGCCAATTGAATGAGTATATTAAGCTGTTTCTTGGTAACAATATCCATTTATATTCAAATTTACTAAATAATTGCGGGTATTGAGATCAATCCACGGATACATCTTACGGGTGACTTACTTTTACTGCTTTTCAACCAATTGCAATGATCGGTGTTGCACAATGTCGGTGGCCGTATAGATTGCATGGCGCATTGAGCTCTCATCAGCAAGGTTTTTGCCGGCGATGTTGTAGGCGGTACCATGATCCGGAGAAGTTCTGATAACAGGGAGTCCGGCAGTAAAATTAACCCCTGAATCAAAGGATAATGACTTGAATGGAATTAACCCCTGATCGTGATACATGGCGAGAATGCCGTCATATTTTTTATGCTGTGTGGATGCAAAAAAGCCATCCGCCGGGAATGGACCAAAGATTAACTTACCCCTGTTCTTTAAATCATTGATAACCGGACGGATAACCTTATTTTCCTCATCACCAATCAGTCCTTCGTCTCCGGCATGCGGATTTAAACCCAACACGGCAATCCGTGGCTTGCTTAGGTTGAAGTCTTTCTTCAGCGTTAGTTCAAGTAATCTGATTTTAAGTTCAACTCGTTCTTTGGTGATCAACGTAGACACCTCCTTAAGCGGTACATGCTCGGTTGCCAGGCCAATGCGCAAATCATCCCCTGTCATCAGCATCAGGCATTCGGTCTCATTAAATTCACTCATCAGATACTCCGTGTGTCCCCGAAAGGGAAAATGCTCTCCATGAATTGTGTTTTTATCTATGGGTCCGGTTACGAGACCATCGATAACACCCTCTTTTAAATCACTGACTGCCTTTTGAAGCGCCAGCAAAGCTCCTTTGGCAGATTCAGGGGTGGGCTTGCCCGGTTGGATTTCTATTACATCTTCCCAGCAGTTAACCACATTGATGGCTTTAGGAAAAAACTGCCCTTTGTTTTTTACCTGGCTATAGTTAAACTCTTCCAAGTTCATCAGTTTTCTGTAAAAAGAAAGAACCCTTGTGGAGCCATAGACCACGGGTGTTACCATTTGCAAAACTCGTGCATCGGCCAATGCCTTTATGGTTACCTCTGGTCCTATGCCATTGAGATCACCCAGTGTAATACCGATTCTTGGTTTCTCCTGAATTTTAGTCATCTATTCAATTCAATGGTTGCTTATCCGCAATTTACGCTAATTTTCAAGTGATTTTAATAAACTAATGGTACGCCCCAAAAAATTTCTAGGACAGCATTTTCTAAAAGACCAAAACATTGCCGTCAACATTGTTGAATCGCTTGAGTTGGCAGGTGATTGTCCTGCCGTGCTGGAAATCGGACCAGGTACAGGCGTGTTAAGTAAATACTTGCTGAAGAAAAACATTGATTTTAAAGTTGCGGAAATTGATCGGGATTCTGTCGCCTACCTGAAAGAGAATTATAGTCAGCTCACGCACCGTATTATCGAGGGCGACATATTGCGTGTGGATTGGGCCGGTATTTTCAAATCCAATTTTAATGTGATCGGCAATTTTCCGTACAATATCTCCTCTCAGATATTTTTTAAAATATTGGAAAATAGAAACCGGGTGGATCAGGTGGTATGCATGCTTCAAAAAGAAGTTGCCGAAAGAATCGCTTCGAAGGAAGGGAGTAAAGTGTACGGCATTCTAAGTGTGTTGTTGCAGGCATACTATGATGTCCAGCTTTTGTTTAAAGTACCACCCGGAGTTTTCTTTCCACCGCCTAAGGTGATGTCGGCGGTAATTCGTTTAAAAAGAAATCAAGTATTGTCACTTCCTTGCGATGAACAACTTTTTGTTACCCTGGTAAAGCAAGGATTTCAAAACAGACGAAAAACATTGCGCAACGCACTGAAAAGGCTAAATTTGCCCGCTCTTACTTCACGAGAACCTGCTTCACTTTCGTCTATGAAACTGCTTGATCTACGGGCGGAACAATTGACTGTAGCGGATTTTATTTTTTTGACCCAACAAATTGAAAAATTGGATGGTTGAATCAATCCCATTTGAACTGACAAAAGAGTACCGTGACCGTTTCCAGCTTGCCTTGGATGAACGGGATGCGCAGTTTATAATAAGGAACATGGAAGGGGTAAATGCTGCGGACATCACCTCTCTTTTGTACGAATTCAATAGTGAAGAATCAAAGTATGTTTTAGATCTGTTGGATGTTGAAATCCGGGCTGAGATTATTACGGATCTGGACAGCGATGCCCGAAAGAGTTTTTTAAAAATTTATGATTCAACTGAATTAATTGCTATTGTCGATCGATTGGATTCGGATGATGCTGCCGATATTCTCAATGAACTTCCCATAAAACTTAGAGAAGAGGTACTGGCAGGTTTGGATTTATTACTTCGCTCCCAGGTAATTGATCTACTTCGCTATGATGAAAATGTAGCGGGTGGTCTGATGGCCAAAGAATTGATCAAAGCCAGAGTCAATTGGACAGTCGTTGAATGCATCGATGAGATACGCAAACAGGTGGAGAACGTATCGAAGTTTTATGCGGTATACGTAGTAGATGAAAATAATAAATTATTGGGGCGAGTGCCGCTTCAAAAATTGATTCTCACCGATTCCAATACCAAAGTAGCCGACATCTATGATCCGGAATTAGTTTCTGTAGAGACGTACATGGAAGATTCAGAAGTAGCCAGTATCATGCGTAAATACGATCTGGAGGCAGTTCCCGTAGTAAATGTATATGGTCAGTTGGTTGGAAGGATTACTATAGATGATGTAGTGGACGTGATCACCGAACAAGCTGAGGAAGAAAGACAACTGATGTCGGGAATCAGCGAGGATGTAGAAGAGGATGATAGCATTTGGCGATTGACGCGTGCGCGTCTACCCTGGCTGATTATTGGAATTTTTGGGGGATTGATCAGTGTACAATTCATTGGTGTTTTTGAAGGAGACATTTTGAGAATCACAGCGATAGCATTTTTTATTCCGTTAATACAGGCAACGGGAGGGAATGTAGGAATTCAGTCTTCGTCAATTGTGGTTCAGAGTTTGGCCAACCCGGGCTTTGTAGAGGATGGGTTGTGGAAACGATTAACAAAAGTTTTTGTTGTAGCCTTGCTGAACGGACTGCTGCTGGCGCTAATTGTTTTGGCAGCTAATTTGTTGTTTGGCAAAGGAAGCGACAGTCTTGCTATTGTTGTTTCCATCGCATTATTCACCGTAGTTTTAGTCGCTTCACTAATAGGAACGCTTACACCCCTGGTCCTAAATCACTTTGGTTTTAATCCCGCACTGGCCTCGGGCCCTTTTATCACGACCATTAATGATTTAATGGGACTAGGTATTTATTTCCTCACGATTCATTTAATGTTGTAACTAATTTCCCGTCTTTGGGCTTGGTGATTTTAGTCAGATGTAAGATTGAGTGCAAAATTCAACTTAGTCCATTATCTAAAAGGATTATTTTTGTTTTAAATTGAAGTACTTCCTTCTGAAGAATATGTCATGGAGTAAAAAAATGTTGAAGCGAATTCAGGATATTTATAATGAGGTGGTTGAGAAACCGCTGATGACATCGGCTATTGTACTTTTGCTGATTACGTTGATTGTAATGGTTTTAAGTTTTAAATACTATCTCAACGACTTTGAAAATTTTTGGCCTCAGGTTCTGGCCGAAGCGCATGGGATGATTTTTGACATTGCCGTAATAGGTATTTTGCTGTTTTGGTTAAATCAGAATGGTGAAACACGCCAGCGGATAAGAACCTACAAAGATGAAATTGATGACTTCCGTTTGTGGGAATCTGATGAGGCGGCTTTCCGAACCGTGGGTAACCTCAAGCGCTTGAACAGACACGGAATTTATGAAATTAATTTAGTGAATTGTTATCTCGCCCGAACGAACCTGAACTACGTGAACCTCAAAGGATCTAACCTAAACTCTGCGAATATTTCAAATTCGTCACTCATTGAATCAAACCTGGAAAATACCCGTCTTAACCAAACCAACCTGGAAAATTCTAACCTCAATCAGGTAAACCTGCGAGGTGCCTACGCCAGTGGATCAAATTTTAATGATGCCTTTTTGATTAAAGCACAATTGGAAGGGGCTTTCCTGATTAAAACCAGCTTCAAAAACGCTTTTTTGATGGAAGCGAATCTTCAAAACAGTTACCTGATGGGAGCTGATTTTGAAAATGCCAGCTTATATAAAGCTGACCTGAGGGGTGTAAAAGGATTAACCGTAGATCAACTGGCTCGGGCCAAAACCCTTTATCTGGCAAAATTTGATGATGAACTTTTTGATCAGGTAAAAATGAATATACCAGAACTTGTCGGCAGTTAATCAGGTTAAATCCTAAATTTGATATAGTGAAATAATAAACTACTTTTGTAATGAAGCATTAGCAACGGTTTTCCCCAAAGCCGTTGTTTCTTTTTTGAAAGGTACCCCAAAGAAAAAGGTGAAATAAACTATGGTCGTTATGAGTGCGAAGATTTCTTATTATACAAAGGAAGGTCTGGAGAAGTTGAAGAATGATCTGAACCAGTTGAAAACCAAGGGAAGGGCTGATATTGCCCGCCAGATTGCGGAGGCTCGTGACAAAGGTGATCTCAGCGAGAATGCGGAATACGATGCCGCAAAAGATGCTCAGGGGCATTTGGAAGCGCGAATTGCGCAACTTGAAGACTTAGTGGGGAATGCCCGGCTGGTCGATGAAAGCAAATTGGATGCTTCTACCGTTTCCATACTTTCCAAAGTCACCATAAAAAATAAAAAGAACGGTGCATCATTTACCTATATGCTCGTTTCTGAAGAAGAGGCCGACCTTAAAAAAGGGAAAATCTCTACCCAATCACCTATTGGGAAAGGCCTACTGGGGAAAAAGGAAGGGGATACGGCACTGATCAAAACACCGGCAGGTGAGATTCAGTTTGAAATATTGAAAATAGAAATTTAATTCGTATGCCCAGTCTTTTCACCCGCATTATCAATCGTGAAATTCCAGGACACCTTGTTGCGGAGAATGACGACTTCATTGCTTTTTTAGATATCATGCCGCTGGTGATGGGGCATACCCTGGTAGTACCCAAAAAGGAGATTGACTATATTTTTGATCACGATGATAAAACGCTTTCAGGCATGATGGTTTTTGCCAAAGAAGTAGCGCAAGCAATAAAATCGGCAATTCCCTGTAAACGTATAGGTGTGGCCGTGATCGGACTGGAAGTTCCGCATACCCATGTCCACTTGGTTCCTATGAATTCTATGGATGATATTAATTTCACCAGACCTAAACTGAAGCCGCAAACTGAGGAACTTGCCAGTACCGCAGCCAAAATAGCCTCCGCCTACCGTGGCTAGCCAGTAAAAATGAAAATAATTTCTCCAACGCTGTTGCTGGATAAGGAAAAGTGCCTTGCCAATATTGATCGCATAATCTCAAAGGCAATCAGGAGTAAGGTTAACCTTCGTCCTCACTTTAAAACACACCAATCAAAAGAGATTGGCCGATGGTTCAGCGATCGCGGATTGACAACCTGCACGGTATCTTCATTGAAAATGGCATCCTTTTTTGCTGAGGATGGCTGGAGTGATATCACCGTTGCATTTCCGGTCAATTACCTTGAGGTAGATACAATCAATCAATTGGCCGCAACGTGTAAACTCAATTTGCTTGTTTCAACGCTGGATGTGCTTCCGAGGCTACTGCGTGAACTCTTGCATCCGGTTACGATCTATATTGACATTGATACCGGATATCATCGAACGGGTTTTGGGCCCGACAACGATCAGGCGATCAACCAAGTATTGAAAGAGATCGAATCATCTTCACTTTTTCATTTTGAGGGATTCCTTAGTCATGCGGGACAAACCTACAAACATCGTTCAGTTGCAGAGGTTGAAACAACCCACCAAAACGAAGTAGCCATAATGAATACGCTTGCTGCCAGGTACAGAACTCGTTTTCCGAAATTAAAATTATCGATTGGCGATACGCCATCTGCAAGCATAGTGAATAGATTTGAAGGTATTGATGAAATTCGGCCCGGTAACCTGGTCTTCTATGACCTTACTCAACAGTTAATTGGCTCCTGTTCTCTTAGTCAAATTGCATTAGCTTTGGTATGTCCTGTTGTTGCCTCTTACCCGGGACGGAATGAAATAATTATTTACGGGGGGGGTGTTCATTTTTCAAAGGACTACCTGATGGATGAACAAGGTGAACGGAATTTCGGTTCTGTGGTATCACTCAACAAGAACGGTTGGGATTTGCCTCCCACAAAAATGTATGTTAAGTCCCTATCGCAAGAGCATGGCATTATTCACGCACCCGATGGGGAAGCTAAACGGTACAAGTCAGGTGATCTTTTGGGGGTACTTCCTGTTCATGCCTGCCTGATGGCAGACGCTATGGGCTGTTATTATACCCTGGAGGGTGAACGTATTGAAAGGCTGACTAGTCCTGTATAAAATCGATATCTACATCCAGCGGATATCGCATGAGGTGTACCAGCGCTTCTTCAACGGTCACGCCCTCAAACAAAACCTTGTACAGGCGATCTGTGATGGGCGCACGAACCTTGTAATAGTCGGCACACTTTTTCACGATCCGGACGGTGTTGACTCCTTCAGCTACTTCCTGCATATCCGATAAGATCTGATCCAGTTTCTCCCCTTTAGCCAGTTTGTAGCCAACGGTGAAATTTCTACTCATGGGGCTATTGCAGGTAGTAACCAGGTCGCCGATTCCTGCTAGTCCAAGAAAGGCCTTGATGTTGCCTCCTAAGGCCCTTCCCAGATAAATCATTTCAACAGCGCCCCGGCTTATGAGAAGTCCTTTTGCATTCTCCCCATATCCCAATCCACTAAGCGCCCCGGAAGCGATAGCGATAATATTTTTTAAAACCCCCGCCATTTCTACTCCTACGATGTCATTGTTTTCATAAACCTGAAACCGGTCATTGCGAAGGAGTCTTTTGCCGGCAAGAATTACTTCCTGGAAATGACTCGCCACTACCGTGGCACTGGGTTGTCTTTGTGCCAGCTCTTTGGCCAGGTTCGGTCCGGCCAGGCACCCGACCCTCACCACTACACTCTCTTCCTGAATCACCTCACTCATGGTTTTCACTTGCTCGCGGCTCAGGGTTTTTACTGTTTCCAACCTTTGGCCTTCTTTCAGTTTAATATCAAAACCCTTAGTGCCATGAATTAAAATATGGTAGGGATGAAGATAAGGTGAAATGGCCTTCATCATCGACCGGAAATGCGCAGCAGGAACAATGGGAAAAATGACATCACATTGTTTCGCCAAAAATTCCAAATCATGGGTGGGTGTAATGTTATCATGGAGTACATGACCCCGGTTTTCTCTTTTTTCCAGAATGTGCTGCACTACTTGTTCATCTCTGGCGTACAGAATCACTTTGGTCTGTGCAGCCAGAATATTGGCAATCGCGGAGCCAAAATTTCCGGCACCAATCACACCGACAGGTTTGTCAGATAAACTTCTCGAGGTCATACCCTGTCATGCGGTTGTGGTAGTAGTAAAGCACCGTAAGGTCGTGCGTGATAATATTACCTTTTTTGTTTTTGAAGAGCGGTCGCTTAAGGTGAAAGGTACCTACATTATCCAGCCCATGGGCGATTACTTCATCCGCTTTTCCTTTGAAGTGGGTGGCATAATTTACTTTTCCTTCATCTTTCAATCGGTAAATTTCTTTTCTTACCCGTTTAAAGGTCTCACGAAATTCCGTGTACTCAATTTCCATTTCCTCTTCGGGTAATCGGAGGAAACTAAACAAGTCCAGTTTGGGATATTTCTTCTGCCACATCTCGAAGGCAATAAAAGCCACCAGGTGACTGGCAAAAACGCGATTAATCCGATGATACTCCTTCACAATTTTATTTCCCAACATACGGGTGTATTCATCTTCGCGCTGCAGATCGATGCCTACCTTGCCATTGGAAAGGAAATAATCACGGGTATCAATAATACGGCCTTGTGCGTCCAAACTATTGCCTTCATGGTCTACGTAATTCCCCAACACATCAAGCCCGGCGCCAATAGAAACGGAAATGTTGGATCCTTTTGTAAAAAACTTAAAAAGAAATCGCAACAACTGGAAGCTTCCATAGTTATCCTGTTCCGGAAAATAACGATCCTGTCCTTTTACGTGCAGGTAATCTTCTATCAGGTCAGGGGCCTCTAGCACAAAGTTGTAATTCAAGGTGACGGGTACAACAAATATTTTTCTTACCGCTTCGCCATTATCGGGATTTTCCAGATATAGATTTCGTTGTGCTTCAACGGAGGTGCTTAACAAACCTAATCGCAACCTCGATTCGATAGCGCCGGATCGAGACCTTGTGCCTCCGGGGAAGAACAGGCTGTGTGCTCCTTTTTGTAAAGCCAGGTTGGAATACATTTTTAATGTTTCCAAATACGGCAAATTCTTTTTCCTTCGGTCTACCTTGTAGGCGCCAAGGCTATTCATAAAGTAAGCAATGATCTTTATGTTGAAAAGATTCAGGCCGGCTCCATATATAAACGCAGGTAGCCCCAGCGAATGGATTATCCACCCGATCAAAATAGAATCCAGGTTGCTGAAGTGGGTGGGTACCATCACCACGGTGCCTTTTGTAGCCAGGTTGCGAATTAATTTTACCTTACCTACAATGTGAATCTTATCTCGCAAGGTGTACTTGCTTCTGAAAAAGCCACCAAACTTTTTGATTTTTGATCCATTAAGGAGGCGGCCAAAGAAAAATTTAATAGCCTCACGGGCAAATTTGTAGGAGCTAGGTTTAAAATTTCCGGCGATTTCATTTGAGTACCGGTTGATAATCTTCCTGAGAATTTCTTCTTCCTTCTTGTCCGTATTATTTTCAACCTTGCTGCTAAGCTCGACAAGTTCATTCTTTACGTTTGACCAGAAAGCATTTTCATCCGGAGGGTCTGCTCTCCATCGGTTCCGCTTAAGCCGGTTTTGCTCTCGATATACGGTGGCCTCCAATTCGTCAATGAGCTGCTTCCGTCCCGGCCTGAGTTCTTTCACCCGATCAAAAGTCTTCTGTGAAACCTCTTCGAGAAATTCTTTCCGGTTTTTGCTAAGCTGGTATACCGGCCATTCCGGAATGCCTTTCAGAATAGGGGTATAACCTATGTTCTTATTCTTCTTTTCAACGATCTCCATCAACTAGGTAAACAAGTGCAGGCTTCAAATATAAAGATATTCCCCCAACTAAAGCCGTTCAATCGATTTCTGGAGCGAGTCAGCCATTTGCTGAAATCGCATTAGGCATTCTTCAATGAATTCGTCTGAAATAATTTTGATCAGCTCTTCTTCACCGGCCAAATCGTATTCCTGTACTTTATAGGTTTGCTCAAAGGGACCCGATTCCAATTTGATTAGGTATTTATTATTCCAATGAAAAAAGGTGATGATGCAATTTCCATGTTGTTTACTCCCAATTATTCTCATATGTATTTGTATTTGGAGATAACTTAACGACCACTATTGTCATACTTCGTAATTTAAGCGCCTCTGGCTCTAGATTTAAGAAATAATTCCATAAAAAATAGCCTGCAATTATAAAAATATAAGTCCGTTCATCGTTTATATGGGGACAAGTTGCGGTATTTTGAGATTTGTGTAACCTATTCTCCCGCATTATTGTTGTAAATTTATTCCGAATTTTACCTATGCAAGTGAAGACCAGGAATTCTCTTTTAGCCCTTATTTTCATAATCGGTGCTATGCTTTTCTCAATACGAGTGGAGGCCACGCATCTCCGTGCCGGCGAAATTACAGTGGAGCGGCTGAGCTGTACGGGTCTCACTTTCCGTGTCACCATAACCGTCTATACCAATACAGGGTCGGACATTAAATTTGGGGAAGGTCTTTTAGACTTTGGTGATGGCAGTGCTCCGCATCGTACACCCATTGTTGATAATACGTTAAGGCCTGATTTGGGCCCAGGGGTAGCAACTGTTTCTTACTCTATAAACCACACGTTTGGTGGGCCCGGAAAGTATATTATCAGTTACCTGGAGCCAAATAGAAATGCGGGGATCCTCAATATGATAAATTCCGTAGAGACCACATTCTATCTTGAGACCGGCATTAATATTGATCCGATATTAGGATGTAGCAATTCTCCAAGATTGCTCATACCACCTATCGACAAAGCCTGTACCGCGGCGGCATGGTTTCACAATCCGGGAGCATTTGATCCGGATGGAGACAGTATATCTTTTGAATTTGCTATTCCTAAAAAGGAAATGGGGCAATTCGTAAATGGCTATCGCGATCCCAACGCTCAGGAATTTTACACTTCGGTGGGTATTGATTTTGGTTCTGCTAATGAAGATCAAAATGGTCCTCCAACCTTTGAAATAGATTCACGAACAGGAACCATTACCTGGGATGCGCCAGGGTCACCGGGAGAATACAACATCGCGTTCCTCATTATAGAATGGAGACAAATCCAGGGCACCTGGGTCCAGCTCGGATACGTGACGCGAGATATGCAGATCATAGTAGAGGATTGTGACAATCGGCGACCGGAACTAATCGTACCGCAGGATATTTGTGTAGAAGCGGGAACCGTAATTAACCAGGACATCTTTGGTTCTGATCCCGATCTGGATAGTGTGAAGATTGAAGTATTTTCTCAGGTATTCGGAATTTCACCCTCACCGGCTACCTTCACACCCAACCCGCCGAAGTTTCAGTCAACAGCGCCACCCAATCAGGCTATTCTTAATTTCAACTGGGCTACCACTTGCGAGCACATAAAGGATCAACCGTATCAGGTCGTGTTTAAAATATCGGATAAATCCTCCTCCGGCCCAAGTCTCGCTTCATTTGCAACATGGAACATTACGGTGGTGGGACCGGCACCCGAGTGGGTAGATGCACAAGTCGATCTGGGTAGCCGGGCGGCAGATCTTGAATGGGAGCCCTATTTTTGCGCCAATGCAGAAAGAATTCAAATATGGAGAAGGGTTGACCAATTTGCCTTCACGCCTCCCGAATGTGTTACAGGCATGCCTGATTTTCTGGGCTACACAAAAATTAACGAAGTGCCCGTTGGGTCAACTACGTTTAGAGATACGAATGCGGGCAAAGGACTTGCCCCCGGCGCTGCCTACTGCTATAGACTTGTAGCCGTATTCCCACTACCAGGTGGAGGGGAAAGTATCGTTTCTCAGGAGATTTGTATTCCCCCCATTTTAGCCGATGCTCCGGTCATCACGAATGTATCGGTGGATAGAACCAGTCCGGCAGAGGGACAAATTACCATAAAATGGAGGTCGCCGTTTGATGTAGATAAGATACAATTTCCTCCACCCTACAGTTATGAAGTATGGAGAGCCGAAGGTTTTAGCAGCGCGCTTCAGCTCACGAAACCTCATCCTGGCCAGCTTACCGATTCAACTTTTGTCGACATAGGCCTCAACACGGAGGAAATAGTGTATAACTACCGCATAATCGCTTTTGATGCCAACAATACACGAATAGATACCTCTTTTACGGCTTCCTCCGTGCGGTTGGAGGCAGCATCGGAATTTGAACAGATTTCGCTGACATGGGCCGCTGATGTACCCTGGAGCAATCAAACTCAAAACTTCCCGCGTCATTTGATTTTTAGAGGATCACTGGGCGATACAGAAAACCAGCTTTTGTTAATCGATAGCGTAAATGTTAACGAAAGTCAATTTAATTACGTGGACAGGGGACAATTTAATGAAACACCTCTGTTAGATACTGAAATATATTGCTACCGGGTGATGACCCGCGGAGCGTACGGAAATCCTGAAATAGATGAACCGCTGGTTAATTTCTCGCAAATTATTTGTGCCCAACCCAATGATAACGTGCCCCCGTGCACACCATCAATTGAGGTTGTAGCCAGAAATTGTGATGAGTTTTTTAGTACTACCTCTTGTGATTTACAGACTTTTTCCAATACCCTTACGTGGGGAAGACCGGAGGATCCCGTATGCAGAGCGGATATTAGCACCTATAATATTTACGTGGCAAACCGAATTGGTGATCCTTTTGAGCCGTACGCCACGAATGTTCGTGATACCTTCTTTATTGATTCAAATCTTCCCTCATTTGCCCGTTGCTATAAAGTTTCTGCCGTTGATCGCTCCGGCAATGAAAGTGAACTGAGCGAAGAATTTTGTTTCGATAATTGCCCCTACTATGAGTTGCCAAACGTATTCTCTCCGAACGGTGACTGCCACAATCCAAACTTCAGTGCTTTTGGTGGCGTACAACTTGACGAAAACTCGCTTGACCCGTGCGGTTCAAAAAGGGATATCATTGATATCCGCAGCAGATGTGCGCGTTTTGTAGAAAGAGTAAACTTTACAGTCTACAACCGATGGGGTAAGGAGTTATTCGATTATCAGTCAGGTGGGGAGCGCACCATTTTTATTCGCTGGGATGGCCTCGACAACGCCGGGGGAGAAGTGCCGGGAGGTGTATACTTTTATTCAGCGGAAGTTGTGTTTGATGTGGTCGATCCGGCTAAGAGAAATCAAACCTTTAAGGGATGGGTGCACCTGATTCGGTAGGGAATAGGGTAGTGCTCTTTGACGGAGTGTGCAATCTTTGTAATCTTTCAGTCCAATTCATCATTAAACGAGATTCCAAAAACTTATTTTCGTTTGCCGCACTTCAATCTCATGTTGGGCAAACTCAGCTTAGGCGGTACAACATACCCGTAGCCCTATTGGAAAGCATAATTCTAATCAAGAATGAAAAATACTACCACCGGAGTGACGCGGTGCTGGAAATTGCCAGAGATCTTGGAGGCCTATGGCCCGTATGCTATGGGTTTAAGGTAATCCCCCGGTTTATCCGCGACGGGGTATACAATCTTATCGCGAAGAACAGATACAAAATTTTTGGAAGGCAGGATCAGTGTATGATACCCACGCCTGCCTTGAAGGCGCGATTCTTGGATTAAGAATTCCATTCCTTATTTTTGAGACTTACCCATGCCGCGCCACTGGTGGTGCGTCTTTGAATAGAAAATTATAAACAATGAAAGCATATATCTTCCCCGGTCAAGGTGCTCAATTCGTAGGAATGGGCAAAGACTTATACGAAGCCAATACAAAAGCCAAAGCCCTGTTTGATGAAGCCAATAAGATTCTCGGATTTGAGATCACACAGATTATGTTCGGCGGTACAGCGGAAGATCTGAAACAAACAAAGGTGACACAGCCAGCCGTTTTTCTTCATTCTGTGGCTGCGGCAGAATCGGCAAAAACGTTTACACCGGAAAAGGTGGCGGGCCATTCCCTGGGAGAGTTTTCAGCACTTGTTGCCAATAAGACGCTCTCCTTTGAAGATGGGCTTCGGTTGGTTTCAAAGCGGGCTGCAGCCATGCAGAAGGCCTGCGAGATAAATCCTTCTACCATGGCCGCAATTCTTGGACTTGAAGATCATATCGTGGAGGAGATTTGTGCTGGTATCGATGAGGTGGTGGTGGCGGCCAATTACAATTGCCCCGGCCAATTGGTAATCTCAGGATCTATGAAAGGCATTGAAATAGCTTGTGAAAAACTAAAGGCAGCCGGAGCCAAGAGAGCACTACCACTGCAGGTAGGCGGAGCATTCCATTCTCCACTCATGGAACCAGCCCGCGAAGAACTTGCGGAGGCAATTGAAAAAACGACTTTTGGCACACCGGTTTGCCCTGTCTACCAGAATGTAAACGCATTGCCGTCAACATCGGTTAGTGAAATAAAGAAAAATCTGATTGACCAACTTACGGCTCCGGTTCGCTGGACGCAATCCGTTCAAAATATGGTCCATGACGGTGCCACCGTGTTTATCGAGTGCGGCCCCGGTAAGGTGCTGCAGGGGTTAGTTAAGAAAATTGCTCCCCAGGTAGAAGCCAACAGCCTTTAACTAGTCGTCCCTTAAAAACTTATTTTCTAATAGCATTAAAACGATGGATTCTTTCTAATGAATTAGTTGTCTATGTATGCCAGCGCAAAGCTTCGGCACACAGGTGCGCTAGGCAATCGGACCTCCGCATTACAATTGCAGTAGCACAACAAATCATCAGGGGCGGGCGCAGCCCGCCCCTGATGATTTGCGCGGACTACTAGCTTTCTATAGCAATCAAAACGAATTCAGCCGCGCAACAGCGATAGCATTTAGCTCAATGCTTTACATTCTATGAATTTCTAAAATCTGCAAAGTTTTCGATATAAAACTCTGATTTCTTGCAGATTTTATCAACCCAAATCACTTCATATTCCCATTAATTTTAACCCTTTCAGCTTTTTAAGGGCTAACTAACTAAACACTTTCACGGGTAGTTGATCTGGGCATTCTTTCAATAAGGTGGATATATCTGTTTTGGTTAATGGATGAAGAAGGTCAGGCGCCATTTCCTTTAAGGGAACGAGGGTAAATCTCCGAAACGGTATTCCGGGATGAGGTATACGGAGATTCCCTTCGTCCACTACAAGATCTTCGTATAACAAAATATCCAGGTCAATAAGACGCTGTCCCCATTTTTCAATCCGTTGACGCCCCATTTTATTTTCAATGGCCATTAGATTTTCCAGCAACGGATGAGGGCTTAGTGTGGTTTCAACGCTTATCACCTGGTTGAGGAAATCCGGCTGGTCGTTTTTACCCCAGGCACCGGTTTCATAAATCTTTGATTTTCTTATAATACTGCCCACATGAGCTTGAATATGCTCAATGGCATCAGATAAATGTAAGGTTCGGTTCCCTTCATTGGAACCTAGCAGGAGGTACGTTGTGTGGTGCTTTCTCATTTTGAAAGACCAATATACCGGTTGAATCGGTTGAATGGTAAACAGTCGAGTGAGACATTCAAGTGAATCTGTAAAAAGTTGATCTATTTTCCTTTTAATACGAACTGAGCTGGCTGGCACCCTGTCGGAAGAAAGCACTAAAAAAGTCCTCCCTGTACGGTCATCAACTCCACATAATCCTGCCGTGAGTAGGCTTTCTCTGAATTGCCTGTCGCCCCCTTGCCTTTCAACCGTGGTATGGTATACGCCTCCAGTTCGCGTTCATCGTAAGGCACCATCAGGTCGGTAAGCGCCTGAGGGTCGTTGCCATCCAGCGTAAGCCACAGCTTCTCTTTATCGGGTGGCAGGATCAGGGGCATGCGCGGACCCTCACTGGTTTTGGGATTGTTGTGAATACGCGCCATCAACGGATTGGCCCGGGTGGTGACAATAGAAAAGGTGTTGCGCTTTATACCGTTTCCACGCCACGTGTCCCAGATGCCTGCCATCGTCATCGGCTCACTGCCCTTCAACCGGATATGGTAGGGATATGTCTTTTTGTTTTTGTGGTGGTGCTCATAAAATCCATCCGTGATAACCAGGCACCGCCTTCTCACAACAGAATCCCTGAAGGCAGGCTTTTCAAAAATGGTCTCAGCACGGGCATTGAGTGTGCTTTTTTGGATCTTCACCACCTCACCGGCTCCTTTGGTCCAGTTCGGTATCAACCCCCAATTCATCAGACGAACTTTTCCGACACCGTCCTCCTGGATGATCACGGGCAGGTCGGGGTGATCGAACCCCGAAGCATAGTGCATGGGGAGTAGTGTTTCCAATAGCTTTTCCAGTTCATGGATCACCAGCAGGTCGGGTTCGTAGCGCTTCACATACTTTAGTTTGGCCAGCGTACTGGATCGTATCTCGTAGCACATAGAGCGAAAATAATAAAATAAACCTTGGATGGGATGTTTATTACTAAATAAATTAGTATTGCTAAAATGAGAAGATGAGATGAAGATAAGGGAGCTGAGTCCGGGTATATATAAGGTGAGGAGGGCTGTCTATGCCGTAATGGTGTCAAAAAGGCCTATATCCAACAACAATTCCATACACCTGTTGACGGTGCGGGGCTACGGGCAGGCCAGGAGGTATTACTTCGATCACGATACCATAGGGCAGACCCCGGAATCCTGCATGGAAGACTATGAGGTACTTAGCCGGTATGAGTCGATACCCCAGGTACTTCATCCGGAGATCATCCTCCGGTTCCGCGATGGCAGTGGCGAGGAGTTCACCTTCAGGGTATGCGATGCCTGGGGACTTCGCAACATCTTCGAACATTTTACCTGGCTTCAGAAACCGTTCGGCTTTGTTAAAAGAAAGAAAATTTGAGCTATCCGTAGGTTGTAACAAACACGAATAAAAAACTGCCTTGAGTTTATAGCCTTAGGGTGTGGCATTCGGGGACTCAGTAAAAAGTTGATCTATTTCCCTTTTAATACGTTATCTGAGTTTAAGTTTGCACTCTAATTGATTTTGTATGGGATTTATTAAAAGTTTTTTTGCCTCCTGCCTGGGCTCCCTGGCTGCCTTTTTAGTACTTATTCTGCTAGGTGGAAGTATTTTTTCAATGCTGATCAGCAGTGAGAATAAAGTTGTCGTAGAAGCCAAATCCGTATTGTACCTGGACTTAAATGCTCCGATTGTGGAGCAGGCCGTTGATGATCCGTTCAGCGAGTTTATTCCTGGCGAAAATGCAGCCATAGGCTTGCTTCAATTGAAAGACGCGATTGCTTATGCTAAAGAGGATCCCAAGATCGAAGGTATTTATTTGAATTCGGCTTATCTGCAGGCTGGATTTTCCGGCATTGAAGAGATTCGCCATTCCTTGCAGGATTTTAAAAGTTCAGGGAAATGGGTGCTGGCCTATGCCGGTGCCTATTCGGAAGGGGCCTACTACCTGGCGACTGTCGCGGATAAGGTGTACCTCAATCCGGAGGGTATGGTAGAGCTCAATGGACTTTCTGTTAATGTGATGTTTTTCAAACGCTTATTCGATAAGTTGGAAATCAAGCC